>JBBSAP010000017.1:0-38628 GCA_038252165.1 Bacteroidales bacterium | reverse complement strand
GTTGACGTTTCTGTTATTTTTAATCTCTTGCCAGGTATTAGGAACGACTGGGGTTTAAGGTTCGAATCAATGCTTTTTTGAAGTTCATCAAGAGTATGGCCGGTACCTTTTAATATTTCATCAGCAACCGACCTGTGGACAAAAATTATTCTCGGCATAGCCGGCATATCGAATACTAAAGGTTTGGTCCCTTTCAGATACTTGCTTGATTCCAGTTCGTTTGCAATTCCGGGATATTGCTGGTCGATTGATGAAAATCCGGATTTTGGATCAGAGACGATAAGAATTGCCTTTGCTTTGGAGAACAATAAGCCTGTAAGCTTTGTCTGAATGCTCATAAATGATGACCATACAGGCTCCTCAAAGAGATATTTGGTGCCATCTTCAGAAAGGGGAGACCTGTTCATCAGCAGCAGGATCTTTCCTTCAGGAGTAATATTTTCAAGATCATTATATTTGTATTTTTCAGCTTTGATCCCGTAACCGGTAAATGCAACCTCCCCTTCAATTTCAAAATCAGCAGCACCTGCAGGGAAAAGCTGGTACATAGGCTCAGTAAGCTGAACAGAATCCATGTCTGAACGGAATACTTTTATCATTGATTTCTTTGGATCAATAAATTTCCTTATAATAGAGTAGGGCTGATAATAACTTGTTCCATTGGCTGGTTTGAGACCCATCAGACTGGCCTGTGAAACTATATAGTTCACCGCTATCTCAAGTTCAGATTCCCCGTTTGACCTTCCTTTCATTGAAGGTGATGCAAGAAAGGAGACATATGTCCTGAGATCTTCAGAATTGATTTTGCCTAAACCCGAACTGTTTTTCTGGGAGAAAGAAAGAGATGGAATTATAACGATTGAGGTTATAATAAAAAGGATTATAGCTTTTAGTTGTTTCATAGTTTTATTTTTAAATTCTGGCCTTAAATGTAAAAAAGATTTTCCGGGAAAATATAATATCCTTAAGGTATGAAGATGATTTAAGTGCCGATTTATGGAGTAGAAAACGGAAGTAAAAGAAATGAATTATTTTTTAGCTTTGCAGATTAATATGAATTTATGGATGCAAGTGTCTTATTCTGGGTTGTATTTAATATAATAATTGTCACAGTACTTGCTCTCGACCTTGGTGTCTTTAATAAGAGAGCACATAAGATAAAACTAAAGGAAGCGCTTCTCTGGAGTGCTGTCTTGATAACAATTGCTCTTATATTTAATGTTTTTGTTTATTTCGAGTTCGGCAGGACCAAGGCTCTTGAATTTCTTACTGGTTATCTTATCGAGTATTCGCTGAGCATCGACAATATCTTTGTTTTCATATTGATCTTCTCATATTTCGCTGTTAAGCCCCAATACCAGCATAAAATACTTTTCTGGGGCATTTTAGGAGCATTGATAATGAGGGGAATATTTATTTTTGCCGGGGTGGCAATGATAAACAGGTTCCATTGGATTGTACTCTTCTTTGGTGGTTTCCTTGTATTTTCCGGCATCAAAATGCTTCTTCAGAAGGAGGAAGTGGAAGTAGAGCCTGAAAAAAACGCCCTGGTCAGGTTGTTCCGAAAGTTTCTTCCGGTTTCAGACACACCCCATGAGGGCCATTTGTTTATAAAGCGGGACAATAAACTGTTTGCAACACCTTTATTTCTTGTCCTGCTGGTAATTGAATCGACCGACCTGATATTTGCCGTCGACAGCATCCCTGCAGTTCTTGCAATCAGCAAAGATACATTCATTGTTTACACCTCAAACATTTTTGCGATACTGGGACTTCGTTCTCTTTATTTTGCTGTATCGGGAATAATGGGATTATTCAGATTTCTTAAAGTAGGACTTGCTATCGTACTTTCTTTTGTTGGTTTAAAAATGCTTGCATCCTACTTTCATATTGAGATACCCATATTATTATCCCTTGCAATAATTGTTCTAATACTTCTTGTTTCAATTATTGCGTCGGTTATAATTAAGAAGAAGGAATCCTTTCCTGAACTAATAAAACGAGAGGATTGAAATACTTTTTGGTAAAAGTATTAGTTTTACAATTCGGTAATGTGAAGGATTTTATTTTTCAAACAGATTTCTAAGGGCGAACGAGAATGATTTCGCACAGGCAAAGACCGGCTACTCCGTGGTTGTTAATTGTTCTTTTTATAGTAATTTCAGCAAGCAGCATCTTGCTGGGTTTCCTGTATTATAAAAGCCAGAAGACAAGGCTTCTGAAGGATAAGAATCTTGAACTTTCAGCTATTGCGGACCTAAAAGTGAGTCAGATAGCCCAATGGCGAAATGAAAGGTTGAGCGATGCAATACTTTTAGGGCAGAATACTCCTTTCGTTAAACTCTTGTACGAATATCTGAATAGTAAGAATAATGGTAAACTACGTCGTGAAATTACGGCAAGTCTGAAATCTGTTACCAGGATCCCTGAGTATAAAAATATCCTTCTTATCGACTCACTTGGAATTGTAAGGGGGTATTATCCGAATAAGGACACTATGATGGGTGATTACCTGAAGATATTATTCCCGGATTTGTTAAAACTCGAATCAGCCATTCTTACTGACCTTCACAGGACAAGCAATATTAACTATATTCATCTCGATCTTGTAATTCCGCTCATAAATACCTGGCAAAAGGACTCTTCGGTATTTGGACTACTGACAATAAGGGTCGATCCAAAAGAGATTCTTTATCCACTGGTTAAGGTTTGGCCGGTCCCCGGTAAAACAACTGAATCCTTTCTCGTTCGACAGGAAGGTGACGAGATTCTTTACCTTAGTGATCTTAGATTTAAAAAGAATTCCGAGCTCGAACTCAGAAAATCGCTGTCAGAGGAAAAGCTGCCGGAAGCAATGGCAGTACGTGGTATTGAAGGTACCCTGGATGGAGTTGATTATAGGGGGGCTCCTGTGATTGCAGCCATGAGAAAGGTTCCGGGCTCCCCCTGGTACATGGTTGCAAAAGTCAGTCACAGTGAAGCCTTTATAGCACTTAATAATCAGATGGCAATGATGATTATTATTTTAATACTTTTCATCCTGACCATAGGTCTTTTGCTGGGAATTATTGAGTGGAACGAAAATGCCAGATTTTACCGGGAAAAGTATGAAACTGAACTTGATCATCTCGCTTTGCGAAAGCACTTTGATTATATACTTAAATATGCCAATGATATAATACTTCTTACGGACAGGAATATGCTCATTATTGAGGCCAACGACAGGGCATTTGAGGCTTATCAGCGCGACAGGGATGAACTTATAGGGATGAGCCTTGCAAAAATAAGGGCTCCATCGGCTGTTAAAGAACTGGAGAATGAGAGCAGGATCCTTGATGAAAAGGGATATTCCACCTATGAAACTGTTCATATAAGAAAGGACGGCACCCTGATGCCTGTGGAAATAAGTGCCAGGAAAGTTGAAATTGAGGGAGTCAGGTATTTTCAGTCAATTTGCAGGGATATTACTGAGAGGAAATCTGCTGAGGAGACTCTCAGAGAAAGTGAAGAACGGTTTCGCAAGATTTTCGAGGAGAGTCCGATAAGCATTGCAATGACAGGTAAGGACCTCGCAATTATCCGGGCCAATTCGGCCTTCTGTAAAATGCTTGGATACAGGGAGGAAGAATTGAAATCAGTTACAATCAGAAGCTTTACCCATCCTGATTACATTGCAGGAGATGATGTATCTCTTCTGCGGCTGGTGGCGGAAGAGATCCCGGTTTACCATACTGAAAACAGGTATATACGTAAGGATAAAAGTGTCATCTGGGGATCTGCGACAATCAGCATAATCAGGAATAACAATGACGAGGTTCAGTACTTCCTGGTGATGGTTGAGGATATAACCCTGCGAAAGATTGCAGAGTCTGAACTTATTGCGGCCAAGGAAAAAGCAGAAGAGAGCGACAGGCTTAAAACCGCGTTTCTTCACAACGTTTCTCATGAGATAAGGACGCCGATGAATGCCATAATTGGTTTTTCAGCACTTCTTAACGAACCTGACACTACCGAAGAAGAAAGACATCAGTTCATCGACATCATATTCCAGAGCGGAAACCAGCTGCTCTCTATTATAAACGATATAGTCGATATAGCAAATATTGAAAGCGGCCAGGTTAAGCTGAATATAAAGGAGTTAAACCTTAATTCATCATTGAGAAACCTCGATGAGCAATTCAGCTATAAGGAGAAATCAGATCTCATTTCAATCAATCTTGAAACCGGCTTGCCCGACGATAAATCCTTTATTGTAACAGATGGGATCAAGGTGATTCAGATTTTGTCAAACCTTATAAGTAATGCCACCAAATTCACCAGGGAAGGCCGGATAGATTTTGGATATAAGCTGAAGGATAGCAATCTTGAATTCTTTGTAAAGGATACCGGAATCGGAATCCCTCAGGAGCATCACGAAAAAATATTCGAACGGTTCTTTCAGGTCGATAACCTCATTTCCCGAAAATTTGGAGGAACAGGACTTGGCTTGTCAATTTGCAAAGCCTATGTTGAACTGCTTGGGGGTAAAATATGGGTAATCTCAAACTCGGGGGAAGGAACTGATTTCAGGTTTACAATACCTTATGATTCCCCTCCGAAACAGAAACAAAAGGACAAGGAAAAGGAAAGGAAATCTCCGATGCTGTGACTTATGGGTTTTTGAAAAGCATGACGCAAACAATATAGTATTGTTTATTATTTTTCGCTTCTTGTCACATCAATCAGAACCTTATTGACCCGTGGAATGACCCTGTTTTGTCAAAATAGGAGAATTTTAAATTCAGTATCGGGAAATTTTACTATTTTTATAATTGAAATCAATGAAATGATAAAGGTCAAAGGTTCTGACTTCGATAATTTATATAGGTTTTTCACGATGAAAAAAGGAAAAGAGTTCAAAATATTCCTGACAATATGTTTTCTGACGCTTTTCATTTCGGGGTGTGTGATTTTGAGACCTCCTAAACTTACTACGGCTCTGGTTACCGAAATCGGGCCGTCAAGCGCCAAAGGAGGCGGTGATGTGACAAGCGACGGGAATTCGGATATTCTTGTAAGAGGGGTCTGCTGGAGTACTAAAAAGTCTCCCGATGTTAAGGATCCAAGAACAACCGATGGATACGGTGAGGGAGTATTTATAAGCAGCATTACAGATCTGAAATCCAATACATTATATTATGTGAGGGCATATGCTGTAAACAATGAAGGCACCTCATATGGAAACCAGGTTTCTTTTACGACCAGCCTGTTTTCAGGTCCGGAGCTGACAACTACATCCGTTACAGGAATTACACAGACGACTGCTGTTTCAGGAGGGAATATTACTTCTGACGGAGGTGTTGCAGTGACTGCAAGAGGAGTTTGCTGGAGCAGCACAAAGCCTATTCCGGATATAACAGATTCAAAAACAAGCAACGGGTCAGGAACAGGTGTGTTCACCAGCAATATTCCCGGATTGACCGGCAACACTACATATTATGTAAGGGCTTATGCAACGAACTCGCAGGGAACAGGTTATGGTGCAGCGATACAGTTCAAAACCAGCCCGTTATTGCCGACTGTTACTACTGCCACTCCTAATGCAACATCAACTACAACAGGCACCGGAGGCGGAACAGTGACAAGTGACGGAGGGGCGACGGTTTCTGCGCGTGGTGTGTGCTGGAACACATCGACAAATCCTACAATTGCAAACAGCCATACTACCAACGGAACCGGTACAGGCAACTTTACGAGCAATATGACTTCACTTTTGGTAAACACAACCTATCATGTCAGGGCATATGCAACAAACATTGCCGGAACTTCATATGGTTCCGACATGACTTTTATAACCGATCCATTGACAGTCAATGATAATGATGGTAATGTATATCATGTTATTCGGATAGGGATTCAGGTGTGGATGAAGGAAAACCTGAAGACAACAAAACTGAATGACGAAACAGCAATAGCGTTAACAGAAGGTGCCTCAGCCTGGAGTGGCCTGACTACCAGTGGCTATTGCTGGTACAGCAACAATGCTTCAAACAAAAACACATATGGGGCATTGTACAACTGGTATTCAGTTAATACAGGCAAGCTTTGTCCCTCAGGCTGGCATGTTGCCACTGATAATGACTGGCTTACACTGAAGGATTATCTTGGCGGAGAACTTGTGGCAGGAGGAAAACTTAAAGAGACCGGAACAACACACTGGTCATCTCCTAATACTGGTGCAACAGATGCATATGACTTTACTGCCCTTCCGGGCGGATGGCGTACAGATGCGGGAGCCTTCCAGAATATTGGCAGTTTTGGCTACTGGTGGACTTCAACTCTGATCTCCCCGAATGTATGGTACCGTCATATACAAAATGACAGCGAAAAACTCTTCAGGGCTACCAATGCAGGAAATTACGGAATGTCGGCCCGGTGTATTAAGGAATAAAATTATTATCCGGGTTTATTCCAGGTGTCTGTTCATCATAAGTTTAGTACTTGTGATCAATATTCCTTTGGACAGGAATATAAACAAAGCTTAATTTACCGTTATTATTCTTTCGGGCTGTTTCCTGTAAGGTAAAATACATTCAGGACACAATTTAAATATCATAATTTAGTTTAGAACAAGTAAGTAATTCTTTTACCAAATGAAAATGAAATTGAGATTTAATGTATTTATACTGGTTACTCTATGGATAGGGGGGACTGTTCTTTTAACAGGTTGTAAAGAGGATCCTGTAGTACCCACTTTAACTACCGTTGCCATTTCAGAAATAACAATAAACACGGCCACAGCCGGAGGGAATATCACCGCTAACGGAGGTGCAGAAGTGACATCAAGGGGTGTATGCTGGGGTACTGCCGCACAGCCTTTGATAACAGGCTCTCATACATCCGACAGTAAGGGTGCCGGCATTTTTTCAAGCAATCTGACCGGATTGACACCAGGAACGAACTATTATATAAGGGCGTATGCCACCAATGAAGCAGGTACTGCCTATGGAAACGAAATTACCTTTTCAACAATTGCTCTTGCAGTTCCTGAACTTACAACTGTAGCTGTTACCGGAGTTACATCCAGTACCGCAGTTTCAGGAGGAAATATTACAAAAGACGGAGGAGCTGCAGTCACGGAAAGGGGAATATGCTGGGCGGCCACGGTAAATCCGACAATCAGCGGCACCAAGACTTCAAACGGAAGCGGTACAGGAAGTTTCACTGCAACTATCACCGGACTGACCCCCGGATCAGCCTATCATGTCAGGGCTTATGCAACCAATAGCGTAGGAACAGCTTATGGGAATGATATACCATTTACGGCATCAGCGGTAACACCTATATTGACAACTACTGCCATTTCTTCTCCAACGCGGACAACCGCTGTTTCGGGAGGCAATGTAACAAATAACGGTGGGGCGGCAGTTACAGCCCGTGGTGTATGCTGGAGTACATCTTCGGGGCCTGTGGCAACAGGATCACATACTTCGGACGGAACAGGAAATGGAACATTTACAAGCAACATTTCAGGACTAAGCCCGGGTACAACATATTATGTAAGGGCTTATGCAACCAATCCGGCTGGAATATCTTACGGCAATGAAATATTTTTTACAACCAGTCCGGTTCAGGTTCCGACTCTTACAACAACTGCTGTGACAGGCGTTACTTTAACAACTGCAATCTCAGGAGGAATTATTACGGATGATAATGGCGGCGCAGTAACCGCAAAAGGTGTCTGCTGGAATACCTCAGGCAGTCCTACCACTTCTGATCCCAAAACTTCAGACGGGACAGGTATTGGAAGTTTTACAAGCAATATATCTGCATTAACGGCCGGCGCAATTTATTACGTAAGAGCATTTGCCACAAATAGTATGGGAACAGGTTATGGAAGCCAGATAAGATTTTCCACCTCGGTTTCTGATATTGACGGGAATATCTATTACACTGTAGCTATTGGCACCCAGCTTTGGATGCAGTCAAACTTGAAAACCACAAGACTTAATGATAACACACCAATACCAAATGTCGCTGACAATACTGCCTGGGCAAACCTGACCTCACTGGGTTATAGCTCGTACGAAAATAGTCCTTCTTACGGATCTACATACGGGATGAATTATAACTGGTATGCTGTTGAGACAAACATGCTTTGTCCTGCAGGCTGGCATGTTCCGACTGATGATCAATTTAAGATTTTAGAGATGTATCTGGGTATGACTCAATTGGAGGCTGATAAAACCGGATGGAGAGGAGTCAATCAGGGAACGCAGTTAAAATTCACTTCATTGTGGAATCCTTCAAACGGTACAAATTCAAGCGGATTTGCAGCATTAGGAGGTGGTTACAGGTACGGCGTTGACGGTACATTTAACGATTTAGGGGTGGTTAGTTATTGGTGGAGCTCAACTTTGCACTGGGATGATACAACAAAAGCTCTGTATCGCCGTTTAGATAGCGTTGAGGCCCGGGTTTTCAGGGAGGGAGTCATTAAGGCTGGCGGAAAATATGTCAGATGCCTTAAAAACTAGACATTTATTTATAGCAATATTTAAGAAATAAACACTCAAAATCTTAATAAATGATTAACAGTATATTTTAATTCTAATCTTAAATTAATTTAATTATGAAGAAATTCGTAAATCTTTTTATTTTTGTATGTTTCCTGGCCGGTGTTGCAGTTTTTACAAGCTGCAAGAAAACGGAAATTCCTACTCTGACAACGACTGCAATAAGCAGTATCACAACTGCGTCAGCTTCCTCGGGAGGTAATATAACCGACGATGGCGGAGCAGAAGTGACAGCACGCGGAGTTTGCTGGGGAATCGCAACAAAACCTGAAATTACAGGCTCGAAAACAAGCGATAGTAAAGGCATCGGAAGTTTTACAAGCAGTATTGCTAGCTTAACTCCGAATACCAAGTATTACGTAAGAGCCTATGCCACCAACAGCGAAGGAACAGCTTATGGCAATGAACAGTCATTTACTACGAATGCAGTTATAGGGGCAACAGTAACTACTACCACTCCTGCTTCACTTACTTCCACAACAGCTGTTTCAGGTGGTAATATCACTAACGATGGAGGCGCACCAATTACTGCACGCGGAGTATGCTGGGGCGCAGCTGCAAATCCTGTGGCAACGGGATTACATTCAACCGATGGTACTGGTACAGGTACATTTACAAGTAATATAACCGGGTTGACTCCTGGTGCAACTTATCATGTAAGGGCTTATGCGACTAACAGCTTTGGAACTGCTTATGGAGCTGATTTGCAATTCAATACATTGGCTGTACTTCCTACAGTTACCACAACAGCTGCTGTTTCAGCACTTACTCAGACCACAGCAACATCAGGCGGAAATGTGACTGCCGACGGTGGCGCAACTGTATCGGCCAGAGGCGTCTGCTGGACTTCAGGAGCTGCGGATCCGGTTGTTACAGACAGCCATACCACTGATGGTACAGGAACCGGAACATTTACCAGCAGTCTGACCGGACTTACTGCCAATACAGCTTATAAGGTTAGAGCTTATGCAACCAATTCAATTGGTACTGCTTATGGTGCTGTTGTCCCATTTACAACCAGCCCTGTTTTACTGGCTACGGTTACAACTGCATCTATATCAGCCCTTACTGCATCAGGTGCAGTTGCAGGTGGTAATGTAACGGCTGATGGAGGTGGAGCAATATCAGCACGTGGTGTTTGCTATGGTACAACTGCGAACCCTGATATTACAACAGGATTACATACCACTAACGGGACCGGCGCTGGAATTTTCTCAAGTACCTTGAGCGGACTCACAGACGGTACAGTATATTATATAAGAGCATACGCCACAAATTCAGCAGGAACCGCATATGGAACACAGGTTCAGCTACTAACAATGGTTTCCGATGCTGAGAGTTACCTCTATAAAACTGTTCTTATCGGCAACCAGGTCTGGATGGCTGAGAACCTAAGGACCAAGAAATACAATGATGACAGTGATATAACAAATATCACCGACGGTGCAGTATGGGTTGCCCGTACCACTGAGGCTTACGCCTGGTACGGAAATGATGAAACTACAAATAAACCTCTTTATGGTGCACTGTATAACTGGTATGCTGTAAATACCACCAAGTTATGTCCGACCGGATGGCATGTTCCAACTGATGCTGATTTTAAAACTCTGGAAATTACTCTTGGAATGGATCCGGCAGTGGCTGATGGCGGTTCATGGCGTGGATTAAACCAGGGTATACAGATGAAGAGCGCGACTGGCTGGACTTCAGGCAATGGGACTAATACCAGCGGCTTTAATGCATTTCCCGGAGGATTCCGCTACTATAGCGACGGTGCATTCCAGCATGCAGGAGATATCAGTTACTTCTGGAGTTCGACGGAGGATGTGCCGGGACGTTCCTTCATGAGGCAGCTGGATTCCACTCATGATGGAGTTCAAAGAGCCAATGCTGACGTGAAAGCAGGTAAATCTGTAAGATGCCTTAAGAATTAGGACTTAATATTCATAAGTTTCAGAGGCTGTCCCAAAAAGACAGCCTCTTTTCTTTATTTATTCCTGATCCATTTTTACCAATGATTTTTAATACAAAGTCAAAACCTTGGAGGTTTAGTCCTTGTAAGTTATATCGATAGATGCAACCTTTTTCTTATAGTCTATTTCCCTGATCCTGTATTTAAGAATTTCTTTCCCGGTCAACGCTGATAATTCCTTCAACATCTTTGGTTTTTTCGCTGATTGCAGCAATTGCAGATCTTCATAAATAATTGAAAACGTCGTTGTATTATTTTTAAGCGCGAACTCTTCAAGGATAATCGCTGCAATAAGTATCACTATATTGAAAATAATGACTCCCAGAACAGGAAATCCAACCAGCTTCAGGGAATTGATAAGGGAAATCGCAATGGTTGTAAAGATATATGACATATCCTTCAGTCCGAAATTCCTGGTTCTGAACCTTAAGATTGCGAAGATGGCAAAAAGTCCAACAGCCATCCCAAATTCAATGAAAACGGATTTAAGCATCGAACTGACGAAGAAGACTGTTATTCCCATCATGAAAAAAGTAAACAGGAACTTCTCCTTCTTTGAGTACTTGAAATAGATTCCTCTGATCAGAACGTAGATGAAAGCAATGTTAATAATAAACCGGATAAGGATTCCGAAAAAATCAGGATTATTCAAATTGAATAAATTGTCAGGCATACGATTTGTTTTTGGTTAAGCAAAATTAAAGTATTTTATAACAGGAAGTCAGGAATAACTAAAAAAAACAGTGAGTCTTTTTATTGGCAGATAAAGTGCTTTAAATTATCTCCTTTACTGCAATATCCTTCTTTGTATTAACGTTAATATTACAGCTTAACACGATGCAAAATGAAAGCCAGAAAGTACACTAACTCAAAGAACACTAAGTTTGTCAGGATTGATAACTCCACCTGGATTGAGGCAGACGTGTGGATCCCTGATGAAGTGGCAAGGATGCAGTTCCTTCAGAAAGTACAGCTGACCAAACCCGGCTCTTATCTGGGACAGGTTAAGAATGGCAATATGATTGCAAGCAGCTGACGCGAAGATGAAAATAACAAAGAGACTTTCACTCGTACCTTTAATCATACCGGGACTTCTTTTAATCCAAATGGTTTGTTGCAAGAAAGAGGACCCGATAACTGTGACTGACGTTGATGGTAATACATATATTGCCATAACCATCGGCAATCAGGTCTGGATGACTGAAAACCTGAAAACGACGAAATTAAACGATAAATCGAATATCACCCTTGTTACCAGCAACAGTACATGGATTTCCACAATGAGGCCCTCCTATTGCTGGTTTTCCAATGATACTTCATATAAAGCTTTGTACGGAGCAATCTATAATTTTTATGCCGTGCAAACTGGGAAACTTTGTCCCTCCGGCTGGCATGTCCCCAGTCATGATGACTTTAAAGCCCTTGAGAAGAGTCTGGGTATGACACAGGCTGGAGCAGATTCACTGGGATGGCGTGGTACTGACCAGGGTAAAAAGATGAAAGGCAGAACTGGATGGAATGATAACGGAAATGGAACAAATAGAAGTGGTTTTAACGGGCTTGCCGGTGGTTACAGATATGGTGTGGATGGTGGCTTTAACGACCTTGGAGCTGTAAGTTACTGGTGGACTTCTACTAAAATGAGTTCGACACTGGGCTTATACCGAAGACTGGATTATAATAAAATTCAGGTGTATGCAGAAGGTGTTAAATTGCAGGCAGGGAAGTATGTAAGATGTGTAAAAGATTCAATCTGACTTATTATCACTTTAAACATTGATTAACTTATACCCCGGGATCAATTCCGGGGCTTTTTTTTTAAATGAATCATCAAAATTGTCTTTGACTATCAGGTTTGACAATCCTGTTGTTATTGGTATATTGATATTGATGCGGACAATGCATATCTTTGATAATATAACAACCCCAAAGGCTCAACCATGACTTGTATGGAAAGGAATATATGGAATAATTCTTTGTTTCTTTCTGCAATAATGATAGCGACATTATTAACCTTTTCGGGTTGTGAAGATGAAACGGTACCTCAGGTAAGAACAATAGAGGTTACTAACATCACTGCTAAATCTGCTGAATCGGGAGGGAACATTATAGATGATAACGGGCGGGCGATTATTGCACGCGGGGTCTGTTGGAGTCTTGAAAGCAATCCAACAGTTGAGGACAAAAGAACAACTGAAGGCGTTGGTAATGGAATTTTCCCAAGCACCTTGTTTGGATTAAACGGAGGTAAAACTTATTATGTCAGAGCATATGCCACTAATAAAATTGGCACAGGTTATGGGAATGAGATTAGTTTTCAGACCGCACCATCTAAAATTAATTTCGCTGAATGGATTACATATGGTACCATAGCTGATCAGGAAGGCAACAGCTACAGAACTGTAAAAATTGGAGAACAAACCTGGATGGCTGAGAATCTGAGAGCTACACAATACCAGGATGGTAGTCCAATAGAAAATGTTACTGATCTTACCACCTGGACCGGACTTAATTACGGGGCTTATTGTCTTTATAACAACGACATCCTTATTACCAGCAGGGTCACGCTATTCGTCCATCAGAGATGATTTTCTTGGTATGGGGTTTTATTGTACCTGGTGGTCCTCCTCGGGGAACAATTTAAACAATGAGAGTGCCTGGTATCGTTCTCTGAATAAATTCAATATAGTTGTGGAAAGGAGTAATTATTGGAAAATAGTCGGGTTCTCAGTCAGGTGCATTATGAATTAAGAATATTGCGATGATCATCATATTGGATTTTGCAGCAATGGACAGCCTTGGCAAGATCAACAAATGAGGGATTAGTTTCACTGATCCCAGTTTGGGAGACCCTAACAACCTAAAAGCCGGCGCCACGCTGCGCGCGGCTTATCTATTTTGTTTTTGACGTCCTTATTTAAGCAAGCTTAAAACGTCCCTCAAAAACAAAACCGATCCCGCAAATGCGGGACCGGCTTTTATGTTGTGGGCGATGAGGGATTCGAACCCCCGACCCTCTGCTTGTAAGGCAGATGCTCTGAACCAGCTGAGCTAATCGCCCTGAATCACTTTGAAACGGATGCAAATATAATCCAGATTTTATTCTCTGCAAAAAAATAAATTTAAAATTCATATACATTCTTCCACCGCACTCTTCAAAAAGTATCATTTTTATTGAAACAGGGAAGCGTTTTTCTTTATAAATATTGTTAATATGTTGAAAACCTGTAAAAATGATGGGGTTGCTTGTATGAAAATCATATAAATTCACGTTAACTCTATAGCTGACCCAAAAGGTCCCAGGTGAAAAAGGAAAATTGGGTCAGAAAAAAGGCGATTGTCTGATATACTTTGAATTGTGAATTTTGATCAACCCTCGATCCTGACCTGTATGAACTCCTTGTTAAGATTTTACCGACTTTGTATAATTATGGCCTCTGCTCAGAAAGTAATGAAACCTCTGATTTTGATGGTTATAATTATTTTCATGAATCATTTTAATGAGTCGGATGGTGCTGTGAAACACATTAATCCTGTTCTTCCTCCTGTGGCAGTATGTAAAAATATCTCGGTACAGCTCGGAACCGGAGGAACTGTTACAATAAACGGTTCTGATGTGGACGGTGGTTCATACGACCCGGATGGAACCATTTCAAATATGGCGGTATCTCCTAACACATTCAACTGTTCCCAGATTGGTCTTAATTCGGTCGTGCTTACTGTAACCGATAATGAAGGATTAACATCCACGTGCACGGCAACGATTATTATTGAGGACAAGACAAATCCGGTGATTATATGCAAAAACTTCACACTTTATCTGGATGATTCCGGCAGCGGCACTCTTAAGGTATCTGATATAAATAATGGTTCAAATGATAATTGCCAATCTGGACTGGTTTTAAATCTCAGCAGAACCAGCTTCAATTGTTCAGATATCGGTTCCCCGGTAAGTATAACTCTTATTGGAACTGACGCTTCAGGAAATACATCTTCGTGTACTTCACAGGTCACAGTCCTCGATACAATCGCGCCTGTAATTAATTACAAACCTTTTACCCTTGTCCTTGGTGCTTCAGGATCGGGAACCCTTCTCCCGTCAGACATAGATAACGGGACCTACGATAATTGCGGCAGTGTTACATTGTCGGTTTCTCCCGGCACTTTCAGCTGCAGTGACCTTGGTCAGAAAACTGTTACATTAACAGCACTCGATTCACATGGGAATTCATCTTCAAGAAATGTGACAGTAAAAATTGCATCCACACTAAATATCGTCAGCATGTCTCTCAGCTCATGCGATATGTCACCAACACTGGCTCTCTTTGATGCAGATACTGAGGGTGGAGATGGAACTTATTCCTATTTCTGGAGAGGTCTCAATGCAGCTGCAAAGCCATTTATGGTGATAATACCTTTTCCTCCTTCACTATTATTTTCAAATACAACTGTTCTTGAATCTCCATTCTTTAACAATACGATGACAAACGGTTATTATGATATCCGCCTGGTTGTCACCGATGGAAATGGATGTGCCGATTCAACTGAAATAAAAATAAACAAGACAAGTGCCATATTCAATAATCAAACCATGAGGCATTCTCAGGCATGTGAAGGAGAAATAAAAACACATTCAGTTAACTACAAGAGCGATGCGGTCTATAGCTGGTCGGTTACGAATGGAACAATTTTAACCAGTAATCAGGATACAAGCAGAATAAGTGTGAGGTGGAATCTGGGAGTTGTTCAGGGAAGGATAGTAACCACAATTCGCAAACCAAATGTATTGTTTTCAGGCGGACAATGCGAAGCTACACTTATCGACACTGTAACAATTACACCTGTCCCTGCACCTGTTTTTATCAATCCTGTTACCAGCGTCTGCAAAAATTCAACCAATACATATACTCTGACGGGTTCGTATGTATATCAGAGCTGGACTGTCACCGGAGGTGTAATTACAGTCGGTGGTAATATGTCAGATAATTTTGTCAAAGTAAGGTGGGGGAGCGGACCGGCTGGAAGCATTTCAGTTTCCGCCGGGTATAATTCATCATGCACCAGTTCAGTACTCATAAATATTGCAGTTTCCAATTTATCAGGTTCAATAATATCAAAAACCGATATCGCCTGTAACGGGGGTTCCAATGGTTCTGTGACCGCAGGAGCTGATTCCGGAACCGGCCAGACGCCCTATGCCTATTCCCTCAACGGAGGAGCATTCCAGTCTTCAGGAACTTTCGGATCATTAACTGCAGGTACCTACAGCATAACAATAAGGGATGCATCCCTGTGCCTGGTTACTTTGCCTGTTACAATAACACAGCCACCACTTCCGCTGGAAGGAAGCATAACTGTAACCAATATAACCTGTTTTGGAAATAATTCTGGTGCATGCCATCTTATTGTCAATGGGGGACCTGCTCCTTATACTTACCTCTGGAGTAACGGAGCCATAACACAGGATATTATTAACGTAACAGCTGCTAATTATTCAGTAACAGTAACTGATTCGCATGGTTGTACAGTCATTGTAAATGCTTCTGTAACTCAACCATCGGCTGCCCTGGGAGGGAACATTATATCCCATTCCGATGTTTCGGTTTACGGAGGCAATGATGGAAGTCTGGCTGTCGCAGGATCAGGAGGGACAGCCCCTTATGAATACAAGCTGGATGGGGGAAGCTACCAGGCATCCGGAACATTCAGTTCATTGACTGCAGGAACTTACACCGTAACATTAAGGGATGCTGCCATGTGTACTTTCAACATTATGTCAACTATAACACAACCCTGGATATCATTAACAGCACATAATATTACTCAGAACAATGTATCGTGCCAGGGCGGAAATAATGGAACAGTAGTACTTGAGGGATGGGGAGGTACATTGCCATATCTTTACTCAATCGACGGGGGAGCATTTCAGGCTTCAGGGACATTTGGTTTATTAGCTGCCGGAACCCATATTTTTGTTATCAGGGATTTTGCATTGGATCTTTTTAGTATACCTGTTACAATAACTGAACCCGCAGCTCTTGATGTTGCAGCTTCAGGAGAAGATGTCCGCTGCTTTGGAGAGAATACCGGCAGTGTAACCGCTTCAGTGACTGGAGGAACCGGATCCTATACCTATTCATGGAACTCAATGCCCGTACAGAACACTCCTACGGCTTCACGACTGGCTGCCGGCAACTATACTGTTACAATTACCGATGCAAATGGCTGCACTGCCACCAATAATGTTACTATCTCTCAACCTGGTTCAGGTATGGTTGTATCGATTGCGCAGGAGAATATTCTTTGTCCCGGTGGAACAACAGGCAGCGCAACAGCTACTGTTACAGGTGGTTTGGAGCCATATGCCTATTCCTGGAATACAATTCCGGTGCAAACAAAGGAGACCGTGACAGATCTGCCAGCAGGGACTTATACAGTAACAATTACCGATAGTCACGGCTGCATAAAGACCGGATCAGTAAATATCACAGAACCTCCGTCATTATCAATTCAATCGGCAGTGACTCCGGCTTCCTGCCCTGATTCAAAAGACGGATCTGTGCTTTTAACAATAGCAGGAGGAACAAGTCCTTATAATGTTCACTGGACAAATGAGTCAACAGGACAGAACCTTTCTGAATTAGTCCCCGGATTCTATACTGCAGTTATAAAGGACAAGAATAATTGCGAAGAATCTTTTACTGTTGAGGTAGGCTTTAGCCTGTCTTTTGGTTGCCTCGTGATCCCCCAGGTAATAACCCCTAACAATGACGGTTATAACGATGAATGGAGGATCAGGAACATCGATCTTTATCCAGATGCGGAGGTCCGCATTTTCACAAGGTGGGGGAAAATGATTTTCAGCACAAAGAACCTCCCGGACAATCCATGGAATGGAACAATAAGCGGTAAGCCTGCTCCGACCGATTCGTACCACTATATCCTTTACCTTAACGACGGCTCACAGCCAAGATCAGGAGTAATAAGTGTAATCAGATGATATATAAAATGTTGAAACACAAAGATATGAGCCATTTGAGAAGTATAATTTCAGCTATCGTTATCTTCTTTATTTTTGGGATCTCTGAAGGTCAGCAGGTGCCAATGTACAGCCAGTATATCATGAACGGATTTCTTATCAACCCATCCTATGCCGGACGTGATGGTTATACCTCTGTCAACCTTACAGTCCGGGAACAATGGACGGGACTGGCCCAGGCTCCCAGCACCTACGCATTGAGTTTTCAGACCAGGATACTGAAGAACAGCTATATATCTAAATCGACAACTGTAAAGAAGAAGCTTGTCCGGCCTACAAGAGGCGGCCAGGTTGGGGTTGGTGGTTATATCTTTAATGATAATAACGGGATCATGCACAGAACAGGCGTTCAGGCTGCGTATTCCTATACCATCCCCCTGGGTAAAGATGATGATGAAGAGATCAGGAATCTGGCATTCGGACTTGGACTCACAGCATACCAGTATGCAATCAATTACGAAGGTCTTATATATGACCCTGATGATCCTTATCTTAACAACTATGACAGGTCGGTATTTATCCCGGACTTCAATTTCGGAGTGAGTTATGCAACATCCAGATATTATGTTGGATTTGCAATGACAAACCTTATGAGAGGCTCTGTTATGTTCTCGAATGACAATGGGAACAACAGCAATACTGAACTTGGCCACTATTTTCTGACAGGCGGGATCAAGGTGCCAATATCCGGGAACTGGCTCCTGGAGCCATCAGCATTTATTAAATCGTCTGATATGCTTTTCAAAGCCTTTCAGCTCGATCTCTCATCCCGTATCTATTACAAGAACGATTACTGGGCCGGCATATCATGGCGTACAAATGATGCAATTATAATGATGCTTGGGGTGAAATACGACAGATTCTATTTTGCATACGCATTCGACTTCACTTTAACCGATATAAGGAAACAAAGCTTCGGGTCACATGAGTTTTCGCTCGCTGTGAAATTCGGAACAAGCGCCCGGAGGTATAGATGGGTAAATGCTTTTTGAAAAATTCAGATTGAAAGCGGCCGGCTCGCTCGTGCTGATGTTTATCTTTACTGCATTGGCACATGCGCAGGTAGAATCCGATTCTTATCCTGTGAGGCTTATGTTTTACAATGCCGAGAACCTGTTTGATACTGAGGATGATACACTGAAGGATGATGATGAGTTTCTTCCTGACGGACTAAGGAGATGGAACAGGACCAGGTACCTTAAAAAGATAAATTCTCTTTATAAGACAATTATTGCCGCAGGAGAGTGGAATCCTCCGGCGATTGTTGGATTATGTGAGATTGAGAACCGGAAAGTGCTTGAAGATCTTGTTTACGGAACCGCTCTCTCAAATTTCGGGTACGGGATTATTCACGAAGATTCACCGGATCCAAGAGGTATTGATGTTTGTATGATATACCGGAAAAACCTTGTTAAGGTGATCGGATACAGATCGTGGATTCCGCCAGGAGTCAGGAAAGATGAATTTCATTCAAGAAGCGTCCTTTATGTTAAGTGCGCTGTTTCTGGAGATACAATACATCTGATAATCAATCACTGGCCTTCCAGAAGGGGAGGGGTGCTTGCAGGAGAACCCCTGAGAGAAGAGGTAGCGCTTATGGTTAGGGATGCGGTTGATTCGTTGAATAATGTCTCAAAGGGAGAATTTAAGGCAATTATTTTTGGTGATTTTAACTGCAATACGGATGATCCGGTTATCTCCTCCCTTTTAAAGAGTGCAGGTATGGGTAAGTGTTTTCTGTATAATCTTTCGGATCAGTATCTGAAAGGAGCATTGGGAACGTACAGATATCTGGGAACATGGGAAACACTGGATCAGGTTATTGTTTCAGAAGGACTTATGAAAAGCAGCCGGGGTCTTTTTACTGAAAAATCGAATTTCAGGATCTTCAACCCTGATTTCCTCCTCAGGGATGATTCAAAATATCCGGGCATGACAACCTTCTCAACTTACCGGGGTTACAAGTACCTTGGTGGATTCAGCGATCATTTGCCTGTTTTACTCGACCTTGGCTTCAGGTAAACCATTCTGAGAAGTTAATCCAAGTTCATGTCCTTTCTCCAGCATTAATTTCTTTGCAGCTTCGTACTCATTCGGAATAACTCCGTCAAGAATGGCATCTCTTATTGCATTTTTTATGATGCCAACCTCCCTTCCCGGCTTTATAGTGAAAGTATTTATTATCTCACTTCCATCGATAGGGGGCTTAAAATTTCTCACAGCATCCTTTCCCTCTATTTCCCTGAGCTTATCTCTTACCATCCTGAAATTCTCCAGATGCCTTTTCTTGGTTGCCTCATTCCTGGATGTTATATCTGCTTCGCATAGCAGCATAAGGTCATCAATATCATCTCCTGCCTCGAATAATAGTCTTCTGACAGCTGAGTCTGTTACAATTTCCTGTGAAAGTGCGATCGGACGCAGATGAAGATCAACAAGCTTTTTGACATATTTCATTTTTTCATTCAACGGAAGTTTAAGGTTCCTGAAAATGTCAGGTATCATTTTACCACCGAGGAATTCATGGCCATGAAATGACCATCCCGATTCCGAATCATATTTTTTAGTAACCGGTTTTGCTATATCATGCAGCAGGGCAGCCCACCTGAGCCAGATATTTGTCGTTTTCCTGCTTATGTTGTCAAGGACTCTAAGAGAATGTATAAAATTATCTTTATGTGCTTTTCCATCTTTCTTTTCAACTCCTTTAAGATTATCCAGTTCAGGAAAGATGATCTTAAGAAGGCCGGATTTCTCAAGGAGGATAAATCCCCTGGAGGGATTCTCACACATCATAATTTTGTTCAGTTCAACTATTATCCTCTCCTGCGATACAATGTTTATCCGTTCAGCATTAGATGCTATTGACCTGAGAGTGTTTTCTTCAATTGTGAAATTGAGCTGAACGGTGAATCTTATCGCCCGCATCATCCTGAGAGGATCGTCTGAAAACGTTATGGCAGGATCCTGCGGCGTTCGAATAATCCTTTCGTTAAGATCACTTATCCCATTGAACGGATCCAGTAATTCACCGAAGGTCTCCTTGTTTAGGCTGACCGCCAGCGCGTTAATAGTGAAATCCCTCCTTTTCTGATCATCTCCGAGTGTTCCTGTGGTTATCACAGGTTTTCTGGATCCGCGGTTATATGATTCTTTTCTCGCTCCGACAAATTCCAGATCATAATCTTTGTATCTGAACATTGCTGTCCCGAAATTTTTAAAAACGGATACTTTTATGTCTGACCCCATTTCTTTTGCCGCCTTTCTTGCGATATCAATGCCGTTTCCAACTACAAGTATGTCAATATCTTTGTCGGGGTGATCTCTTTTAAGGAGAAAGTCTCTGACATAACCTCCTATGACCCAAGCTTTTATGTTTTCTTTGGTAACAACATCGGAAAGCAGATCAAATATTTTGTCATTTAGACATATATTCATATGTGAATGTGACAATTTGTTAAATAATGATGACAAAGTTACAATTAATAACTATTTTTAAAGAAATTGAGCTGATTCTGCATTCATGGTACAAAGATTGGTATTTAAAAGAACAACATTCACTTTTGAATATTAACTAATATAAAATAATATGTTAGAGCATTTGAAGAAGGAAACTTTCCTCAGCAAGGTTTTCAATTATGAAAAAAACAAGGAATGGAAATTTGAAGGAGAAAAGCCTTGTGTGATTGATTTTTATGCTGACTGGTGCGGTCCCTGCAAAATGGTTGCCCCGATACTTGAGGATCTGGCTAAGGATTTTGAGGGGAAGCTTGATATTTACAAAGTAAATACTGAGGAGGAGCAGGAGCTTGCTTCAGTGTTTGGCATCAGAAGCATCCCATCTATTCTGTTTGTACCAGCCACAGGTCAGCCTCAAATGGCGATGGGTGCCTTGCCTAAGGAGACATTTATAAAGGCATTCAAAGACGTCCTTGGTGTAGAAAAGTAAAGTGTTAATAAAAAAGCTTCATTTTGTTTAAAAAAAAGATAATAGAAATGAAACATTGCCTATCTTTAATACGTTATAAAAGCAAAAGGTAGTAACCAATTAGGTTACATGAGTTTTTTTCATGGATTTAGGTTTAGGGTAGTAAAGTAAATTCCCGCGGGGCACCTGTTCCGCGGGTTTTTTATGCAAGATCCTTGAAAATGGCGTTGATCTCCTCCTCTGTGGATTTCAGTTTCTTCTGGCATTGCCTTATTAGTTCTGAAGCGCGCTTAACCTCAACAGATAGCCTGTCGACATCCATTTCCCCGCTTTCAATTTCCTCCAGTATCTTTTCAATTTCGCTTACAGCCTGGTTAAATGAGAATTCCTTTTTTGCCATATTTGTTTGAATTATTATACATTTTTTTACTTCCACGGAATCATACTGAGTTACACTGTTTTACTCTCCGTCTCCAGTCTGCTTCTTTTGTTCCCGCGTTCACGGGATTTGGCTTCGCCGGGTTCACCTTCGGTTCGTCCCTTCGGACCTCAACTTCTGTCGTCTTTCTCCTTTTATACCACTTTACTGCTAACAGATCCGTCACTGAACTTTGTATTGAGGATATCATCCTTTTTAATCCCTTTATATTTCTTAAGAATTTTTCCATTAATTGAAGTGATCGTATAACCCCTTTTAAGTACATTCTCCGGATCGAGAATTTTAAGTGAATTGCTGAAACCTGCCAACCGGTTATCAATTGCGCTGAGGATGTTCTTTGAAGCATTTGCAAGAATTTCTTTTCTCCTTAAAAGTGCTGTCCTGTTTGATGATATTTGTGCTCTTGCAACAGGGATCAGTCTTAAACGTGCTGTCTCAATCTTCATTTTGCTCTCAGCGAGCATAAGCAGGGATCTGTCAGTTATCTCATTGCTGAGATCAATAATATGATTATCAGCATCGTTCATGCACCCGATTAGGAAGTCAGCAACTGCAGTAGGGGTTTTGAGGGACCTGAAGGCTACTATGTCAGTTACGGAAAGGTCCTTCTCATGGCCAATTCCTGTTATTACAGGTATGGGGAACTGGGTAATGTAATATGCAATGTTATAATTATCGAACCAGCTGAGGTCAGTCTGAGATCCTCCTCCCCTGATAATGACTGCAAGATCAAATTTGTCGATATGGGAAGCGATCCTGTCGAGGGCTTTGATAATTCCCGATTCTGTCTCTTTGCCCTGCATAGGTGTTTCAAAAAGTGAAGTATAAAAAGCATATCCGAAACTGTTTCCTTTCAAATGCTTTATAAAATCGTTGTACCCGGCTGCATTGACGGATGAGATTACTGCAACTCTCTGAGGAACAACCGGTAACTCCAGATCTCTGTTCATAGTAAGTATACCTTCATCCTCAAGCTTTTTAAGGATCTGCTGACGCTTGAGAGCCATCTCCCCGATTGTGAAGGCCGGATCGATATCGTTTATCACAAGACTTAGTCCGTAAATCTCATGATATTCAATTTTTACCCGGATAAGGATCTTCAGTCCAGCCCTGAGTGACTCTCCTGCTGAATTTTCGAAATAAGATTTAAGGAACCTGTATCGGTTGCTCCAGATCACCGCTTTTACCCGCGATCGTATATTGATTTCATCTGGCAGTTTTTCTATAAGTTCGATATAGCAGTGCCCGTTATAGTTTTCCTTTATCTCAGAGATTTCAGCTATCACCCAATACATATCAGGTAATGCCAGATACAAAGAATCCTTAATGATCAGCTGTAATTCAGTAAGTGACAGTTTTTCGTTCATAACGGATTATTGATTCTGATTACCTTATGAACGAAATTACCGCCGGGAGTTATGAGTCTGACAAAATAGATTCCTTTTATGAGATCGTGGAAATCGTCAAGGATCAGCGTACGGCTTATATAATCCCTGTAATCCTTACTCTTGATCAGTTTCCCGTTTATATCATAAATCTCAAACCTCAGTCTCTCCGGGATTTCCCTGAAGGTGATTTTCAGTTCGTCCTTAAATGGATTCGGACTTGCAACTGATGCAACGGTAGGTCTCAATGTGTATTTATCCTGAAGGTGTGTAATAACATTTGCAATATCCGGAATTCCGTAACCATAGAGGGAGTCAGGGTTATTAAATCTGTCAGATGCGGATTGCAGAGCTGAAATAATCTCGGAATTCAGTGCTTTTGGCACTGCCTGCATGATGCAAGCGCACATACCGCTGATGATGGGACACGAAAATGAAGTGCCGTTTGATCTGTCAACGGTTAAAGCCTTCACCTGTACAGGGACGCTTACACCCTGTGAAACCACGTCAGGTTTTATTTGCCTGTCATAAGAAGGTCCGGCAGATGAAAATGCAGAAATGGTTTTATTCCCGTCGACGGCTCCGACAGCCAGAACACTGTCGCCGTCCGATGGTGCGATTATCCTTATCCATGTTTTATTTCTTTCATTTCCTACGCTGTTAACAACGAGGATACCTTTGGATGCAGCAATGTCGGCAGCCTTTGTAACAAACGTTCTGTTCCCGTCAATGTCTGAAAACTTATAATCCATTAACGGGTCATCAAATGTGCAATATCCCAGCGATGAAGATATTATATCAGCGCCAAGACTGTCGGCAAATTCAGCCGCGGCTGCCCAGAAATCTTCCTCAACAGGAAATTCAGTTCCTGTATCCTCGCTCCTTAAGAGCCAGTAATCAGCACCCTGAGCAGTTCCTTCCAATGATTCCGGAATGTACCCTGCAAGAACGGAAAGCACTGCAGTGCCATGATTATGATACCCATATACGAACTTAGTATTATTAACGAAATTAAATGTTCCTTTAATTCCATTGCGGCTTTTGAGACCCTCGAGCGAAGAAATATTATCAGCGTTTAAGAAGCCTCCGTCAAGAACTGCGATCAGTATTCCCTTACCGTTTAATCCGGAATTATGTACTGTCAGCCCATTTAACATTTTAACAGGCTGATCATACCCCGGCAGATCCTCCGATGCTTGATTAAAGCTGAGTTTATCATATGGCTGGCCTTTCCCAGCGGTATTTCTGACCACTTTTACCTGGCTGACAAATGGAAGGTTAACGAGTGCATTGATGTCGGCCAGGGTCTCGGTTTTAAAGAGCGCGGTGTTCATCCATCGGGAAGTGCAATGCAGCCTGAGTCCTGACGATTTAATCTGGTCAATATAGCCAGAAAAGACCGGAATATCTCTCATGTCCGTTACAGGAATTCCAGCCTTTTCACGTCTTTTAACGGCTTTCAATGAAAGAAGGTCGTCCGGAGAATAATCAGTTATTGTGTTTGTTCCCTTGTCTTTGAAGTAGACCCTGTAGAAAAAATTGTAAGTCTTCTCCTGACAATTTATTGAATTAAGTGAATTTATCAGAAACAGGGCAAAAAGTATTATTCCAGTTTTCAGCCGGGTAGGATTTAAATATCCTGTTACCATCTTTCGCCTGTTTTTTCCGGATCAGCAATTCTGACGATGTTCCTTTCGAGTGAATCAATATAATCAGATTGATATATATCAATTTTACTATTGTCAGGCACGCCTGCAGTGTATTCTGTTTTAAATCTAACGTTTCCGTCTTTCTTGTAAATGAGCCATGGCCCCTCCCTTAAATTATCTTTGTATTGTCCGAGTATTTCAGGCCTGCCGTTCTCGAAAAATGCTTCGAATTTTCCATCCAGATTACCGTTAATGTAATTTGTTCTAAGGATTAAGGTTCCGTCAGTATAGTATTTCACACATTCGCCATGCTTAAGGTCTTTTTTATAAAAGAATTTTTCTGCCACCTTGCCGTCCTGATAATATTTGACCACCAGGCCGTTCTTTTTATCACCTGAATACTCAACCTCGCTTATCAGTACATCATTAGCCATTCTTGAAAAGAACCGCCATTTACCCTCTTTGAGCTGATTCACATATTTCCCTGTGGAAGCAACCAGTCCATTCAGATAATAGAGAGTGGCAATTGCCTCAGTCCCGTCCTTGCTGAAAACAAGCACAGATTTCAACGGCTTCTCCTCATAATATCTTTTAAATTCACCTGTCGGATTATTATTCACAAAATACCCATCATACATAATATTCCCATTCGGGTATTTCTTTATCCAGTGACCTTGCTTTTGCCCTTCTTTGTCAGTCTGATTCAGTGTTGCTTGTCCAGGCTGCGATAAGCCAGGTACGGTAAGGATTAAGTAAATACAGATAACCAGTATTTTCCAGGCCATGAAATTTGAGCGATAAGTCATACGCAAAAATACAAAATAATGATTTAATAAGGGTATTACTTCATTGTTGAAAAATCCAAAATCAGTTAACCTTATAATCTGTGTAAATCGGCGAAATCTGCTGTAAAACTCTTTGCTTTCCCTTATTTTTTGGCAGATATCACTGATTGCCTCTGATATGGTTTATCGGATCAGGAATAAAAAAGGGGGTGAAATAAATTCACCCCCTTCTAAGGAACAATATAGTATTGTATTTTATTTAACCTCTTCAAAATCAACATCGGTCACTTCATCATTTCCCTGCTGCGATTTCCCGCTTCCTGGCTGTTCCGGACCCGGCTGAGAAGCTGTCGGGCCTGTGTCTGCATTCTGATTCTGAGCTGTCTTGTACATCTCTTCCGAAGCCGATTGCCATACAGCGTTAAGTTCAGCAAGAGCTTTGTCGATAGCAGGGACATCTTGTGATTTATGAGCATCTTTAAGATTTGTCAGTGCACTTTCGATGGCAGCTTTTTTATCGGCGGGAACTTTATCTCCGAATTCCCTTAACTGTTTTTCGGTTGAGAAGATCATGCTGTCAGCGCTGTTTACTTTGTCAACTTTCTCTCTTGCCTGGTGGTCGGCTTCGGCATTTGCTTTGGCTTCATCACGCATTCTCCTGATTTCGTCATCGCTCAGACCTGATGATGCTTCGATCCTTATTCTCTGTTCCTTGCCCGTCCCCCTGTCTTTTGCAGTGACATGCAAGATTCCGTTTGCATCGATATCAAAAGTTACTTCGATCTGAGGAATACCTCTTGGAGCAGGTGGCAAACCATCGAGATGGAAGCGTCCGATAGTTTTATTTCCGACAGCCATTGGCCTTTCGCCCTGAATTATATGAATCTCAACAGAAGGTTGGTTGTCGGCAGCGGTTGTGAAAACTTCAGTTTTTTTGGTGGGGATCGTGGTATTTGATTCAATCAGTTTGGTCATTACGCCACCCATGGTTTCAATACCAAGTGACAGCGGAGTAACATCAAGAAGCAATACATCCTTAACCTCACCTGTAAGAACACCTCCCTGAATTGCGGCACCAACTGCCACAACTTCATCCGGGTTGACACCTTTTGAAGGGGTTCTGCCAAAGAATTTCTCAACAAGTTGCTGAATAGCAGGGATCCGTGTTGATCCTCCAACCAGGAGCACTTCATTAATTTCTGAAACTTTCAGACCGGAATCAGCCAAAGCTTTTTTGCAGGGCTCTATACAAGACTGAATCAGCTTGTCACAAAGTTTTTCAAACTGGGCGCGGGTAAGTGTTTTAACAAGATGCTTTGGAATACCATCAACCGGCATTATATACGGCAGGTTTATTTCAGTTGTTGTAGCGCTGGAGAGTTCGATTTTCGCTTTTTCTGCGGCCTCTTTCAGCCTTTGCAGGGCCATCGGATCTTTCCTCAGGTCAACTCGTTCGTCCCTCAGGAATTCTTCAGCAAGCCAGTCAATTATCATCTGGTCAAAGTCGTCGCCTCCGAGATGAGTATCACCGTTTGTTGATTTAACTTCAAACACACCATCACCAAGTTCGAGAATTGAAATATCAAATGTCCCTCCGCCCAGATCGAAAACAGCGATCTTGAGATCCTGAGATTTTTTATCCAGACCATAAGCAAGTGAAGCAGCCGTAGGCTCATTAATTATTCTTTTTACATTCAGGCCTGCAATTTCTCCTGCTTCCTTTGTAGCCTGACGTTGTGAGTCACTGAAATAGGCCGGGACAGTGATTACAGCGTCGGTCACTTCCTGTCCGAGGTAATCCTCTGCTGTTTTCTTCATTTTCTGAAGGATCATTGCAGAAATCTCCTGAGGGGAATAGAGCCTGTCGTCGATTTTTACTCTCGGTGTGTTATTATCGCCTTTGACAACAGTGAAAGTTACACGCTTTATCTCGGTGTTAACTTTGTCGAATGTTTCACCCATAAGCCGTTTGATAGAATAAACAGTCTTTCTGGCATTGGTAATGGCCTGACGCTTTGCGGGGTCGCCTACTTTGCGTTCTCCATTTTCAACAAATGCAACTATTGAAGGTGTTGTTCTCTTACCTTCGCTGTTAGGGATCACTACCGGCTCATTCCCTTCCATTACGGCTACGCATGAGTTTGTGGTTCCCAGGTCGATTCCTATTATTTTTCCCATTTTATGATTTTTATGAAATTTCAATTTCTGTCTCTCTAAACTGCAATGATTATGCCACAGGCTGAACAGGACCTTTTTATGAAATTATGGCATTACTTGGTATTCACTGGCCGATTAATGTGACAAAAAGACATGAATGGTTACAAATGGATGTCAGGACAAAAAGAACCTCTATGGACCAAATATTCTCCGATACAAATTTGTAGCTTTGTCATATCGATTAATTTTAATTAGTTATGTCCGTATATAAATCTGTCCGCAGAGTAACAACTCATGTCCTGAATGAGATGAAACTGAAAGGCGAAAAGATCGCCATGCTTACTGCCTATGATTATTCAATGGCAAGGATACTTGATGAAGCGGAGATTGATGTTATACTTGTCGGTGATTCTGCTTCAAATGTCATGGCAGGATACGACACTACACTCCCGATTACTCTTGAGAATATGATATACCATGCCGCTTCTGTGGTAAGAGCTGTAAAAAGGGCTCTGGTGGTCGTGGATCTTCCCTTCGGTACTTACCAGGGGAATTCAAAGGAGGCTCTTGTTTCAGCAATCCGGATCATGAAGGAGACCGGTGCTGCTGCCGTGAAGCTTGAAGGAGGACAGCAGGTAGCTGAATCGATCGAAAGGATTCTTACAGCCGGGATACCTGTTATGGGCCATCTGGGGCTCACACCTCAGTCGATCCATAAGTTCGGAACTTATGTGGTAAGAGCAAGAGAGGAGGAGGAAGCCCGGCGTCTGATGGAGGATGCACGAATCCTGGAATAAACAGGGTGCTTTGCAATAGTGCTTGAAAAGATTCCTGCCAAACTTGCCGAAGAGGTTTCAACTACTTTAAAGGTTCCGGTGATAGGAATAGGAGCAGGGGGCAAAACTGACGGGCAGGTTCTTGTTCTTCATGATATGCTGGGAATCACACAGGAATTCTCACCACGTTTTTTAAGAAGGTACCATAACCTGTATGCCGAAATAAAAGGAGCTGTCCAGTCCTATATTAGCGATGTCAGATCACAGGAATTCCCGAACGAAAAGGAACAATACTAATAAAGGAGCTGATGGTAGAAGTACTATATGAGGATAACCACCTGATTGCCGTTTACAAGAAGCCCTCTGATCTTTCACAAAGTGACAGAACAGGTGACATTGCTCTTGATTCCGAAGTTAAAAAATACATTGCTGACAAGTACAAAAAACCAGGTGAGGTTTTCCTTGGAGTTGTTCACAGGCTTGACCGTCCGGTGGGAGGGGTGATGCTGTTTGCACGGACATCAAAGGCATTGGAACGTCTCAATGAAATATTCAGGACCAGGGAAGTGAGGAAAACCTACCTTGCAGTCGTTAATGAGAGACCACCTGCCGATGAGGCTGATCTGACTCATTTTCTTAAAAAGAATGAGATACAGAATAAAACATACGTTTATGATAATGAGGTTAAAGGATCAAAGGAAGCAACGCTTTCATATAAGCTGGTTGGCAGATCTGAACGTTTCTTTCTTCTCGAAATAGAGCTTCATTCGGGCAGGCATCACCAGATAAGAGCCCAGCTCGCCCGTATCGGATGCCCGATCAAAGGTGACCTGAAATACGGTTACCCAAGGTCAAATGACGACGGAAGTATCTGTCTTTTCGCCAGAAGGCTGGAATTTATTCATCCGGTAAAGAAGGAAAAGGTTACAATCATTGCCCATTTTCCTCAGGGAGATATATGGAAGCTCTTCAGGAATGCTGAGGTATAAAAAGAAAATGAGCCGTAAATTCCGGACTCATTTTCGGTTGTCATGAAAGCATAAACAAAAATGTAAACATACTTTTGCTCCGTATTCCCGTCATCTTTATCGGCATGTGGAATGACCCTGGCATGTTTCCATGGCTTCATTTTCAAACAGAGTTAATATCAGCTTAATAAGAGTTAAGGAAAAGTTAAATCATTATAATGAAATTAGGTAAAAACTTAAATTTGTGCAATGAGCAAGAATAAGTTCATCGGTTTGATCTTAATGATGCTGCTGTCACTGACAGGTATTATCTGGGTGCAGATAGTCTGGATCAGGAACGCATTGAATATCAGGAATGATATTTTTAACAGGGCTGTCTTTGCAGGGCTCAATGAAGCTGCACACGCAATTGAATCAAACCGTAAAATGAACTTTTTCTTTGATTCACCCATGTCGCTTAATTCATCGGCAGGCGATGTCTCGTCATATTTAAGGATAGGAAGTTATTCCTCAAATGATGGAAAGAATTTCAGTTATAGCATTACGAGCCAGTCAGTTACCGGAACTGTTGATTCGAGTGGGAATATAACATTGAACGAACCCGTTATAACAAGAAAGGATACCACTTTCTATTCCGGGTCAGGAACCCCATCAATCGACTCTCCCCAAGGACAGAATGATTTAGGCATTTATGGAAATGATCATTCAGCACAAGCCGGGCAAGGACCTTTGCACGTCAACAGGAAAGACTTTATTGACAGGGTAAGAAAAAGAGCAAACGAGTTCCAGAATATGAGCGATCAGATGATTGCCGAAGTTTATCAGTGGGAAAAGACAATGGCTTTGGATAATAATGAGGTTAGTTTTGCTCTCAACAGATCATTCCGCTTTTCCGGAATTGAGATTCCTTTCGAGTTTGCTATGATAAAAGACGGAAAGGTGCAGGAAGGATTATTTAAGAAATCCGGAAGAAGTGATTTCCTGAAAAGCAATTATATGGTTCAGCTGTTTCCTGATAATATTCTGAACCAAAACCTTATCCTTTCAGTGATCTTTCCGGAACGCGCAAATTATGTTCTTGCCTCAATAGGATGGCTTCTCGGCGGATCATTGCTCTTTTCATTCATTATCCTTGCTACCTTTGCCCTGAGCCTTTTCTTTATTATAAGGCAGAAAAAGATTTCCGAAATGAAGTCCGATTTCCTTAATAACATGACACACGAATTCAAGACTCCCATTGCCACCATATCCCTTGCTGCAGACACAATTACTAATCCCAAAGTCATTAATGATGAAGTAAGCATAAAGCACTTCATCGGCATGATCAAAAAGGAGAACAGCAGGATGAACAAAAAAGTTGAGACAATACTACAGATAGCGTCACTAGACAAAAAGGAAATTGATTTCAAATTTGAGAATGTATCAATCCATTCAATCATTGAGAGAGCTGTTGAAACAATTGAGATCCAGGTACATCAGAAGAATGGTAAGATATCTCTCAATCTTATGGCAGCTGAGCCGGTAATTTATGGCGATTATGAGCATCTTACAAATCTTGTTAACAACCTGCTGGATAATGCGATAAAATATTCCCCGGAATCTCCTGATATTACAGTTGAGACAAGAAATATTGAGCGGGGGATCATCCTTTCTGTTGAGGACAAAGGCATTGGAATGACAAAAAGTGTTCAAAACAAGATATTTGAAAGGTTTTACAGGCAGAGCCGAGGGAATATTCATGATGTGAAAGGATTCGGGCTTGGCCTTAATTATGTGAGAGCGATTATTGATACTCATAAAGGAAATGTTACGGTAACCAGTGAACAGGGAAAAGGAAGCAGATTCGATATTTTCCTGCCTTTTAACTGGGAAAACTAAAAAAATATGAAATCCCCAAAAATTTTTCTGGTTGAAGATGATTTGAGTTTTGGCTCAGTCCTTAAGTCATATCTTGAATTAAGCGATTATCAGGTTGACTGGGTTGATGATGGGAAATATGCAGTTGAGCATTTCAGGAAAGGTGCCTTTGATGTCTGTATCCTGGACGTAATGCTTCCCCATGTGGATGGGTTTACAATTGCAGGAGAGATAAGAAAAATAAACAATCAGGTCCCGATTATCTTTCTCACAGCAAAGAAACTAAAGGAAGATGTTCTTAAAGGGTATGGTTCAGGTGGGGATGATTATGTGACAAAACCCTTTGATACTGAAATTCTTCTCGCGAAGATACGGGCTATTCTTTCCAGGCGTGATTTTCAGACAGGGACAAGAGATATTTTTGAAATTGGTAAATTCGTTTTTAATGCAAGGCTCAGAACACTTACATGTGGTGATGATGAGAAGAAGCTTTCCCCCAAGGAAGCCCAGTTGCTTGAGCTTTTGGCAAATAATCCTAATGAATTGATAAGCAGAGAGATGGCTTTGAAAAAGATATGGGGTTCAGATGACTACTTTACTGCCAGGAGTATGGACGTTTATGTCACTAAGCTTAGAAAATTCTTATCTGAGGATCCAAGACTGAATATTAAAAATATACACGGAGCCGGATTCCAGCTGATAATCAGGGAAGATTTGCCCTGAGACTATCTCTGCTGAACTGCAATGGTATAAGCGGACCCACACCATCAATTACCTGGATCTTATTTTTTCCTGAAAGAATTATTCTAATCTGCCTGCCTGTCCTTCCCTCCTCTTCAGCAATTACCTGACGGCAATTTCCACAAGGTGATACAGATTCAGCAGGCAATCCTCCATCAGTTATAGCTGCAATCGCCAGAGCAACAGCTTTATCATCAGGAAAGTTAGAAACAGCTCCTGCAATTGCGGTCCTTTCAGCACAGATGCCTGAGGGGAAGGCAGCATTTTCAACATTCGATCCATGGACTATCCTTCCCGATTCAAGTCTTATTGCCGCTCCTACCATGAATCTGGAGTAGGGAGCGTATGCCAGTTTGGCCGCCTCTTTAGCCGCAATAATAAGCTCCTGATCTTCAGCACTGAGCTCCTGAGTTCCATCATATTCCCTGTAAGAAAATGAGATATTTTTAATTGTTGACATAACTCTCTTATCCAGTTTGTGTTACAAAGTTAACAAAATATATGAGTTTGGAGTGGGTTAAAGTTTGGAGTACTTCGAGTTATGAACAACTTGAGTCACTTTAGGCACTTAAAGTACTTTTTCCTATTTTTACCGCAAATGTGAAGATAGTGAGAAACAAAACGTGTCTTTATTTAAGTATTCTGATTTTGGCTGGCTTTTACTCCTGCAGGGTTTCTAAACCGGTGATGACACCTGTTAATTTGAGTGGTTCTGCCATTAATTATATTAACAATTACAAGGATCTGGCAGTTAGTGAGATGAGAAGAACAGGAGTGCCGGCAAGCATTACTCTTGCCCAGGGTATGCTTGAATCAGATTACGGCCGGAGTTCGCTGGCAAGAATTGGAAATAACCATTTTGGGATCAAATGTCACCGTGACTGGAATGGTCAGACTATAAGACAACATGATGACAACCGGAACGAATGCTTCAGGAAATACAGAAGGCCTGAAGATTCATTTTATGATCATTCCGATTTTCTGAAATCAGGCTCCCGATATAATTTTCTTTTTGATCTCGATCCTGTAGACTATAAAGCCTGGGCACGCGGTTTGAAAAAGGCAGGATATGCCACTAATCCTGAATATGCAAATCTGCTGATAAGAAAAATTGAAGAGAATAAGCTTTACGACTTTGACAGGGGTTATACATCATCTATTACAAAACCTCAGGAGAAAATTCTGGTAAAAGAGACCCCTGTACCTGCAAAAACTGCTAATAACGATACTGCCAGGATGAATGGAAGAACTATTACTTTTGGCGATGTAATGGCAAGAGCCCCGCGCATAAAGGAGAATAACAGGATTCAGTATATTATTGTTAAGGACGGGGATACCAGGGAGAAGCTTGAGAATGAATTCCAGCTTCTGAAATGGGAACTGGCCAGATATAATGATCTGAAAGATAATTTTACTCCTGTTCCCGGTCAGATGTTATATCTTGAACCAAAACGGGAGAAGGCCGATGCTGGACTGGAATATCATACAGCGGCCATTGGAGAGACCATGCATATTATTTCGCAGAAATATGGGATTAAGTTGAAAAGTCTTCTTGAGATGAACAGGATGGCTGATGGAGACCTGCCTGTTCCTGGGCAGAAAATATGGCTGCAATCGATAAAGCCTGCTAATTGATAGGAAAAGAGAATTCTTCAATTTTAAATCCTCTTAGAAAATCTTCAGTGTTAAGCCTCTTTTTTCCCTCGGTCTGAAGGCTGAGAATTTTTAAAAATCCCCCCTTGCAGGCTATCTTGATAAAGTTTATACCGTCCGAGGCAAGCTGTCCCGGGTGAAGCAGGTGCGTTGATGTTTCAGGCTGACTTTCAAAGATCTTATATGTTATACTTCGCTTCTCGTTTTTAAAGATGGCCCTTGCACATGGATAGGGAGAAAGACCTCTGATGAAGTTGTGGATCTTTTGTGGTTCATTGTTCCATTCAATATTGCAATAATCAGGAAAAATCTTCGGTGCAGGTTTAAGTATTTCTCCGGGCATCATAAAATCCGATTGATTTTGGGGTTTAATGAAGTTCCCGGCCAATCCCTCGAGCGTCTTAATAACCAATCTGGCTCCGTGCTTCATAAGCTTGTCATGTAAATCACCTGCATCTTCAAAGGGAAATACCGGAACTTCCTGCCGCAGAAGAATATTCCCGGTATCTATTTTGTCATCAATCAGAAATGTAGTCACACCAGTCATTGACTCCCCGTTTATTATAACATGATTTATCGGCGCTGCACCCCTGTACTGTGGTAATAGTGAAGCATGAAGGTTTATGGTTCCTCTGGCAGGTATTTCCCACACTTCACGGGGAAGCATCCTGAAAGCTACCACTACAAAAACATCCGGATTAAGCCGTTTCAGCCGTTCAATAAATACGGGATTTTTTAAATTTTCAGGTTGAAGGAGAGGAAGGTAGTTTGATTCAGAGAAAAGCTTCACTGCAGATTTTGTCACAGTTCTTCCTCTTCCGGCGGGTTTATCTGGTGAAGTGACCACTGAGACAATGTTATACCCGTTCATAAGAAGTGAACCAAGAGGGGCAACAGCAAACTCAGGTGTCCCCATGAACACTAATCTGAGACTTTTCATAAATGGGATCAGACCTTTTATCACACAAATTTACAAAAAAAATCAATCCTTCAAAATGTGTTTGTAGCAGGTAAGATTATGCCCCATTTTGTTTGCTTTAGTCTTAAGATAGAATTCGTTATATTGATTAGAAGGGATCTCAAGCGGGACTGCTTCAACGATCTTAATTCCATAACCCTCAAGTCCGGCCCTTTTGACAGGATTATTCGAAATAAGCCTGACTTTGCCAAGTCCGAGCTCCCTCATTATGCTGGCTCCGACACCATAATCCCTTTCATCTTCCCCGAACCCGAGTTTAAGGTTTGCCTGAACTGTATCCATACCTTCGTCCTGGAGCTTGTAGGCTTTAATTTTGTTTAAAAGCCCAATACCTCTTCCTTCCTGGCTGAGATAGATTACCACTCCTTTTCCTGCAGCTTCAACCATCTCCATTGCCTTATGCAGCTGAGAGCCGCAATCACATCTTAATGAACCAAATATGTCACCGGTAAAACATGATGAATGCAGCCTGACCAGAACGGGTTCATCCTTAGTCCATTGTCCTTTTACCAGCGCGGCATGCTCGAGGCCGTTGCTTATCTGCCTGAAGGGGATAAACTCAAATTCACCGTATTCAGTAGGTAGTTTTACCAGCTCTCCCTTCTCAATAATTGTATCTCTTTCAAGAGTGTATATGATCAGATCCCTGATTGCAATAATCTTGATATTAAATTTCTGACGTAGTTTTTCCAGGTCAGGCAACCGGGCCATTGTTCCATCATCATTCATTATTTCCACCAGGGCACCTCCTTCCTTCAATCCTGCCATGCGTGTGAGGTCAACTACAGCTTCGGTGTGCCCGGCCCTTCTGAGAACTCCTTTTTGCTTTGCTTTAAGGGGAAATATATGTCCGGGACGGCCCAGATCGGAGGGTTTGGTGGCAGGATCGACAAGGGCTTTAATTGTAAGTGCTCTGTCTCTGGCTGAAACGCCTGTTGTTGTTTCCGGACCAAGGAGATCGACAGAAACAGTGAATTGAGTTTCGTGAAGGGAGGTATTTGTTCCAACCATCATGTCAAGTTCAAGTTCTTCGCACCTTTTTTCAGGTAGCGCTGCACAAATTAGTCCGCGGCCATGGTTAGCCATGAAGTTCACTGTTTCCGGTTTAATGAGTTCTGCTGAACAGATGAAATCACCTTCATTCTCCCTGTCTTCATCATCCACGACTATCAGGAGCTTTCCTTTCCTGATATCATCAATGGCCTCTTCAATCGTATTAAGCTTAATTTCCATATTTATCAATATTATTGTTCTTAATAAGTAGGATTACGCCGTGTTCCGATTATAAAAATCTTATACAAGTAATCCTTTATCTTTTTAAAGAATGCCAGGTAAGTATCAACATTCATAATTACTGAATCAGTTGAAGCTTTATATGTAAGAAACAAACCAATTGGCAAAAGGATGTAAGTCGATGCCCACATTCCGGCAGTTGCGCTTACAAGGTCCTCTTCAACCAGCTTCTCGCCTGAAAGGGATATAACATACCATATTACAAAAAAGAGTATTGAAATGACAGCTGGCGTTCCTAATCCTCCCTTCCTTATTATAGCCCCCAGTGGGGCCCCGATAAGGAAGAAAACCAGGCAGGCTACCGACAGTGTGAATTTTTTGTTCCAGTTGACCTCATAACGCTTTATAAATTTTACATCATTATGAAGAAGTTCACCCTGTGTGGTCAGGTAGTTGGTGGCACTCTTTACATTTGAGATTGCCAATGATATGGCTGTCTTTTTTTGGACGGCAATCAGCGAATCATAAAGGCCTTTAGTGTCAAAAACCGGTTTTTTTGAGGCCTCTTCACCCTGCCTCTCATAGCTATCATCATTGAAATTTCTTCCGGTGTATAATAATGATGTTGAGAATTCTTTGAAATTGTCATTAACACGGTTAGTAAATCTTTTATTCATGGAATCAATTTCATGAGTAAGCTGTGATATATTCTTCATTGCTGAGTTTGTCTTGAAGAGGTCAATTTCTGTCCGCTCCAGATCGAAACCTGAGAGAGAAACCACCAGTGTCTGTTCCTGGAACACATCCTTTCTGAAGGGATATTTTTTTTCTGATCTTCCCGGATCCTGTTCCGGCATTTCACCGTAAGAATAACCATTGTAAAGTACCATCGACATTGCTGTTTCATCGGGGCTTACTCTCATATATCCAGAGTCGGCATAAATAACATCGCTGTTTCCCTTGTTTTTGCGGTGATCATAAATGAATATCTTGTCGAGACGGTTTGTGACAGGATCTTTTGACGTGACTTTTATGCTGAATCCGTCAATGTCGTTGTTGAAGGTGCCGGATTGAAGATTTATGTCAGGGCGTTTCCGTCGTATATCCTGAAGAAGAGTCCTCGCCTGCCTGTTTGAGTAGGGGAGAACATTGTTGGAAAAGAAAAAAGAAACCACACAGATAACGGAGATCATTATTACAAGGGGTCTCATAATTCTTTCCAAAGATATCCCTGACGATTTAAGTGCAGTAAGCTCACTGTATTCACCCATATTGCCAAAAGTCATAAGTGAAGCCAGGAGTATAGCAAGGGGAAGCGCCATCGGGACAAATGTCAGTGAGAACTGGAAAAGCAATTCTGCCACAATCCCTAACTCCAGACCCTTACCGGCAAGTTCATCAACATACATCCAAAGGAATTGAAGGATAAGGATAATGAGAACAATGAAAAATGTGAGAATAAGCGGACCAATAAATGACTTTAGAACAAATTTATCGAGTTTCTTCAATGCTTTGATTTTTCAAACGGCAAAGGTACTGATTTTTGCCAAATGTTTACCTTATAACTGATTGCTAAAAAGGATAGGTTCCTGATGAAGCCCCTGAAACAAATGCACAGATATTTTACTGTTCCCCATGAAGTATCAGCAAATTAAGATCTGGGTTTACTTCAGTAAGTTGCCTGTATTTCTGAATTTTGCAGTAGTGAATTCGGTTGTCTTATGAGAAGTTACGGCTAGCCCCAGGAAGATTCTTTCAGGAAGATCCAGAGTAAAGGTTGCATATTCCTTCCATGACTTGCCGTCGGTGCCGGCATATCCGGTAAAATTATTTCCGACCCTTTTAAGTCGTATCCATGTATTTGGAAATGTAACCGGGAAATCAGGTGTACCTTCAAACCTGTCAGGATAAATTGCTTTCATTTCACCACCCCTAACCTGACGGTATTGATATTCAAATCCACCATTATTTTTATTCCGTTGATTATTATTCGGGAAAACCTGAAAAAAAACATGTCTGCTTCCGGGTGTCAGATCTTCCCGTGCCATTAATCCAGCTTTGGTATACTGATGCGTAGCAGTAAGGCTTTCAATCCGGGTTACGAAGTCAAAATCCCCTGTTTTCTCAATATAAACAAAATTGAATTCATCCTTCACACCCCACACATCTTCGCCACCTGCTGTAATGTCAAATCCTCCGTCAGACATAGTTACAGTGCCTGCAATTGCCGGATTTCCAACGTCAGTATGCTTAAAGACTTCAGTCTTAAGGAATTTTATTTTCGTGGTTTTTTGTACAGGTATCTGACTATTATTCTGGGCTGACAGAGTTCCTGCAAAGATAATCAGTAGTGAAATGGCAACGGTCGAAAAGATTTTTCTCATCATAGCAGACAGATTTATTTGGTATTTCCAAATCTATAAAAATTTACAATAGTTTCCGGCTAAATGTATGAGATTCTTCGCTCCGCTCTGAATGACAAATAATTATAGGGTCAAGCGGAATGAGGGGG
>JBBSAP010000016.1:0-40395 GCA_038252165.1 Bacteroidales bacterium | reverse complement strand
TCAATACGGCATAGCCCAATCAGAGGGGAAATGCGATGAAATAAACAGGGGCTTGTCAATAAAATACGACTGATCAGTGACAGTCATGAACTACTTATAAAAGAATTGATGCAGTTGGTCAAAACCGGTCCCTTATTTATCAGCAAACCTGCTGAAATGAATTGTATATGCCGGTTATTTAACCAAAGATGTTGGTTATTAGTAAGTTATGAGGTAAATTAAGCCGATTGACGGGAATCGGGTTGTTTTGACGAACGGCAAAGAAAAAATGACAAGATTCCCTGATAAATAATGATTCCGGAGGGAAATCATCATAAATTTACTATGTAAAATGCCCAAAAATCATGAAACCACTATTATTGCCGGCTGGTACTTTACGGGACCATTCTGTTTTTAATATCCGATTCAGCAATTGCCATCAGCAAATTCATCTTCCAACTTAGATCACATAGATTGGTTATAATGTCAACATACATTACAGCCAGGTATCTTATAACGACAGGATTTTTAAGGCAAATCAGGGAGGGAACAACAAGGCATTAAAATACCATCGGCCAGTGAATCGATTTTATGAATAAGTATTATCTTTCTAACCCAAAAAACAATTCCATTTTACGGTTTAAACTGAATAAAAAACCTTTGTGAATTATGCCACTAAATATTTCGGATAATCTGCCCGCAGTAAAGATCCTTGAAAACGAGAATATTTTCGTGATGAAGGAGACAAGGGCTGTTCATCAGGATATAAGGCCTCTGCAAATACTTATATTTAACCTGATGCCAGTAAAGATAACCGCAGAGACTCAGATTTTAAGGCTTCTTTCCAACACTCCCCTCCAGGTTGAAATCACACTTATTTATACAAAGATGCACTTGTCGAAGAATACTCCAAAAGAGCATCTTGACTCATTCTATAAAACCTTTGATGATGTTTCCGGTCATAAATATGACGGATTGATAATTACCGGCGCACCTATTGAACATCTCGAATTTGAGCAGGTTGACTATTGGGAAGAGATGGTTCGAATAATGAACTGGGCCGACCTTCATGTGACCTCGACGTTATATATCTGCTGGGCATCACAGGCAGGATTATATCACCATTACGGAATTCCCAAGTATATGATGAATGAAAAGATATTCGGGGTATTCAGTCACAGGATCTATAATATGACAAATCCTTTGACAAGGGGATTTGATGATGTGTTCCTTGCACCCCACTCAAGATATACTGAAGTCAGGAAAGAAGATATTAAGAAAGTGGAGGACCTCGAGATCCTTGCTGATTCAGAAGAGGCAGGAATTTACCTTGTGGCCTCGAGAGACCTGAAAAGAGTTTTTGTAACCGGTCATTCAGAATATGATCCCCTCACCTTAAAATCGGAATATGACCGCGATATGGCAAAAGGCCTTGACATAAGCATCCCCAGGAATTATTTCCGCAATGACGATCCGGCGCAGATGCCGATGGTCAAATGGAGAAGCCATGCGAGTCTTTTGTTCTCAAACTGGCTGAATTATTGTGTTTACCAGGTTACACCATATGTACTGGGAAACGATCAGAAATAGGTTGAATTGGGACAACCGGAAGCAAGTACGCGGAAGCCATCAAACAGGTTTTTATTGATCAAAGTTTACCTTTTTGTAACTTGTCAGGTCCAATGCCATTTTCCTGTATGTTTTTTTATTCTTCTTATCGTTGTTAGCTTCGGATATGCGGCTCAGGCCGAAATAAGCGTAGGAAGAATAATCATTACCGTAATAGCCAAAGTCAGACAGGTCATTTATCGCTTCATAGTAAAATCTACCTGCCTTTATATTATTCCTGTATTTTTTCTCCTGAAGGATTCCATTGAATACCGCAATCTGTGCCTTAAAATAAGAACTGCCGGGGTTTCCGTCTGATGAAAATATAATACTTTCAGCTTCATCATATTTCTTTAAAAGCAGCAGGTTTTTGATGTAACCTGCCAGATACAGAAGGTTGGCCGGATAAAGCTCATGAAGATCCTTTGTATAATTAAGTGATTGCTGATAATTGTTTTCGAAATTCATAAAAATGTATGAAAGGAAAGAATATGCCTCCGCCTTTAGCATTATTGAATTTACTCCGGCGTTTTGCAATTCATTAATACCCTTCACCATATCTCCCTTTGGAAAAAGAAATGCCAGAACTTTATAGATTGGATGGGCTTCGGGGTATGCTTCCCTGTAATAATTGTAAAGGCCTGTGAAGAAATAAAAATCAGGATAAACAGAAACATAATCAAAACATTCCCTCACATGCCTGTATGTACTCATTACAAGAGGTTTTAATTTAGCATTAAGATTGTTATCAGCATAATACATCAGCAGCATTCCTCTCGCACCCAGGTTGGCCAGAAGATACTCGGCGTAATCACCAGGATCACGGGCATCCTCGCATTGTTTTATACAGGCAGTCATTAAACCTTCATAGGAAACAGAAGCCGGAGAGGATGGGATCAGAGGATAGTTTTCCCAGTATGTAGCCATACCGTTATACAGGTTTATTACCGGATGCTCCGGGTAGATATTATTTAATTTTTTACTAACATCCCGGGCCTCTTTGAACCGGAATCCATAGATATCGTCAACGCCTCTTTTCAGGAGGTTCAATGCTGCAGTATCTTTAAGTATCTGGCCCTGCATCGAGGTCGTACTTAAAAAATACAGGAGCATTACCCTTCTGATAAAAATTCTGAATATTTCTGGCACCAATGATAAAAATAATTACAAGTTTAATAATAATAAATCATTAGGAACAAAAACTTATGTTTGAAAATCTGTGTTCAAAGAACGGAGAGTAAATAATGGAACCTTTCAGACAGGGTATTTAAGATAGTGCGAACATATGGCAATTTGAACAAACCTGGTGTTTTCGGAATGTCTATGGGTGATTGCAGCAATTGAAGTCTGCCTATCAGATAACAGGAATATGGCCTGTGTAAATATTGATGGTGGATCACATGGTTCGATCTAAAAGGTGAGATTAAAGTACCTGCTATGTTTCTAAATAGCAAAAAAGGTTCAGGTTATGGAAATATTTTTGCAAATAAATCTAAAGTTGATTGTTACTCTTTGAGTGTCAGGAATTCAGACCACTTTAATTTTTCTGATTTTCCCATTTATCCGGTTCCCTATGTTGAGCACTTATTAGGATCTATTGAGAGCAGTAAAAGTCATAAAAATTATGAATGTAAAGGTTCTGAATTTTTTTAATAAATACCTGAAAGGGAAACAAAACATTGACTTAGTAAACCAAGCCGAAACATTTTCAGAGATCGAAGCAGTGGCGAATTTAAAATGATAAAACTTTCCGGCTGGTAACATCCTGCTTAAAAACGCATCATTGGAATAAAATGCCATGGATCAAAATATAAGTCCAGGGAAAGTGGATTGAATAATCATTACTATTATAATATAACATTGTGTAAATAGGTGATTATGTGTATGTTATAAACCCCGTCACTAACACTACAATCTTAAATTGTATACCCTTGTAAATCATTGATTTACAAGGGTATACAATTTAAGATTGTAGTGTTAGTGAGAATTAAATCTGGTTTTATCGTTTTAGTAGTGAAAATATTAATGATCCATTTACCAATTTGGATAGGACAAAGAATTTCAATTAGCTGTTTGAATTATTAGCTGTCTTTTTTCTTTTTGTCTAATGGAATTATTCCTGCCATCTCTCCAATGATATTTACCAATTCGGATCCTGCTGGAATAACAATTTTAGCATTACTCCCAAGTGAGGCTTCAAGAGCTTCCAGCTTCCTCAATAATTGAGCATTACCAACAAAATATTTATCTGCCGCTTCATTTACAAGTCTAATGGCTTCAGCTTCGCCTTCAGCGTGCAATATTTTAGCCTGCTTATAACCTTCTGCTTCTTTTATCTTTCCCCTCTTTATCCCATCGGCAACTGTTTCAGCAGCAGTAGCCGAATCTATTGCTGCAATTTTTTCATTTTCAGCTTTTACAACTTTATTCATGGTTTCCTGAACATCCGAAGGGGGGTCAATTTGTTTTAATTCGGTACGGATAATTTCAATCCCCCAACCTTTAGTTTCTTTATCAAGGGTTGCAAGAAGCTCTGTGTTAATTTTCCCCCGTTCGCTGTTGGCAGATTTTAAAGTAAGTGTGCCAATTATATTACGAAGTGTTGTACGGGCAAGTTGAACAATCTGCCATTTATAGTTATTAACATCATACGTCGATCCTTTTACGCTCGCTTCATCTGATTTTACTCTGAAATAAACTTGCGCATCGACGCTTGCATTCAGATTATCATTTGTAATTATTTCCTGTGGCTGGGCATCTACCATCTGTTCGGTTACATTTATCACAAATATTCTATCTATGATTGGAATAATCCAGTGAAATCCGGGATTGGCAAAATTATGGTACTTTCCAAGCCTCTCAATTAAACCTCGTTCAGTTGGCCGTACAATTCTGATTCCTGCGAAAAATATCACTACGACAGGAATTATTAAATACAAATAGTTCATTTCCATTAATATAAATATTAGTCTCTTAATAACAACCTTCAAAATACTTGTTCAGTAAGATACAAATAATAAATTGATAATCATTACATAATTCATTTTGAAAAAATTTGTAATCCTTAGAGTAACCCTTTTTACTTCTCCCCTGTAAAAACCGGTAGTCTTGACCACATTTAGCCGGTTAAATTGCAAATCTCATAAATAACTAAAAAACAAGAATATAACTCCGGCTTTGAGTGGTCAATGAATTCCGGCCAGATATGTTCAAGGACACTGGCTTTTCCAATTCAGCAAGGTTATGGACAAATAACAGACCTTGACTGTCTGCAATGCGTTGGTTATGTGTACGTTATAAAATCCATCAACACATCCGTCACCACAAAATAAAAAGACCGCTGCAAATCATTGATCTACAGCGGTCTGCGATTCAAGGTTGTGGTGCCACCAGGAATCGAACCGGGGACACATGGATTTTCAGTCCATTGCTCTACCGACTGAGCTATGGCACCCTCTTTTCGGACTGCAAATATATATTTCAAAACCGTTAAACCAAAACTTTGCTTAAAAAATTTCGATTTGGAATCGTTTTGCCGTTATGGTACATTTACAACCTTTACTAAAATTAGATAATGGAGCTTCTCTTCCACACCCTGAAAAACGGAATCAGACTGGTTCATCACAGACTACCGGGAATTGTCGCGCATTGCGGACTGGTTATAGATACCGGTTCACGCGATGAATCTGTGCCGGAACATGGAATTGCTCACTTCATTGAGCATATGCTTTTCAAAGGTACAAGAAAAAGAAAGGCTTATTATATCCTGAGCCGTCTTGAAGATGTCGGCGGCGAGCTTAACGCCTATACAACAAAGGAAGAGACTGCGATACACGCTTCTTTTATTAAGGAAGATTATGAAAGAGCCGTCGAAATAATATGCGATATAGCCTTTAACTCAGTGCTGCCGGAAAAAGAGATCGAGAAAGAAAAGGATGTTGTAATTGAAGAGATCAACTCATATCTCGATAATCCGGCTGAACTTATATTTGACGATTTCGAAGAGCAGATCTTTGCTGACCAGCCAATTGGCCATAATATTCTCGGCACTGAATCAACTGTGAAATCTTTCACACATAAAAAGCTCTCTGGCTTTATTTCAAGAAATTACACTACCGACCAAATGGTTTTCTGTTCAGTAGGGAATATTCCTGAGGATAAGGTTCTCCGGCTATTCAGGAAATACTTTGAGGAAATAACTGAGAATAAAAGTGATAAAAGAGAAACTGAACCAATTATATATAAGCCTTCCAGGATCGAAAAGAAGATGGACACTTTTCAGAATCATTGCATTATCGGGAACATAGCTTATGACCTTAAGGATGAAAAAAGGCTGGGGATGTTCCTTCTGAATAACATTCTGGGAGGACAGGGGATGAATTCAAGGCTTAACATGTCGCTCAGGGAAAAGAACGCCCTTGCCTACAATGTGGAGTCATCATATAATCCTTATTATGATACGGGTGTGTTCTCCATATATTTCGGAACAGATAATCAGCACCTTGAAAGAAGCATCAGGGTCACCTTATCCGAATTGACAAAACTCAGGACCAAAAGACTGGGCACGGTACAACTGAGCAAGGCAAAGAATCAGATAAAAGGATACCTTGCAAGAGGTTATGAGAACCATGAAAACCTGATGCTCAGCCAGGGGAAAAGCCTGCTCATCTTCGAAAGGATAGAGAGCCTGGAGGAGACCTGCAATAAGATTGATAAAATCACATCATCAGAATTGCTATCCGCAGCCAATGATATTTTCGACCCGGGAAGATTGTCAACACTGATTTATAAATAATCATGGACCAACAACTTGAAAAATACATTCTTGATCATTCTGTTCCTGAAGACCCGGTGCTTGAAGATCTCTACAGGCAGACACATCTCCGGTTTGTAAATCCAAATATGACCTGCGGACATCTTCAGGGTAAGTTTCTTGAAATGATATCAAGAATGGTAAATCCTTCATATATCCTTGAAATAGGAACATTTACAGGATATTCTGCCATATGCCTGGCAAAAGGTCTGAAAAGTGATGGCATGCTGATCACGGTTGAAGCAAATGATGAACTTGACGGATTTACCAGGTCATATTTCACAAAAGCCGGGGTAGCTTCAAAAATTAACATTATTACAGGCCGGTTTCAGGATGTTGCTTCGACCATCAAAGAAGAAATTGATCTGGTATATATCGATGGAGACAAGAGGGAATATATTGAATATTACAGGTTGATAATAGATAAAGTAAAGCCGGGAGGCTTTATAATTGCAGACAATGTACTGTGGGGAGGAAAAGTTTTTGAGAAAGACACAAAGGATCAGCAGACAAAAGGTATTATCGATTTCAATGATATGATCGGCAGGCAAAAGAATATTGAAAATATAATACTGCCTTTACGAGACGGAATAATGCTTATCAGAAAAATTACATAGATCTGGTTGGGGAGGGCAAAATCGTGGTACAATTTTTGAACTTCCTCAGAAAAAATATACATATGAAAAGGTTAATATTATCAGTTCTGATTTTGTTTCTTATTTCATCAGCATTTCCCCAGGTTGCAAAAACTGATGTCCTTAAGGATCTGGAGAAGAGCCAGCCTGCTGTTCAAACTTCTGTCACTACAGCCACATTAAAATCGGCCAGCCGTCTTTTCAAAGATAAGGATGACCTTACATCAGTAATACTGATTGTGCCAAAAGACTCTGTTGTTGATGTGCTTCCGGGATCCTATGATACTTTCCTTCACGTGGTTTTTGAAGGCAATTCAGGTTATATCTATACTCATCATGCTGAACTAAACAAAACGCCAGTTCAAAACATACCGGCAGTTATCCGGCCATCTGTCAGGGAACAAAATTATGGCCAGGAAGCAAGACCAGTGCAAAAGCAGGTTGACAGCAGATATGAATACCTTGTAAATAAATACGGGCAATCGCTTGGTGCAAAAATATATGAAGGGAAGATATGGAAAGGCATAAATGCTCAGCTTGTTAAGGAAAGCTGGGGTTCACCGAATAAGATAAACAGGGTGATAAGCGGCAATATTGTTAAGGAAGAGTGGTTCTATAATAAAACCCGGCTCTATTTTCAGAACAGCACCCTTGCAGAGTGGGGCCCGGTGAAATAATTAATTGTTGATTTGGGTTTTCCGATTTTTTTTCTACTTTTGCCACGGATTCGCGGGAGTAGCTCAGTTGGTAGAGCACGACCTTGCCAAGGTCGGGGTCGCGGGTTCGAGTCCCGTCTCCCGCTCAAACAAAAAGGCTGTTTTCACAGCTTTTTTCTTTTTATTACAGGATTTTAATTAAATTCGATCCCCAAATCATAACACATAAATTAATTTTAATCCTCCCATTCATGAAAAGAACTTTTTACATTTTTCTTCTGATGGTTACAGGAATTCTGTTTTCCTGCACCGCAAAAAAAGCTGATCCCGGAATTTCGGTTCCGTTTGAAAAGTACACTTTGCCAAACGGATTGACAGTCATCCTGCATGAAGACAAGTCTGATCCTATTGCTGCAGTGGCAGTAGTATTTCATGTCGGCTCGAGCCGTGAAGTAATTGGAAAAACAGGCTTTGCACATCTTTTCGAACACATGATGTTCCAGAAATCCGAGAATGTCGGTGAAGATCAGCTTTTCAAATTGATACAAGGCGCCGGAGGTGAACTTAACGGAGGTACCGGACAGGATGCTACAATGTATTATGAAGTCGTCCCGAAAAATGCTCTTGAAATGGCCCTGTGGCTGGAATCAGACAGGATGGGCTACCTGGAGAACACTGTGACACAATTAGCTTTTGCAAACCAGCAGAATGTTGTTCAGAATGAAAAACGCCAGAGTGTCGACAATGCACCCTATGGATTCAGCGATTACCTTATCCTTAAAAGCCTGTACCCGAAAGGACATCCATACAGCTGGGATGTTATCGGAGAGATGGAAGATTTGCAGAATGCAACCGTTGATGATGTAAAGGCTTTTCATAAAAAATGGTATTCACCAAATAACGCAACACTTGTTATAGCAGGCGACATTAACAAGGAGGAGGTGAAACCTTTGATTGAAAAATACTTTGGTGAGATACCTGCCGGTGAAGCAATAGAAAAAAGAAGTCCGATGCCGGCATCACTTGACAAGACAATTCAGCTCTACCACGAAGATAATTTTGCAAAAGCACCAAGGATTACAATTGTATTCCCTGCCGCGGAGCAATTCACAAAAGATGCATACGCACTTGACTATCTTGGTGATCTGCTTTCAAACGGGAAAAAGACACCCCTGTATAAAATTCTTGTAAAAGAGAAAAAACTTACCTCCTCCGTATCAGCAAGAGCCGGTTCACAGGAGCTTGCCGGTGACTTCACTATATCAGTAACAGCAAATCCCGGTGTAAATCTTGGCGAAGTTAAAAAAGCAATTTTTGAAGCTTTTGAAATGTTCGAAAAAGAAGGTTTTTCTGAAGATGACCTTAACAGGATAAAGGCAAAGAATGAAACCAGCTTCTATGGTTCATTCAGCAGTATTCTCAGTAAAGCATTCACTCTTGGCCAGTACAATATGTTCAAAGAGGATCCGCAGTATTATAAAAAAGATTTTATTGAGGCACAGGCAGTAACATCTGAAGATGTCAAAAACGCATTTCAGAAATATATTAAAGGGAAGAATTTTGTCGAGGTAAGTTTTGTTCCCAAGGGTGAAATCAGCCTGGTCCCTGAAAACTCACTTAATTCAGAAATTGTCGAAGAAGATGTCACAAAAGCTGCTGAAGTAAAAGATGTTGCATCAGTGGAAGGACCAGTTGTCAAAACTCCCACAAAAATTGACCGTTCAGTTCAGCCTCCTGTTGGACCTGATCCTGAAGTGACAATTCCGACTGTCTGGACCAACTCCCTCGGCAATGGGATGAAGCTTTATGGAATCAGGCAGAGTGAGTTACCGCTGGTACAATACTCAATAATTATTTCCGGTGGTCACCTGCTGGATGAAATCGACAGAGCGGGAGTAGCAAGCATGACTGCTTCGCTTATGAATGAAGGAACCAAAAACAAAACACCGGCGGAACTCGAGGATGCAATAAAACTCCTGGGTGCAAGCATTTCATTTTACGGCGGCAGTGATAATATAACAGTAAGGGTAAGTGCGCTGGCACGTAATTTTGAACAGACAATCGCGCTGGTTGAAGAAATGCTTTTCGAACCACGGTGGGATGAGGAACAATTCAATCTTGCCAAAAGCAGGGTTATAAACAACCTGAAAAGGAACAAGGCAAATCCAAATTATCTTGCGTCGAACGAACTTAATAAGCTGATCTTTGGAGAAAATAATATTCTGGCAGTCGAGGCAGCAGGTACAGAAGAATCTGTTAATTCTATCACAACATATGATCTTAAGAAATTCTACAATAAGAATTTTTCTCCCTCCCTGACTAAGTTTATTATTGCAGGCGATATTGATCAGCAAAGGGTCGAAGCCGCCCTTGCCGGAATAAATACCAGGTGGCAGGCAAAAGATGTTACCATACCTGATATTAAAGTTGCAGCACCGCCAGAAAAATCGCAGATCTATTTTGTTGATGTGCCTGGTGCCAAACAGTCGGTGATTTATATAGGCTGCCCTTCCATTCCGCGTACAGACCCTGATTACTATCCTGCATATGTTACCAATTACAAACTTGGCGGATCATTTAATGGTTTGTTCAACCTGATACTGCGTGAAGAAAAAGGATTTACATATGGAGCAAGGTCAAATTTCAGCGGAGCAAAAAACTTCGGAACATTTACGGCTTCATCAATGGTGCGAACAAACTCAACTCTTGAATCAGTAACCATATTCAAGACAGAGATGGAAAAGTACCGGAAGAATATTCCGCAGGAATATATTGATTTTACAAAATCTGCTCTGTTAAAAGGCAATGCCCGTAATTTTGAAACCCTTGGGAGCCTTCTGAGCATGCTTAACAACATCGCTGTTTATGATCTTCCGGCTGATTATATCAAGCAGGAAGAGGCTTTTGTTAAAGGATTAACAGTGGAAAAACAGCTTGAGCTTGCAAAGAAATACATTGATCCCTCCAGGATGTATTATGTTGTTGCAGGCGATGCAGCGACACAGCTTAAGGAGCTTGAAAAGGCAGGACTTGGTAAGCCGATACTGGTAAAAGAGTAAAGGCCTCACCCTTAATCCCTCTCCCGTGGGGAGAGGGACTTTAAAATTTTGATTAAGAATTATTTATTTTAAATTTGCACTTCCACTGCACGTCTGCACGACCGCAAGACTGCACGACTGCATGACAATTAAATGGCCCGGATGGTAGGGGCGAGCGTAAAGTCCCGCTTAGGCGGGATAGCGGCACCTTCGGTAAACCTTCGGTGCCCGAAGGAAGCAGCCAGACTGCAGGGGTGGACATTCCACCATCCCGAACAAATGGGCAGGTTCTTTGTTGGAAATTTGAATTCTTCTATAGCCACCAAGGCATATAAGCGGCCCGGATGGTGGAATGGTAGACACGCAGGACTTAAAATCCTGTGGCCATAACGGCTGTGCGGGTTCAAGTCCCGCTCCGGGTACTGAAAAAAGAGTGAGAGTGAGAGTGAGAGTGAGAGCGAGTAAGCTCGAACTTGAGCTCTCGATCTTTTTTCCTCAAAACTCACACTCACACAAAGAAATTTCGATAGCGAGATACTTGCAGGTGTAAAAATGATTGAATTCTTTTTCTACTTTTGAAAACTTAAAAGAAAAAGATGTTCCACCGCCGGCTATTCCTTCTCATTTCTTTATTATTTTTTTCCGGAGGAACATTGCTGTATTCCCAGGAGAGGGGCGTGAATCGGGATAAATACCGAATCAATATATTACGTACCAGCGAGTCAATGAAGATTGACGGCGTGCTTGATGAGAAATCCTGGCAGACCTCAGAGAAAGCTGAAAATTTTATTCGTGTGACGCCTGTAGATACTGGTTTTGCAATTGCACAAACTACTGTTTTTATCACCTACGATAAATCAAATATTTATGTAGGAGCTGTCTGCTTTGATCCTTCACCCGGGAAAAGACCTGTGAAATCCCTGCGCAGGGATTTTGAGTTTAATAAGAATGATAACTTCCGAATACATATCGATACCTATAATAATCAGACTAATGGATTTATCTTCGGCGTCTCGGCAGCAGGCGCTCAGTGCGACGGAGTGATCAACAACGGAAACCAGTCGAGCTTTACCTGGGATATAAAATGGAAATCTGCAGTGAAGAGCAATGGCGATCGCTGGGTGGCTGAGATGGCTATTCCTTTCCGCAGTCTTCGCTATTTAGGGGGAGAGAAAGAATGGGGCGTCAACTTTGGCCGGCTTGATCTTAAAACGAATGAAAAATCGGCATGGGCGCCTGTTCCGCGCCAGTTTCCTCATAACTCATTGCCACATGCGGGAACCCTGATGTGGGATAAGCCTCTTGAAAAAGCTGGATTAAGGTTATCCGTCATCCCTTATGCCACTTCAACAGTCATAAAAAACAGAGAAGCCGTTAAACCTGCAAAATGGAAATGGAATGCGGGTTTTGATGCCAAAATGATATTGTCGACTTCCATGAACCTCGACATGACAGTCAATCCTGATTATTCCCAGGTTGAGGAGGACAGGCAGCAGATTAATCTCGATCGCTTTGAGTTGTTTTATCCTGAAAGGCGCCAGTTTTTTCTTGAAAACAGTGACCTGTTTTCCAATCTTGGAAACAGTCAGGCCAGGCCCTTCTTTTCAAGGCGTATCGGACTTAATGCCCCAGTAAATTTCGGAGGAAGACTTACCGGAAGGATTGGCAACAAATGGCGGATCGGGATGATGGATATGCAAACCGGATCAAAAGGCGAAAACCTTTCAAATAATTATGCAGTCGCAGTTCTGCAGCGGGAGATATTCAGCCGGTCCAGCATCGTAGGGTTCCTTGTCAATAAAGAGATCACCGAATCGTATAATGATTCTTCGTTCACCGGGTACCGGTACAATAGAGTGGCAGGACTGGAATATAATTTTGCCACGACAGATAACCTGTGGCAGGGAAAGATGTTCTATCATCAGTCATTTTATCCTGGATCAGGGATGGATGCTGCAGCGGTTTCCGGAAATATGAGTTATTCATCAAAGTACCTGAAAGCCGGCATCGAACAGTCGTGGATAGGATCTGATTATGTTGCTGAAGCTGGATATATCAGGAGAACCGGTTTCTATGAGATCACGCCTTCTGTCAGCTACCTGTTTTATCCGTCAGGGTCGAAAAGGATCATAAGTCATGGTCCGTCTGCAAACCTCAATGCCATCTTCGATCCTGAATTCAACCTTACTGACCGGGAAACACAGCTTTCATACATTATAGGATGGCAGAATAAATGTCAGCTGTCCGTCAGCCTGGAAGAACAATTCGTAAAGCTCAGCCGTGCTTTTGATCCTACCAATACTGGTGGAGAGAAACTTAACGCCGGAGAGAAGTTTCATTGGAACAGTGTGCAGGCAGGATTTACCTCAGATGCCCGCAAATTATTCAACTACACACTGAATGCAAGTTTCGGAGGCTACTATAACGGAAACCGCTGGAACGTCAACACAGTGATGAATTACCGGGTACAGCCTTATGGCAGCATCGGAATGACCATGAGCTACAATAACATCTCATTACCACAGCCTTACAATAGTGCGAATCTCATCCTGGTGGGACCAACACTTGACATAACCTTCACAGATAAAATATTCCTTACAACATTTGTCCAGTACAACAACCAGATCGATAACCTGAATATGAACATCCGCTTTCAGTGGCGTTTTGCACCGGTATCGGATTTGTTTATTGTTTATACAGGGAATTCCTACACGGATAATTTCGCCAACAAGAACAGGGGATTGGTCGTTAAGCTGTCATACTGGTTTAACTGACTTATAAAACTGCGACCGGAACAAAGTGCCTGAGGCTGCCTGCCCTGACTGCCCTGCCTACCGGCAGGCAGGCGGCAGGCAGGGATCATGATTCTTGTTAATAATTTTGCCAATACATTAAACTCTGAGGTTTGATAATTAATAGAAATAAAAACTATTTTTGATAACAAAAAAATCTAAAAACCTGGAATAAATCATAAAGGAAAAAGATCTGTCGAAAATTTGATTGACAGGTTCTTTCACAAGCGATTGCGGAGATCTTATCTCAATCGATGGTTTTAAGAAATAGATTTATAATGAAGGACTTACAACTTTATTGCTCAAGAAAAAGAGAATTATTTTTATAAAATAGAATTAATCTTTTAAAATAATAAAAAATGGCGCAACAATATTTAGATCATTCAAAAGCAATCTTAACATCTAATCGTTCAAATTTTAAAGGAGGAAGTAAAGAATCTGGAATTATTTCTTTATTTGGGTATCAAAACGAATATGATCTTAGAGAAGGGTATCCATTATTGACTACTAAAAAAATGTTTGCAAAATCTGTATTTCATGAAACTATATGGTTCTTAAGAGGAGATACAAATATTAAATATCTTGAAGACAATAATTGCCCTGTTTGGAGGCCTGATGCTTTTCAGGGCAATCTTCCAGGAATGCAAAAAGAAGGAATTTTTCCCGAAGGTATTGTGAAATATTCTCCTGATTGGGGCAAAGCAATGGAAGAATATGGTCAGAGAATAAAAGAAGATCCTGAATTTGCAAAAAGGTGGGGAGATGCAGGACCAATTTATGGTAAACAATGGAGAAGATGGGAATATTATGATCATGACAAAGGCATGTTTGTTGAAATAGATCAACTGGGAAAAATGATAAAGGGACTAAAAAAGAACCCAACCGGGAAAAAACACATTGTTGATTCATGGAACCCCGGAGACACTCCAAAAATGTCATTACCTCCATGTCATGTTCTCTATCAGGCCACTTCTAATGAAGAAGGCGAATTAGAATTACAACTTTACCAGAGAAGTTGTGATCAATTCTTAGGTGTTCCTTTTAATATAGCTAGTTATGCTGCCCTTACCCATGTAATTGCCCAGGAAGCAGGGATGATTCCAAAAACATTTATCCACACTTTTGGTGATTCACATTTTTATGCAGGAATTGGAAAGAGAACTCAATGGCACAAAGAAAATTTCAAGGAATTACAAAAAAGAATAAAAAATGTTTCTAAAAGAGAAGAATATTTAGAAGTTGTTGACTGGATCAATAAAAATGCGCCTGGCGACGGAAATGAAGAAAAATATGATCATGTTACTGCAATCCTTGAACAAATGTCAAGAGAACCTAAACCTTTACCTCAACTACATATTGCAAAGAAGCCTTTTGATCAACTAACTATTGATGATTTTGTTGTAGAAAACTATGATCCTCATCCTCCAATCAGAAGGAGTATGGCTGTTTAAGCAAAGCCCTGATAATTATATTTCTATCAACATTAAATGTCAAAGGAATCAACGACTGGTGAGTTTGATGAATTAGTTTTTGCCATACCAACGGATAAGCTTTGGGACTTAATGACCTATAAAAAACAAGGTTTATTAAATGGCAATAGTGATGTATTGAAAAGGATTGTTCAAAATAGCCTGTTTCGTAAAAGGAATGAATTAGAAGAAGACCCTTCTTTTAAGCAAATTATTCCATATGCGATAATTTCTTATGAAGAACCAGAGCGCAGCGGGGTTCGGCGAAGCCAATCATTTTATTTATTTAAGAGAACTTCTAAGCAGACGGAAAAAAGGTTGCACAATAAATTCTCTTTAGGTGTAGGAGGTCATATGAATCCAAGCAACTCCGCGGAGTCTGAAGAACAGTATTTAATTGATGAATTAAAGAGAGAGTTGTTTGAAGAGGTCAAATTATTAAATGGTTGTTTAATAGAGGATATTGAATTTATTGGCTTTATAAATGATGATACAATTTCGGTTGGCACTGTTCATATTGGACTTCTGTATAATATCCATGTATCAAATAAAGATGTATATATAAATGAACCGGATAAAATGACCGCAGATTGGATTGAAAAATCCAATTTAGTTGAATTTTATGAAGGAATGGAAACATGGACGAAAATTACATTTGATTACTATATTAAATGAAAGAATATACTAACATAAAAGCTGATGATTTTTGTTGTGTTGGTGCAGTTCTAGAAACAATTTTAATCAGACACAATTATACAAATTATAGCCAATATGATATAATTAATGAATTTGGTTTAACAATTCCTAAAACAGCCAAATTTTCTGAGAAAATTAATAATCTGACATATTCTAATAATCCTAATGACTGGGGTGTTAAACTAGAACATGACTCACTTAATAATTTTTTCAAAAAAAACGATATCCATCTAGAGGAGATGTATATATCTATAAAAGAAATTGCAGACTATAGTTTTGAGTTGACTTTAAAAAGTATATCACCTGAATTTGATATAGTGTTTGGTTTTGATTATGGAAGGATATATAATATTCCTGATTCATATAATATTGGACATGTTGGTATTTTCTTAATAGTAGAAGGAAATAACTTATTATATATTGACCCGGGGCCTAGTAATTATGGTGAATGTAAAGTAAACATTGATGACTTATATTCCGCTATAAAAAGTAAATCTGATGGATTGTGGATAATAAAAACAATTTGACACAAAACGCGGTATGGTTAATTGCTGTTGCAGTACCAGTTTCAGGGTGGAAAAACCGGAAGCCCTGACCACATCTGACCGGAGTAAATTGACTATCCATGGTCAGAGATAAGTGCCTGTTATTCAGCTATACAATTTAGATATGAATTAACCGGTTAAAGGTGGTCAAGGACACCGGTATTCCCACTTCTTTAATCATTGCCTTTATTTTTTAGAAATTATTTTACAAGTTTAAAATTTATATAATCATAATTCATCTGACCTATTTCAACCGTATGGAGTGTGATAGTTTGTAATCCTTTTTTCAGGTCGATTTTTCCAATTGAATCGATATAATTCCAGTGATGCCATTGCCTCCATGCTATGCTATCTGCAGCAACAAAAGTTGTTGGCATTAAAAGTGGACAGGTAGCATCTTTGTCATTAACAGAAAAAGATATCTTTCCATTCTGATTGGAAGTGTACATTATACCCAGTTGATAAGTACCAGATTTTGTAATATTCACAGTATATTTGGCCCATTCTCCGGGTGCAGTCCATCCCATATAAAACTGATCTTTAACAGGTTCAACAAAATTATTTGGATTGTTGTCAATTAACCGGTCATCGATTTTTGTATATGAAATGTCAACCGCTTCATTAATCCTGAATTCATGCAGGTAATTCCCATTCGAGGGATTTAATCTACCGCTGCCCGAGTTAATAGAATCACTAAGAGGATTAACCTGGCAAGACGAAATAACAAGTGCAAAAAGCGCACAGATAGAGATACTCAATTTGTTTTTTGTCATAATGATATCTAATTATTAAACTTTATTAAATTTACCATTTGAGGCAACCCAGTTTACATCTTTCAGTCCCTCAGCACATGCGAATATCATTCCCCCTACGGGAATAGAGGCAGATTTTGAATAGTAGTAAGCCACTTCAACCCCATCAACATAAAACCTGATCAGATGAGAGTCGCCTGTTTTAGTTGCCGCGGTACCATTATTGATAAGTGATGCCATGAATACTACCTCATCACCTTCTTTTGGGAATGCAGGCAGTGTCCTTATATTAGTCACTGAAAGGTCAGGTTTGCCTTCAGTTTTGCTTAGAGTAAATTCAGTTTTAAGCGGTAAAATATCTGAAGAACCTCCAAGCTGCGCAATAAACTCACCATCAGGCACCTGGTATGATTGTGTCTCTTCATTAAAAATGTAGAGTTCCTCAGGTCCAAGATAAAATGTAATTGTTTTTGCTTCGCCGGGATTTACCATGATTTTTTCGAAGCCCCTCAACTGTTTTTTAGGTATATCAAGAGCTGGAAAAATCTTACCAGTTGAAAGATAGAGTTGTGCAACTTCCTCTCCGACAACTTTGCCGGTATTTTTCAAATCAAATGAAATTTCAATTAAATCACCAACTTTTGCACTTGCATTGTTTATCCTGATATTACTGTATTCAAATGTAGTATAGCTTAATCCAAAACCAAAGGCAAACTCTGGAGTAAGATTCTGAGATTCAAACCAGCGATATCCTATACCTTTGCTCACCTGTTTGCGAAAATCAGGAACAATAGGTGGGATTTGTCCGTCATCTTTTGGCATTGTAGCCGGCATCTTACCAGAAGGATTATATTTACCAAACAGAACATCAGCAATTGCCCTGCCACCTTCCTGCCCCGGATAAAATGCATACAATAACCCCTTTACCTTATTTAAAACCGGAGTTACGCTACAGGTGCCCCCTGAAATTACAACCAGGATAATATTGGGATTTACCTTTGCGATTTCATTGATCAATTCATTTTGCATTCCTGGCAGAAGTACAGTTTGGGAAGCTCTGTCTGGACGTGTTACTACTCCTCCTCCTTTTTCATCAATATCCCTGAAGAGAAAATAACCTTCCCCTTCAACAGTATTGTCCAGACCAGCAACAAACAATACATATTCTGACTTTTTCGCAGCAGCTATGGCCTCTTTAAATTGCTTCTTATCAGTATCATTTATATTGCATCCTTTTGCATAATTTACACGCGAATAACCAAGAATTGTGCGAATGGCTCCTTCAACAGGTATCTGGTATGTAGGGATGACCTTCGAGCTGCTATTACCGTCAAGCGGCAATACAGCAGCATTCGGACCTATAACAGCAATTGATTTAATTTTTTCACTATTAAGAGGGAGTATGTTTTGTTCATTCTTTAAAAGTACGAGACCTTTCAACCCACTCTCGCAAACCAGTTCACGTTGTTCCTTGCTGTCAACAACACTATTCGGAATAACCGGAACTCCATCAATCATTCCTGAAATCAGTTTTGTTCTGAGAACATTTTTTGTTGCCCTGTTAACCAGTGTGCTATCGAATTGCCCACTCTTGACACCGATAGGAAGTTCCTTGATATACAGATCGTTGCCTTCACAAAAATCAAGTTCCGAATTCAAGGCTTTCTCTGTCGAACTAAATCCTCCCCAATCACACATTGTATAATAGTTAAACCCCCAGTGGTCCCGAAGCAGGTCCTTGATCAGGTATCTATTTTCAGCACATTTATCGCCATTGATCCAGTTGTAGGCACACATTACAGATATTGCCCCTCCCTGCTGAACTGTTCTCTTCCAATGATAACCCCAGAATTCGGTCAGGCTCCTTTCATCAATCAGATAATTATTGGTTCGACGATTGAATTCGTAAGTATTTAAATTGTAATGTTTTATTGTCCCAAAAACAGACGTTGTGTTTTGCCCCAGTACAAATGCTTCTGAAATCCGGCCCCCCAGGAACGGATCCTCTCCAATTGTTTCAGGTGCCCGTCCAATACGCGGATCAATAAGCAGGTCGAGGGTTGGACCGGCTATCCTGTCTCGACCTCGTGCAGACTGTTCCAGGGCTATTGCTCTTCCCACCCGGGTTATCAACGCCGGATCCCAAGTGGCTGCCAATGCAATTGTTACCGGGAAGCATGAAAATCCCTTTGCTCCGTTACCGATACCATGAGGACCATCACTGCCTTTGAACTGGGGAATTCCCAAACGATCGTTTCCATCTGTTTTGTAATATAGCTGTTCGATTTTTTCCTGCATACTCATCTTTGCCAGGATGGTATCGAGCCGCAGTTCCAATGGACTTTGAGTTTCAGTCGGAACATGAGAACATTGAATAAATAATATGCCTAATAATCCGACGAAGGATAGTGACAAGAATTTAAATAGTATTTTTTCCATTTACACGAGGTTTTGATGATAAAATTTTGCTTTAACAGTTAAAGGCAAGTTATTCCATAAAGCATATATCCTGTATCGTTCATTGCCGAATCCAAATCAATCGAAATGATTTTAACTTCAGGTAAAGGATTTATCCATGTATAGTGATAAATTTTCAAAACAAATCCTAGTTCTTCAACCCGGTCATTGATTCCTTGCCATGCTAATTTAGCCTTGGGAGGAAATACTGAATTAACCGGATGAAACCACCAATCTTCAACTTCAACCTGATACCTGATTGTAATGATTTGCTTTTGACCATTTTCAAAATTCACTGTTATATAAACAACATCTGCACTTGATTTGCTTTCCCAAGCTGACGAATGTAAAAAACATAAACTATAAAACTGGTATCCGAAGCTGTTTCCTTCTCAAACAAACCTGACCAAATCGGCAGCAGCCTGGGCTGGCTGATATTGCGATACCTGAAGAATCGGCTGGGCACCTGCATCCTGGATTTTTTGAACCCAGTCAAGAAGTGTTTCATTTGACGGCATACGTTTGTCGTAAGAAGCACCACCTATTCTGATAGTTTTTACTCCAAACGCTTTGGTAATGTCCCAAACCTCTTTACTCAGATATTTATACTAAATATTGGTTCCTACTAAATCAGGACTAATTTGCTGAGATTTTGCATCTAAAGACAGCAATACTAATGCTAAGATGATAAGCTTAAAAGGATGTAATTTCATTTTGAAAAATATTATTCTAATGATTAAATTTTCGGTATATGATACCCCTGCTATTTTACTTCCGGCGGGAGATTTTTCATGTTTTGAGTTAATCCATATGTGTATTGTTTTATTATCTCTCCTGTTTTTGATAATACAAACATCATTGTTGTTTGATTAGGGATTGTACCACTTATGACTTTTCCCATACCAAGGTCAACGTGAATTAATAAAGGTTTTGGGGAATCCCCTTTTTTGTTTAGAATAAGATCGAAATCAAAATCATGAGTCTGATCCTCATTTAAAATCATAACACATATCTCATCATCACTCATTGAGCCTATGGTTTTGACATATGAATTGTTGTTCTCTGTTGGAAGATATACACCCTTCATGCTTTGTGCCATCATTTGGGTATGGTAATAGCTCGATCGTGGATAAAATTCCGATGGTAATCCAAGATAACCAAAATCGGTATTAATTCGATCTGTTTCGCTGATACACCATGGACAAATGGTAAACGCTCCATACTTAAGGCCTAGGCCATAAATCTCAGCAATAAACTGCCCCCCTAAAAATGAAGGATTACCATAACCTGATATTTCTCTGTCAGGATTTGCATAGGTTACATTTGTCTCCGTAAACCCCCAGAGTAATTTTGCCTGACCCGAACGTCCATGCTTTTTGTTTGCGTTTTCTATCATCTCCATCAACTGTTCAATTTGATGCCGGATCTTAAATGGTCCGGTGAAAACAACATCATCCCTATTAAAATCACGACCATTGGGATAATTATGGAACGTGATTCCGTCTATCATCCAATGGCCATTTTCATCCTTTCCTGTGAGATCCAGATTACCTCCGACAATGGCTTCATATTTATCTTTCATAAGACTACTTTCATCAAATATGAATATCTTGATTGTCGGATCAGCTGCTTTCATTGCCGGTGCAAGAAGTTTAATATATTCATACACCTTCTCGACAGTGCTTCGGTTCTGCAATAATGGTTCATTCCCAATTGAATAGAACCTCACACCTTTCGCGTCGGAGTATTTAAATTCCTTAACCAAATCGGTAACTTCTGAGACTGAGAAAGTGCGGGGTACCTGAAGGATCGGGTCAGCACCAATTCTGTGTATAGAGTCAATCATTGCGGTCAGTGTTTTTCTATCGGGAAAGCGACGTTCATATCCTGCTCCTCCGATCCTAACCATTTTGATGCCGGGCGTTTTCCTTCATCGGATTTATCCATCCAGTGATTTTGTCCGAACAGCCACGGGCTTATTTGCTGTGCATTAACAAACAGTATTAAGTAAAAGGAAAATAATAAAATAGAAATAGCTTTTTTCATGAGATGGTGATTTTATTTAAGATATTGCTACTATGAAAAACTTCATTTTAAACTATTATACAAGATCATTGTTCAAGTATTAGTTAAATGAAAATGAGACCGTTTAAATAACAAAACCTTTTTACTTTTTTATTTCTGCCAATTAATAAACCTCATCAATTGCTTTTCGAAGTTCTTCTATCATTCCTGGTACTAAAGCAAATGGATCATAAGATTTACCGCGTACTGTAAGTGTTTCTACCGGGACATATCCGGTATAGCCGCCATCTTTAATGATCTGAACCAGTCGCTTATAGTCTATTGGGATTTCACTGCCAAGACCTAATGTGCTCTCTTTTACCTGCCAGTTAATGGCATAAGGTACTACTGCTGCAATATCATTGTAGGGATCCTCGGTTTTAAAGTTCCCGGTATCGACAATCAGACCAACCCATTTTGAATTAACTTTCTTAAGCACATAGATGCACTGGTCTGCTGTTTGCAGCATATCTCCATGATTCTGAACGCCTATCTTTACACCATACTGAGCACCGTATTCTGCTAATTCTTTATAGCATTCAATCATCCAGCCTGCAGCTACTTCCCATTCAACATCCTTTGGGACAGCACCAGCAAAGACACGAATAACCGGAGCACCCATTTTTGAAGCGGCAACGATCCAGTTTTTGGCACGATGTACTCCTTCAGCCCTGATTAAAGAATCGGGAGAAGCAAAGTCGTTACGTATCCCGGTACCGCTTATTACAACACCCATCTTGGCAGCATAGTTTTTGAACTTTTGGAGGTATTCATCAGATGGTACCTCGGGATAAGTCGGGAAAAAATAGGCAGTAGGATCGAGTGCCGGAATCTTATTGACGGCACACCAGTCGAGCAGGTTGAATAATGTATAAACCTGTTCTTTGTTCATGGGATCTCTTGCATCGAGCAGATTACTGAAAGAATAGGCATTAAGTGAAGGAATTATTTTCCCTGAACCTTTTTTCTTACTGCATGAAACACTCAGAAATAAAATGGAAATTACTGCAATAAGTAGCAATAATGATCTTTTGAAAAAATTTGATTTCATTACGTATAGTTTGGTTATTCAAAATATAAACGAATGCACTAAGTAATTATAAACATTTAATTTAAAAAATTCTGTTACTTTAAATAAAATCTTTGCTACCAGTCGACCAGCCAGGAAAATTGCTTGTACTCTTTCCGCTATAGAAATAACTATTGACCTTGCGTTCACCTACTGAAACCAGGGCCTTCACGACCGGGCAACTGTCCCGTACCAGAAAATATATATCAGATAATACTCAAAACTGGGATTTAAAGGTCTGACTTTCTTCAAAATCCGTCCTTCTTTGACCACTATAAGACGGTCTGAAAACAATTAACATACAATTGGAAACAACAAGGATTTAGCTCCGGATTTTGGTAGTCAATATGATGCAGCCAACTAAGGACAAGTCCTTTTATGATTTCTGCTTTAGTTATACCATCTTCTTCTTGTTGCATAACTACCGCCGCCACCGCCCAGAAGAAGAACAAGACCCAAAATAAATCCCAGCCAATATAACGAACCTGTATTATGTTCAGCATACAATCCTATATGTGCTCCCAATAGTTTTGCAATTAATACGAATGGGGAAATGAATCCGTGAACAATTCCGTAAAGGAAACCATATTCCTCCTTGGTCATGCCAACAGGAGCACAGGAAGTAACAAAAAACAGAACAAGCAATAATAATAATCCAATAAATATTCTTTTTGTTTTCATATAAATTAATATGGGGTATCTGATCATCTCCCGTAAAGTTTTATCTTTACAAGATGAAATATCCTGCAGACCAAATGGAATTTGAAAAAATGTTTAAAACAGAACAAGACTGCATAGATTACCTGGTTTCATTGAGATGGCCAAATGGATTCGAATGTCCCCAATGCGGTTCGATTCGGTTCTGGAAGAAAAATAAAGGCAGGTATGAATGTTCTGATTGTCATAAAGAAACTACTGTGACAAATAATACGATATTTCATAAAACGACTAAGCCTTTATTGATTTGGTTTCGAGCCATTTGGTGGATGGTTGCTCAAAAAAATGGTGTCAGCGCCAAGGGTTTGCAAAAAATACTTGGATTAGGTAGTTATCAAACAACATGGACATGGTTACATAAATTCAGACGGTTGATGGTGTTGGGTAGTAGAAGTAAATTGCAAGGAACTATTGAAGTTGATGAAGTCCTTGTTGGTGGAAAAACACCAGGAAAACGAGGACGAGGAGCAGAAGGGAAAAGTTTAATTGCTGTAGCTGTAGAGGTAAAAGATCGAAAAACTGGTAGAGTAAGATTGGAAAAGATATCGGATGCATCAGGTCAAAGTTTAAAAGGATTTATTGAAAGAAACATCGAAAAAGAATCAACAATTATTACAGATGGATGGCCAAGCTATTCAGAATTAGAAAAAATGGGCTATAAGCATAAAGTACAAAAATCAGTAGAAAAGGAAGAAGATGAAGAAATATTACCTAATGTACATAGAATTGCGTCTTTACTGAAAAGATGGTTACTTGGAACCCATCAAAGCTATTTGAATAAAAATAAGCTGGGTTACTACCTTGATGAATATGTGTTTAGATACAATAGAAGAACTTCAAATAGTAGAGGCCTGCTATTTATGCGATTACTTGAACAGGCTGTTATTACAGAACCTGTAACATACGATAAAATTATAAAAGAAAATCACGGGTATTGATCGGATACCCCATATAAATTAATTTTAAAACTTTTTTACTCGTTTAGTGATTATTATTTGGAGTATATGAAAAATGGAAAATCACAATTGAATATAAAAACCCCGAAGCTGATTTCCGAGGCCTTTGTCTAATTGAGATTTTAAATTATATATAAACTCTTTGCTCAATGAACAGATAAGTCACTCTTCATATGGTTAAAGCTTTCAATAAGATAACTGAAAGAGTAGCCCATAATGGAACAATTTATTTGATTAGTACTTTTAACAGGTCAATTCAGAACCTCAAAAGTGATTTTTGCATTGACCCGGAATTCAGAGATTTTATTATCCTTCACTAGTGCACTCAGGTGATGAATGTAAACCGAGCGTATTCCTTTTACAGTTTCTCCTGCAGTTTTGACTGCAATTGTTGTTGCATCTTCCCAGCTTTTAGGCGATGATGTCATGATTTCAATAATTTTAAGTACAGCCATGATGTGATAATTTTAAATTAACTATTTGAAATTTCGTATTTTATGAATGCAGAACCTATTGCAATTCCAAATATCTTGTTAGTTACATATAATAATTCAGATACAAAGATGTAATCGTTTAATCTTAGAACCTTTACATAATTCCAGGAAAAGGTTGCATCATTCACGCATTTCCTAAAGCATTGCGGTTTATTTTCTGGAAGAGTAAAACGGACTGATCGCTACTATTGTGAAATTCATACTTAATAGTTAAAATAGTATATTTGAATTATGATTGAGAAAATTCTCTTTTTAAAGATTCTTTTATTACTGCTACTCCCTTCGAGGATTGGAAATTCTCAAACTGTGGAGGTCATTATTACAGGCATCCGGTCTGAAAAGGGACAGATTGTAATAGGTGTATTCAAGGACGATGCAAGCTTTCAGAAAGAGGAATCATTCATGGAAAAGAGGTTTGTAAAGAGTGGCATATCAAACAGAGAAATGAGAGTTCAGTTCAGCCTGGAACCCGGTATATACGGCCTGTCTTTACTTGATGATGAGAACAGCAATGGCAAAATGGAATTTAATTTCCTGGGGATACCTAAAGAAGGTTTTGGATTCTCAGATTATTATCATAAAGGAATCAAAAAACCAAAATTTGACTCTTACAAATTCAGCATAAATAAGGATCAGACAAAGAGAATAACAATAAGAATCAGGTATATGTGACAATATGAATGCTCTAAATGGCTCCTTCCCTGTTTGACCATTATAAGGCGGTCTGATAACAACGGGCCCAACTTATGTAAATCCGTTTACCATTTTTTAGTAATTTAAATCCAGGTGATTAATTTTTCTCTTTATCAATTGCTTTTTGGTCTTTTGCTTTTAATTCAATAGAATCTTTCCTCGTTTTTTCAGCTGCTCTTACCTTCCTGTTAAAATAGCCTTTTAAAAGAAAATTTTCCTTGGCTGCATTCATATTTTCCTTCAATCCTTTGCTGCTTTTTTTAAGATTTATAATGGTCCTGTCAATATTTTCTGCAATCGTTGAATCCTGGATTAATCTCCCGAGTGTTCCGTTTCCGCTATTTATTTTAACCATGATTTCTGCCAGCTTAGATGAAATAATTGCGGCATTGTCTGCTGTTATTTTCATACTTTCCATTACGGCCTCTGTTTCAACTGGTTCTTTTGACTTAATATTTTCCCGGCACATATCAAAGCAGTAATAACCGGCCCCATTTCTCTGGTCAGAGAAACAGCTACCATTCCGGGAAGCAGGCTGACTGCCCCGAAACTCAAAAGAGCAGGCCTCATCTGAATAGTAAGCAACAGGTCAATAATGATTCCTGTTACTGAAATAAGGGGTAATGTTTTATTTCCTATTTGAAAGCATTGACGCAAAAACTCCTTAAATTCAAAATTGCGCGAAAATGTTTCTTTTATAACACGTGTAATAAACAATAAACCATCAGCAATATATGTTAAAAAGTTGCCTGCCTCGGCAGTTTTTGCAATTGTTTTTTCGACGAGCTTTATGGATTGCTCCGTTACAACTGTTTTTACTTTAATAACAGGGTTAAATTTTTTCATGATAAACCGTCAAATTTCATCCATAAAATTTTCTTTAATCAGTTAGTCAGAATTCGTTTCGAAAAAAAATCACCGTTCAACGAAAACCGATAAACGATGACTTTTTGAATTTTAAATTGGTAATGAAAATTCACAATACAAAGGTTGTCACCTCTATCTGGATAAGTGTCACACAATTATTTAAAAAATTTACATGATTAACCGGAAAAGCTAGTAATATTGGCCAAATGAGGTCAGATTGTCTGGCTTCTGATTATGTGAATTATGCAATAGATATATACAGTTTTGCAACATTCCATCAAGTAATAACCCTCACCTTTACTGTTTACAGGCTGGCCCACAGGCAGGATTTCTGATTAGTGCAAAAAGGATAGGTTACATGACTCACACATCCCCCAAATCACAAAATATGTGAATGATGTAAATCTGTTAAGAAATTGTGTAAAGATTCCAGGCACTAATAGACTTAATTTTATACAGTTGAAATTTATACAAAATTTATAATAATGAAAACACTGCAAAAATTCATTCTGGTAACTGTTTTAATTACCCTTAGTCTGTTTGTATCAGGTCAATCCAAAACAGATATGAAACAAATCCTTTCAAATTCGGATACAAGAAAGGGAATAATGGACATCATTGCCAATGATAGTATTATGTCGAAAGAAATGATGGAAACAATGATGAATAATAAAAACTGCAAAATGATGATGCAGGGAAATGAAAAGATGACAATGATGACAATGGAAAATCGTGGGACAATGATGAAAATGATGAAGGATAATCCAGGTATGATGAAAGGTATGATGTCCGGTATGATGGAAGCATGTAAAAGTGATACGAGTATGATGTCATCCATGCGTAAGGCCATGATGGATGACCAGCAAATGAAGGATATGAAGCAAAAGAAGATGGGGGGGAATACAGATAAGAAAAATATGGATGGAATGAACAAATTGAAATAAGTGGATAATAATATTGGTTTAAACATGGGATTACTGAATATTAACCATTAAAACTGTAAGAAGATGCCACTAAAAAAGGGAAAATCAAAGAAAGTGATCAGCTCAAACATTGCGGAGTTACTTCACAATTACAAGGAGGATGGAACAATAGGAACAAGCCACCCAAAGTCGATGAAACAGGCCCAAAAACAAGCTGTAGCGATAGCTTACTCAAAGGCAAAGAAGAAATAACAACAGCTTAAAAGAACTGAACTCCGGCCAAATTACGTAATAATAATTTATTCATAATTTAAATAAATACAGTGATTGTCAGCCTCCAAAAGCTGTACGTCCTGACCACCGGCATGAATTAATGCCACATATTTCTTAACTAAGAAAGCACTTTATTAACAGATGAAAGCCATTCTGATAATAAATCCCTCTTCCGGGAAAATGAAAAGAAAAATGCCCCCTTTATAAAGATGGACTTTAGATAAACCAGGGAGAAGATTAGCCGGATTATTTAAACCTAGAATAACAGAAGATGACGTTACAGAAGAAGTAATAAAGAAGTGTGAAAAAGATAGGATAGAATTAGATATTGAATTCACAAAATATCCAAAACATGCAACAAAATTAGCAAATGTTAAAATTATACCAAAAGCCTTAAATGCAATTGCAGGTTCTTAAAATGTCATCTGATGAAAAAGTGGCCTTAAACCCGAATAATTGAAGGGTTTTTTGATATCCAAAATATGTGCGAGAATGGACGGTCAACACATACCGGATATTGACTAATGGTTGGAAATTATTCCATTATAATGATTATGAAGTTTTGACTCATAGACTTCACTTATTGGCTTGTTTGGGTCATATTCAGGACTGTTTTTTACATTTTCTACCGAAACATTGACAATTACTGTGGATGTATCCCATTTTATTTCCTTTATCCATTTTGGTGATATGATCACTTTTTTCCCGGGAAACCATTTGCCAGTATCAACGATAATAAAATCAAGTTTCCAGTTGCTGTCGTCAATTATAAAGTCTTCTACATTCCCAATCTCGCCATCAGTAGCCTTGACACTATAGCCCGTTACTTTTTGGGTACTGCGTAAATGCAGGTCGTCATCTGATTCTTTATCGTCAGGATTGTCCTCGTCTCTCTGCATTACTTGAAACATTGATACCGGCATACCTAAGCCAAAAGATTCATCACCCCAATAATTTGTCCAGGGATAATGCCCGTACAATTTTAATTCCTGTTGGCGTGAGACTGGCTTTTCAGTGTCTATTTCCGGACTATTCTTAACTTGTTCCTCAGTAAGGTTAACCGGAAAGATTTCATTTTCCCAATCTGGCACTAATACTGCCTCGGGTGAGATAAGCACATTGCGACCAGAGAGCCAATTACCTGTTTCAACAATCAAATAACGGATAGTCCAGGTTTTATCGTCGAAGTAAAACTCCTTTACTTTTCCCAGTTCTCCATTAGTAGCACCTATGGCGTAGCCAATTAAACTCTTAACACTGCGTTTCATAATTGTCTCTTTAAGATTATTTAAAAAAGCGGGTAGAACCCCGCCTTTTTTAACCTGGTTTTATAGTTTACTTTTTGTTGTCAACCGTTAAGTCATTCAATGCTTGTCCAATCGCATCCATGTCATGATTAAATTCACGCTTAAATGATTCCCAATTGCTTTGGCTCTTCTCATAAGCTACCAACCTTGCCCTCATCTCCTTGTTTTGCTGTTCCAGATTAGTAATCTTTCTTTCATAAATTGCATCAAATATTTCTCCCGGTTTTTTCATTTTTACATTTAGTTCAGTAATCCGGATTTCATTAGCTTTTATTTTCAGTTCAGACTCGATCCTGAATGCCTCCCACTCTTCAGCGGTTGCCACTACCTGAGCTGCTGCATTTGCATCCTTCTGAGCTGCATTCAATTCTTGTTTGGCATCCTGCACTTTAGCCTGGGCAGCTTCCTGTTTTTGGATTGATGACTGACAGCTTATGAAGATTGTTCCTGCCATAATAACTATTGTTACAGCTAGGATAATAATATTTTTTTTCATTTTTATGATATTACAGTGTGAATGAATTTTCACATTGTAAAGGTCGCCACCTCTAACAGGATAAATGTTACAAAACTTTTGAAAAAAGTTATATCATTCACACATTTCCCAAAGCACTGGCATGTTGATCTTACGATATTTGAAGTGAGATGGTATAAGCCCTGTCATTTTCTTAGCAGACTGTGATTAAAAGATACATGACATTTGAAAAATGTGTAAATTATGTAACTCTTTAATAAAGTTATATAACATTTGTTTGTCAAAAGGAGTTTAAATTTATACTCCAAACTCATTGATAAATTGGGATTCCTGGTTTGCAAGGTGCCGCTATTGCACAAGCACATGATACACAAAAAAATTAAATGATAATGAAAATCAAATTAAGTACAAACAAAAATGGAAATCAAATTATTACAATGAAAAAGAATCTGAATAATAATCCGTCTGACCATATGCCAAACAATGATGAAACGGACAATCACCAGGAATACCCATTATATCCTGAAAGTGAAGATATCTACAATAGATTTAAGAAAGAGAAAAACATGGATCCTGAGGACATTTCCGAAGTAAAAAAATCAGATAAAAGTGATAAAGCCCGGACAAATATTGAGAAAGAATTCTATGATGATGCATCTGGCAGTAATCTGGATATTCCAGGTTCAGAGTTGGATGATGAACAGGAAAATATCGGGAATGAAGATGAGGAGAATAACTATTACAGTATAGGAGGAGATGGTCATAGCAATCTTGATGAGGATAAAGATGATTTATAGGGCAAGAGAAATAATAACCAAATATCTACTCTGTAAACAATTTCGAAATGATCATAAATAATCTTTTGGTTAGTTACATCGATGAAGGACGGGAGGGATCTTCGGTAATCATTTTCATCCACGGCTTTCCATTTAATAAGTCAATGTGGAATTTTCAGGTGGAGCCGTTAAAGGATAATTACAGGTTGATTATGTACGACATCCGCGGACATGGAAACTCCGATGCCGGGAATGAGGTTTTTTCTATTGATCTTTTTGCCAACGATCTCATTGGCTTAATGGATGCCTTGAAGATTGACAAAGCCATATTGTGTGGTTTATCCATGGGAGGTTACATTGCACTAAATGCGATGGGAAAGCACCATGAACGATTTGATGCGCTTGTATTGAGTGATACTCAATGTATTGCCGATACACCTGAGGCAAAAGAAAAACGGATGAGAGCAATTGAAAGCATAAAGTATACCGGTGTGGGAAAGTACGCCGAAGAGAGTATTAAGAATTTTTTCTCACCTGAATCTTTCTTAACAAGGGGAAAAGAAATTGCAGATGTAAAAGAGATGATAGTGAAAACCTCCGAACAATCGCTTTGCAATACATTGCTTGCTTTATCTGTTCGTAAAGAAACCTGTAACATACTGCCTGAGATAAAGGTACCAGTCCTTATAATGGTTGGGAACGAAGATAAAATAACACCTCCTGCTACAGCCAGGTTTATGCATGAAAAAATAGAAGGTTCGTTCCTGAAAATCATTGATCACGCAGGTCACTTAAGCAACCTGGAAAATCCTGGTGAATTTAATGTCCAGCTTAAGAAGTTTGTAGCATCCGTTTACTAAAGGACTATTTTGCGTTTGCGCGGCAGCACCGTTCCGGCCACAACGTAAAGATTTTCCATATAATCTTCCGAAAAGTGCGGTTGATGATTTAATTGAATTGAATATCCTTCAGTTCATGAATATCCCAAAAATCCTTCTTCCTGCTACCCCTGGAAATGACATCTATCTTCATGGCAATAATTTCTTCAACTATAGCCATCCTTATCCCATCTATGAAAATTTCTTCTTGAATAAAATTATCCGTATAAAATAAATCCAATTTTACACAATCATCCTGGCTATTACCTACGGAATAGGATTTTCCTATTCCAACTACTTTATAATCGTTTGTATCAACATATGTAAATGTCTTGTTTAGAAACCGATCAATTGCTTGAAATCTATTGAATCATAGGGGGCATCCGAAAACAGATCTATGCCCACAGACTCTCTATGTCCTCTATACAAACTTAGAGCAGTCCCGCCTATTAATCTGAAATATTTAAATTCCTCAGCGCCCATTAGTATTCTAAGGACACTTAACAACAAGGGATTGATGTTATTATAATGAAGTTTACTTTCCATTCATTTTCAATGTTCTATGGACATATTCTTTCCCGTAAAACTTAATAATTTCTTCCTTTTCAGTTTCATTACCTCTTTTAAAGACTCTTTTTATTAAGGCATTCTTTTGTCCTTCCCAGTCTATATGTTCAATCTTTGTGTCCCTGAATAAGATTTGCCTTAATTTTGTTAAATCAGGGTGTAATTTACTTCGTTTCCTCTTTATTTCTTTAATATCATGGAATATCTGTAAAGTCATAAAATACCCCTCTTCAATCCCCAATGCTTCCTCAATCCTTAAAGCAAGATCTGTGTTCATCTTTCTCTTTCCTTTAGTGATTGATACTAGAGTTTGAGGGTACTCTTTTAAAGAAATAGCAAATGGCCCTTTATGCAAATGACGCTGTTTAAGTTCACGCTCAAGTATTAATCCAGGATGGATACCTTTTATTACTGATAATGTTGTTTCCATTGTACAAATATAAACATTATTGTTTACACATTATTGTTAATTTTAAGGTAAACTTCAGTAATTCTCAATAACATTACCCTATATGACTGATTAACAGAAATATGAGCGACTAAAATTAATATGCGTCAAAGAATTGAAATCTGTCAATTGGTTGTAATTTTAAGAGGTTCCGGGTATAAAAAAACGATCGTGTTCGCTCCCGCTCTTTCCTCCATAGCACTGGCGATGGAGGGCCCTCAATTTGTCCGCCGAAGCTTTAGCGAAGGCGGACACTCACTTTTATTTTCCTGCGGTCTACTGGTCTTGCAGTCTTACAGTCCGAAATATTATCGACTTCCGTTCCGCCTTCGGTCTTCGATTCCCGCTTTCGCGGGATTTCGTCCCTTCGGTCCTCAACTTCCGACTTCGGTTTTATCTTTTTCTTGTGCCCCCCTGCAAGCTGGCTCCTTCGCTAAAATTACCCACCGGGTAATTTTTTCACGCTCGGCCCTGACTTCAGGCTTTTCAGCAAAAATGCAACCAGGGATCCACTCCTTGGTGGCACCTTCTGACTTCCTGTAATATTCCAGGAGGTTATCCAGCATTGGTATTTCTTTTTCGATTTAGATATCATATTCAAAGACGGCAGACAAAAAAAGATTTGTACATTTGCATTAAAGAGCTGACAATGACTACTAAAGATTTCATACTGACTACGATTACTGCCAACCGACAGAAACTTAATCAGTTTGGGATAATTAATGTCGGACTTTTTGGTTCCTATGCAAGAAATAAGCAATCAGACATGAGCGATATTGACATACTGATTGATTTTGAACCAAAAATGGAGAATTATGACAACTATATGGCTGTTTGTGAAATATTTGAACAGCTTTTTAAAAATGAGAAAGTTGAAATTGTTACAAAAAACGGACTTAGCCCTTATATTGGCCCAAAAATTCTAAATGAGGTGATATATGTCTAAAGTGCCTGTTGAATATTTGAAACATATCAGAGATGAGAGTTATTATCTTTTATCTGTCACTGAAAAAGGTATTACCAAAGATGATTTCCTAAATGATGAAACATTAAAAAGAGCTGTTGTCAGAAGTTTGGAAATAATAGGTGAAGCAACTAAGAAAATACCGGCAGATTTTAAAATAAAATGGAAAATATGAACATATTGCGTTCACTAGGGAAAACAGATCTTATGATAACCCCAATAGGTCTTGGCTGCTGGCAGTTCAGCAAACAGAAAAACATGGCAGGAAAATTCTGGGCCATACTTGAAGACGACCTCATTGACAGGGTTGTATCTTTATCCCTTGAAGGAGGTATCAATTGGTTCGATACTGCTGAAGTTTATGGCAATGGAGCTTCGGAAAAAGCTCTATCAAAATCCTTGCAGGCAGCCGGCAAGAAACCGGGAGAGCTGATAATTGCTACAAAATGGTGGCCAATGTTCCGGTTCGCTTCAAACATATCAAAAACAATTGATGATCGTATTAAAGCACTTTCACCCTATCCGATTGACCTATATCAGATACACCAGCCCTGGGGCTTTTCAAATGAGAAAGACGAAATGACAGCCATGGCAGAACTTCTTAAAAGAAAACTTATTAAAAACGTTGGGGTAAGTAATTTCTCAGCTAAAAAGATGCAAAATGCCTGGGAATCACTTGATAAAAAAGGAATCCCTCTGGCTTCAAATCAGGTACAATACAGTCTTCTGAACAGGAAGATCGAATCAAATGGGATAATGGATATGGCAAAGAAACTCGGTGTTTCTATAATTGCATATTCACCCCTGGCTCAGGGATTGCTTACTGGTAAGTTTCATGATAATCCTGAATTGCTCAAAAATATAGGATTAAGGAAATACAACTCACAATTCAAGGCTGAAGGACTCGAGAAAAGCCGGCCAGTGATCATGCTGGTCAAGGAGCTTGCCATCAAATATAATGTCACAGCATCACAGGTAGCTCTTAACTGGGTAATAAATTATCACGGGAATACTGTTGTTGCGATCGCTGGTGCAACAAAGGAGGTCCATGTAAAGGAAAATACCGGGGCTATGTCATTCAGGCTTACAGATGAAGATACTGCAAGGCTGGATAAGATCAGCACAAGATTCAAATGATTTAGACGGAATTCCCCACTGATCGGGCTTCACAAGTGCCAGAACGTCGGTCTCATCATAAATGTATAGCATACCGTCGGATACGATTACCACTCCCATAGTAAGTTCCCTGCTGTTATTATATCTCTTTTCCGGTTTCCCAATCCAAACATTGCCAGTAACGGATATTTTGTCCGGCTCCATATATTTTCTCGTTTATAAGTACTGCTCCACCCATGCGGTTGTCAAACTTTGGATTCTCCCATCTTCTGATCACAGTATTGCCGTCATTGCTCAGGGTAAGCATAACTGAACCTTTGCCATAACCGCTAAAACAGAATAATTGGTTATCACTGTAAAGTGGTGTATTCTGATGTTCAAGCATCCGGTTTGGCCATTCGTAAGACCATAAGCATAATGTCAATTTATCATTGCTAATATTTTGTTAATAAATTGGGACTTTTTTGTCAGTCAATTAATTTAGATAAAAAATTTATGACGGTTTTAATCTTTTTTGAAAGATTTTTGCAAAAAGTCCCCGACATTATTTATATTATGGGCAAATAAATTGAATATGTCTGAATCCGGCTTATCCGGTTGTTCTCCAATTTAAGAGTGCTGTAGTCGGAATAACCAGGATTTGCCGGAGGATTTATCGCTGCTCAGACTTTAAGTTTTGAGGATAGAATTACTTCAAAGAGCATCTCTATGAATGGATTAGAGATAAAGCTGCCTCTTTTGTCAGTATGCTTGTGTCTGATTTCTTTCAATACAGACACCTGCGGGCAACCGGTATGCATTATTACCGGAGGAATCGATGTGATCTGCCTCGGCTCTTCAACAACATGGAGTGCACCAGGAGGGATGGCAAGCTACTCATGGGCAGGACCTTCTGGTTTCACATCATCAGGTCAGTCTGTAACCGTTAACCTTTCCGGAAATTACACACTGATAATCACTGATAGCAGTGGCGCCAGCAGCTGCTCAAGGAATCTATCAGTATATCCTGAATTATCGGCAGGGTCGATAAACACGACCCTGGGACAATTCTGTACCGGAGGCACAACTGTTATTGGGGGAACTAATCCGCCTTATGGCCCGGCCTCAGATGGTTCAGGTTCATTCACTTACTCCTGGCATATGCAGGAAGGATGTATGGGCGGATGGGTTGACATTCCGGGTTCCAATCTTACAAGCTTTACCCCGGATCCGCCTTTGGTCACCGCCTGTTATCGCAGGAAAGTGACAGATCTGGTATGCAACAATGAGGCATTTACTGATTTTAAAAGATTCGAGATCTTTTCAGATCCTGTCTCACAGACTATTCTGCCTCAACCCGAAGAACTGACCATTTGTGCAGGCACTCCAGTTTCTGCAACCTTCACGGGAGGCTCGGGGGGATTTCCTGGAGGAACGGAAGATATTATTGAGTTCAGCACAAACGGAGGAACGAGCTGGAGTTCTTATCCGGCAGATGAAAATATTGCAACGGATGGTTTATCGGGTGTAAATGTGGTCAGAGTACGGACCAGAAGGATCTCAACGGGTGTCAACGGCTGCAATTACGGGTTATATAATTCGGTTGCCTGGAACGTTAATTCGATACCGAACACATCAGCTATTTTTCACCGGTAGTCAGGCAGGGTATTTTCATAGATTATGAAATAAATTGTAAATAAACCAATTACAGGCTGGTATTAGAAAGTTAAAATAAAGAATCGCATAAAAGACCATGATCGACTTTAAAGTTAATAAAGAGCGTTTAAATAATCGCAGCAAAAAAGGCTGCAGTAACGGGATGAATTATCCGAAAACTGCATGGATTCTATTAATCAATGATTTAAGCGAATCAACAGAGAATATTTCTGAGAAAGTAAAAGATAATGTAACTAAAAATTTTAATCCCATGTGTGCACAAAATCAATTTAACAGGAAACCCGTATTGCTTAACCAGAGCAACGGATTGATGCGCAATAATGAAGATGGAGAATGCGTAGTAAAAAATAAAACGCTATCCTCTGCAAAACTAAAATTACTAATATTCAGGGGATTAGTCCTGGTATTCTTTTTTGCACTTGCAGGTGCGGCGTGGGGGCAGTCGAGTACAGCGCCGACTCAGACTGTTTGCCCTGGGATTGAACCTTATTTGGTTATTCCAGGTAATCCAAATAGTACTTTTATATGGAGTATTGCAACGGGAGTTTCAGGGACAGAGTGGACAATCATTCCAGGTGTAGATGGTTATCATATAAGCGTAAACTGGGCAAATCCAGTAGTACCTACTACATATATTTTAACGCTTGAGGAACGTGATGCATCTACTACTTGTATTCGGATAGTAAGTGTTTCTGTAACTGTCAACCCGTTGCCAGTAGCCATGGCTTCATCTAATAGTCCTGTTAGCGCTGGTACTCCGCTGACCCTCATTGGAGGACCTGATGGAATGACAACCTATGCATGGACTGGACCAGACGGATTCACCTCTGCTCTCCAAAGCCCAACTATAACGGGCGTTAGAGTTGATGCTACAGGAATATATACCCTTACAGTAACTAACAGTAACGGATGTTCAGCGCAGGCTACAACCGATGTTACTGTGACCCTATTGCCGACAGCTACTATCGCAGGTACGACTACCGTTTGTCAGAATGCTACTGCTCCAGTTGTGACGTTCACAGGTGCAGGAGGAACAGCTCCATATACATTCATTTATACGATCAACGGCGGACCTAACCAGATAGTGGTTTCTACAGGAGACGTTGCAACAGTAACCACTCCGACCGCAGCAGATGGAACGTTCACGTATGCTTTAGTAAGTGTCCAGGATGCCAGCGGAACAACATACTCTAATCCTCAGACAGGTACTGCGGTGATAACTGTGAACCCATTACCGACACCGAGTATTATCGGTAGTAATCCAGTTTGCCAAAGTGTAAATAGTACTACTGAAACTTACAGTACTGCAATTACAGGAAATACATTTGTTTGGGCTGTTGTTGGTGGCACATTTATCGGACAGGGTACAAACCAGATTGTTGTTATATGGTCAACCCCTGGCACTGGATCAGTAAGTGTTACAGAGACTGGAGCTAATGGATGCTCTGCAACTAATACAATAAATGTTACTATCCAGCCAGCACCGGTAACATCTCCAATCTACCATAACTAAATGACAAAACAGGTAGAATATAAAATGTAACCTGAAACCTTAGGAACTCCCCGCTGATTGATCAGTAGCGGGGAACCAGGGTGGAAGAAAGAGATAAATAAGATATAGAAAAGAATATCAAATCCGCAGTTTGATGGATTGAATCTTTAAAACCTGTACTGTACAGTTTTGATATTTAAATGATAATTTATTTGATACAACAAAAGTTGTGATCATTAAAATAAATGCTTAAAAGGTATCCTTACATACTATTATTCTGCTTTGCATTACTCAGTAACCTAAGGGTTGCCGGGCAGATGGTTATGCCGGATAATGTATATGTCGGACAGACCAGGCATTATAATGTTGATCCAAATCCGGTCGCCGGATCAACGTACACATGGCGGATTGATGGGGTAGTCCAGATTGGATTCACTTCTAATTCATTTGATAATACATGGAGTAGCCCAGGCACTTATTTACTTGAGATACAGGAACTTTCTGCAGATAGATGTCTGGGGCCAGTTAGATCGGGGCAGGTGTTTGTTAATCCGTTTACTGCCCTGACCGCAAGCTGGACATTGACAATCTCAGCAGCTGAATCTGATTATGACGCAATTGGAGATGTACTGCATTACACAATCAGAATAGACAATACAGGTGATTTGCCCATTTCAAATATTATTGTTACTCTGACAGGAGCTGATGCAGGAAGTACAGTCTATGTATCAGGGGATAACAATGGAAATAATAGCCTTGATCCTTCAGAGACATGGATATATAGTTCAACTCATACTGTTGTTCAGGCTGATATTAATGCAGATCATTACGCCAATACGGCAACAGCAACTGGAACGCATCCTGGTGGTTCTATTAATCCTGCCAGTGATAATGAAAATGTAACTGCACTACAAAGACCTGCACTTACAATTACAAAATCTGCACTGGAGACAAACTATCAGGCTGCAGGCGATGTAATACACTATACCCTTATTGTAACCAATACAGGTAATGTAACACTGACAGGAGTAGTGTTGAACGATCCGGATGCTGTTGTAACCTGTGTGAATGCACCATATACACTTTCCCCTGGAGCAAGTATAGCTTGTTCAGCCATTCATACAGTCACAAGTGCTGATTTTATGGCAGGCAGGATCAGGAACGTGGCTGTGGTAACAGGAATTGATCCGAATAATTTACCAGTAATTGAAAACAGTAATGAGGTAACGGTTTCGTTGAGAAATCTTGCACCGGAAATCAGAATAAGTTTACCTGACACAGTTTTATGCGACGGAGAAAGCTTCACTATCTCAGTGCAGAATCCTAATACATCCGTCAGGGGTCAATGGATGTATAATCTTACTGTTGAGCCTGATGCAGGTATCACCGGAAACACAATAAGTGGAACATATACAAATACAACAAATCTGATTGAGACCTTATTCAATAATGATACGAGAATACATAAGTTAGTTTACAGGTTCACGCCGCGGATTGTTCCTGATGATGGTGGCCCTGATTGTTTTGGAAAAGAAACACAAATCACGGTATGGGTTCACCCCCGACTGAGATACACTAAAGAACTATCAGATTACAACGGATTTAATATAAGTTGCTATGGCCTCTCCAATGGATATATAAAAATTGATCCTTCACCTGAATTATCTCCATACTCTTTCAGATGGTCTGGTCCAAATGGGTTTAATTCTTCAATAGAAGATATTACAGGTCTTATTGCCGGACAGTATAATATGGCAATAACTGATTGCAATGGTTGTACTGTAACAGAAACATTTGACCTGACTGAACCAAAACGACTCAGTATGACTATTGATCCTTCAATCAGCTCAGATGGAGCTTATAATATAAATTGTGCGGGTGCAAGCACAGGATCTGTAACTGTCTCGGCATTAAACAATGTAGGTCTTGTTGATTATCTGTGGATTGATGGTGCCATTGGCAGTAAACGAACAAATATGTCAGCGGGCATCTACAAGGTAATCATCACTGATTCAAATAATTGTCAGGCTGATTCATCTCTGGTACTTACCGAACCTGAGTCAATAAAAATAGGTTTTGAAGTAACAAATTCGTTCTGTCCTGAAAAACCTGATGGAGAGATAAGGCTGACCGTGTCTGGTGGCATAAGCAATGATTATACATTCAGCTGGTCAAATAAATCAACTGAAATGAACCTTTCAGGTATCACTGCTGGAAAATATGTTGTAACAGTCACTGACCAGAACCTCTGTTCAGTAAAAGATTCTGTAAGGGTTAATCCCCTTCACGATATTTGTCTCATAATTCCTGAGGCCATTTCACCTAATGAGGACCTAATAAATGATAATTGGAAGATTGGCAATATCGAATTATATCAGAATGTTGAAATTACTATCTATAACAGATGGGGCCAGGTTGTATGGGAATCTGACCATGGCTATACGCATCCTTGGGATGGAAGAAGCAATGGCATTAATCTTCCGGTTGATGCATTTCATTATGTTATTGATCTTCATAACGGATCAAAACTTATTGTGGGAGCAGTAACACTTGTAAGATGAAAAGACCTATTTATAATTTTATAAAAAAGTTTTTGTACACTATGCTGCTATTGGGGGTGGGACAAATGTCATTTGCCCAGCAGCTGCCTCTGTACAGTCAGTATCTCTATAATAAGTTCCTGATTAATCCGGCTCACGCAGGCAGTGACGGATATACCAGCTTAAACATAACTGCAAGGAAGCAATGGATCGGTTATACGGGTGCCCCAAGAACCTATTCCCTTAGCTGGCAGACCAGGATACTAAAACAAAGCTATAAGCTTAAGAAGAACATTTTTAACAAAACAGTTTACAGGCCAAAAACAGATGGCAAGGTAGGTTTTGGGGGTTATGTCTTCAGCGATAAAAACGGACTAATTCAGAAGACCGGGTTCCAGACTTCATATTCATATCATATGTGGTTGCATGATTATACACAGCTATCTTTAGGACTGGCTTTCACCGGATATCATTATGTCATAAATGCATCAGCAATAAATTTTGATGATCCCAATGAACCCTGGTTAAATAATAATTTAAGAAAAGGAGTATTTATTCCTGATGCTGACTTTGGAGTGTACCTTCTGAATCCACGGTATGATATTGGTTTTTCGGCAAACCAGATGTTCGGTGCGGCTTCTAAAATAGGTAACAAAGCATACATGAATTATACAATGGAC
>JBBSAP010000015.1:0-41612 GCA_038252165.1 Bacteroidales bacterium | reverse complement strand
CCGTGGCATCCTTGGGGACAACATTTATAAGCCCGAAACTCATCTTCTTAATTATACCTACAAATTCCAGCATATAAGAATTAGCTGTTATTGAATACAGAGTCTTGTTCTTTTTTGAAAAGTCAACCTTTTTGATACTCCCGTCAGAACGTAAGATTTCTATCTTGCTTAACTTTTTGAGCAATCCTTTATCAGGATCATATTCAACCTTTAATCCGGAGTAGTAGCAGTAATTGTCAGGAGTTGATTTATAGGCTACCTGAAGTATCTCAAGAATATTCTTCAGCTCTTTACCTGTAACATAAAGTCTTGCAAGCGGATAGCCAGGTATATTATCAGAACCGGACCCCAGCGACATAACACTGAAAACATCAGGAACTGACAGCACCCCGGGAACAAATCTATCCCTGATTACACCGGCAGCCACCATGCTGACATCACATCCTTCGGCAGAGTGTTTATTAACATAATAATGAATTGCATCTGCAACCATTGGACCAAGATTACTGGCCTTAAGGTCTCCGTTGATGTCGAATTCAAGCTCGAAATCAGTCTCAGCAACCGGATCAGAATACTTAATTCCAAGTGGTGACAGAATATCCGCGGTTATAAGTTCTAGTTGTTCTTTAATAAGCTCTTCTATTTCACCGTCCCCAGAGATATTGTCATCAACAGGTATCAAATTGTAATCATCCAGCCTGAGCTTACCATCTGACCATGTTAAAGCCATCCGGCCAACATACTGACCGTATTCTCCTGCCTGAACAACAGGAGTTCCATTGATAATTATTGGTTTATCAAGCTTTGTATGGGTATGTCCGCTAATTATTATATCAATGCCTCTTACCGACTTAGCAAGTTTAACATCTTCACCCGACCATTCGCCATTTTTATCCATTGTAACTCCGGAATGGGAAAGACATATTATTATATCGCATTTTTCATTTTTAAGTTCCTTAACCATTCTCCTGGCAAAGGGGATTTGTTTTGTGAATTTGACCGGTCTGGCTGACGGGGCTACATCGGCAGCATTCACTCCTAGCAGGGAAAAGAATCCAATTCTCAGGCCGTCCCTGTCAATTACGAGCTTTCTGGTTATTGTTTCGGCGGAATAGAGTCTTTCAAGCTCATCATCCATTGGATCACTGGTATTAAATACAGCATTGCCGGTAAGAATTCGTGGAATTGGCCCATTTAATGCTGACTGATTGATAATTCCAGCCAGTTTCTTAGGGCCGAATTCAAATTCATGGTTTCCAATACAGACCAGATCGTAACCCATTTTTTTCATCAACCTGAGCTGAAATCCAGTCTGAGCCTCCAAAGCGTAAAAAAGCGTTCCCTCTAAAAAATCACCAGCATCGACGGTCAGTGTCATACCAGAGTTTGCGTTTTTTTCAGTTTTAAGGATAGCTGCAATTCTCGAAAAACCTCCCATTGTTTTATCATTCCCGGTAATAAGGGGAGAATAACTTGATTCACGCGGATATCCATTCAAACGCGAGTGAATATCATTTGTGTGGAGAATTACTATTTTCTTTTCTGACTGCGCTGTAACTATCAGAATAAACGGTAAAAAGAGAAGTGTCAGAAATAATCTTTTCATGTTCAGGTGATTTTAAGTAATAAATGTATGCCTTTTATAAGGCATCTGCAACAATAAAAGTGCTCCCTCCTATTAAAATCATATCATTTTCTGATGCATTTGCACGCGCCGAACCGACAGCTGATTCAACATCAGGATAGCTTTCCCCCTTAAGATTCCAGCGTGCGGCCTCCGCCGAAAGACTATTCTCATCAAGTGCCCTGGGAACTGAAGCTTTTGTGAAATAGTAAAACGCATTGGCAGGGAACAGCGGCAGGACCAGACTCAGATCTTTATCGTTAACAAAACCGAGGACTATATGAAGTCGGCTCTTCGGTACCTTTCTCGCCTGATTCAGCACATATTCCAAACCTTCCTTATTATGACCAGCATCACATACTATCAGAGGCATTCTTCCGATGATCTGCCATCTGCCTGCCAGCTTTGTATTCGTAACGACTTTCCTGATACCATCGGTCAGATTCTTGTCAGTATGGGCAACAATCCCCTTCAGGACACTAAAAGACTGATAAACCGCCTGCAGGTTTTTTGCCTGGTAATCTCCGCCAAGACCTACCTCTCCTATCAATGATTTTCCTGATGAATTTTGCCTGATGGAATAATTTCTCTTCCCTTTTATGTAATTAAAATCATCAAGCACACAGGAATAATTCCGATCGGCGAAAAATATTTCGGATCCTGTCTCAGCGGCTTTTCTTGTAAAGACATTTTTTATCCCCTTCTGGGTTTCACTTATTACCACAGGCACTCCGGACTTAATTATTCCGGATTTCTCGCCGGCTACCTTCTTAAGGGTATTTCCAAGAAGATCAAAATGATCATGACCTATATTTGTAATGACTGAAAGCACCGGATTTATTATATTAGTCGAGTCGAGCCTTCCTCCAAGACCTACCTCAATGACTGCAATGTCAACGCCTGTTCTGGCAAAATAATCAAATGCCATCCCTACTGTCATTTCAAAAAATGATGGCTTTAAATAAGAAAGAAATGAGGAATGTTTTCTTATAAATTCATTAACAGCACTTTTAGGAATCATTTTACCGTTGACTCTGATCCTCTCCCTGAAATCTTTAAGATGCGGGGAAGTATACAGACCCGTTTTATAACCTGCTTCCATAAGAACTGAGGCGATCAAATGAGAGACTGAACCTTTGCCATTGGTCCCTGCGACATGGATTGTCCTGTAACCTGAATGCGGATGGCCAAGATAATCATCTAGTTCAATCGTATTCCGAAGATCATTCTTGTAAGCAGCTTTGCCAATCCTGTGATAGGCTGGCAGCTGACTATAAAGAAAGTCGATGGTCTGTTTATAATTCATATACAAATTAACATACTTTCAACATATGCAACAATGTAATCTTTATTTTAGTTAATTTTGGCGGGTGCTAAGAGAATGTATTCATAAAATACAGCTCATTGATTTTAAATTACTTAACTATGAAGAAGAAACACAATAAAAAACTTTTTATTATTGACACAAATGTTTTACTGCACGATTACAAATGCATTTATAATTTCGAGGAAAATGATGTCATAATTCCGATAGTTGTCCTTGAGGAGCTCGATAAATTCAAAAAAGGCAATGATATAATTAATTTTCACGCCCGTGAGTTCACAAGGGAGCTTGATAAGCTTTCGGGAGATATGCTTCTGACGGCAAATATCCCGCTGGGAGAGAATCTTGGAAACCTGCATATCGAAACAGGGCGCGATTTTTCAGAAAAAGTCAGCCAGTCATTTCCCGAAAGAACCGCTGATCACCGTATCCTGGCAATTGCCGAGTATGTATGCAACTCGAACAAGGACAAAACGGTTGTGCTTATCACCAAGGATATAAATCTGAGGATGAAGGCAAAATCGCTTGGAATAATAGCACAGGATTACCAGAACGATAAAGTGGCAAATATAGATGACCTTTACAAGGGGATCCAGGTGCTGGAAGGGATAGATCATGCTTTGATAAGCAAGCTCTATGAAGTTCCTGAGGGAGTCAGTGTTGCAGACTTTAAGATCGATCCGGAAACAAAGGGGCACCAGTTCTTCATTATGAAGAACAGTGGGGCCAGCGCTCTTGCACACTTTAATCCTGCAAATAAACTTCTGAACAGGGTGATCAAACAGACCACATACGGTATCGATCCCCGTAACGCGGAACAGACTTTCGCCCTGGATGCACTTTCAAATCCTGACATACAGCTTGTTTCGCTTACCGGCAAGGCCGGGACGGGTAAAACCCTGCTTGCTCTTGCTGCCGCACTCCAACAGCATAAACGATATAAACAGATATTTCTGGCAAGACCTATAGTCCCGCTGGCAAACCGTGATCTGGGATTCCTCCCGGGTGATGTCAAGGAGAAAATGGACCCTTATATGACTCCCTTGTATGACAACCTTACCGTCATTAAACATAAATTCAGTCACCAGAGCCCTGAGTTTCTAAGGATAAATGAGATGGTGAAAGAGGAAAAACTGGTTATCACACCTCTCGCATATATCAGAGGAAGAAGCCTTTCTAGTATTTTCTTCATAGTCGATGAAGCTCAGAACCTTACTCCTCATGAGATTAAGACTATCATAACCAGGGCCGGAGAAGGAACAAAGATGGTCTTTACCGGCGATATTGAACAGATCGACTCCCCTTACCTTGATACAGCATCAAACGGGTTAAGCTATCTTTCAGACAAAATGAAGGATCAGGATATTTTTGCACATGTGAACCTTGTTAAGGGAGAGCGCAGTTTCCTTGCAGAACTTGCAAGCAAATTGCTTTAATATACTTTCTGATTAAGGAGTTCCAATTATTAATTCAAAAAAGTTAAACCATGAAAACTACATTATTAAGATTCATTTTATTTTCATTGATAATCCTTACCGGAGCATCATCAGGGACATATGGGCAGGCCAGAGAGAAAAACTCAAGAGCCCAGAAGAACAGGAGAGGTGATAAAACGGTAAACATTCAGCTATTTAATGGTAAAAACCTTTCAAACTGGGCTTTCCACCTTAAAGATCCTGCAGTTGACCCTGCTGCCGTATTTACAGTTCAGAACGGAGTTATTCATATTAAGGGAGATCCATTCGGTTATATGAGAACAAAAGATACATACTCTGAATACAAGCTGCATGCAGAATGGCGTTATCCCGGTGAAGCTGCAAACAGCGGTGTATTTATTCATGCCCAGCTCCCGGATACCATCTGGTTAAAGTGTTTTGAATGCCAGCTTAAGTCAGGGAATGCCGGCGACTTTATCTGCATGAACGGATCTAAAATGAATGAATTGAAAGGCAATTCAAGGGTCGTGAATAAAATGTCTGCATCGTCCGAGAAACCTGTTGGGGAATGGAATGCATTGGAAGTGATATGCAAGTCAAATACAATTGAAGTCTTTGTTAATGGAACTCTTCAGAATAAAGCTACAGGTATTTCAGACACCAAAGGACATATTTGCCTCCAGAGTGAAGGCAAGGATGTTGAATTCAGAAATGTCTTCATTACAAAGCTCCCGCAGGCAAGCCGGAAATAATCAATGGAAAGAATCAGGAAAAAGGTAGCATTTCATACTCTGGGATGCAAGTTGAATTTTGCTGAAACATCTACAATTTCAAGGTCATTTCCTGAGGATCAGTTTGAAAAGGTCAAACCGGGCGCCAAAGCTGATATTCACGTTATTAACACATGCTCCGTAACCGATATCGCTGACAGGAAATGCCGCCAGATGATCAGGAAATGCATTAAAGAGTCACCCGATGCAGTCATCGCTGTTTTAGGATGCTATGCGCAGTTAAAACCGGATGAGATTTCATTAATTCCGGGTGTTGACCTTGTCCTGGGAACAAATGAGAAATACGATGCAGCAGCTTTTCTTGAAAAAATTGAAAAAAAGAAAGTTGCAGAAATTCACTCGAATTACCTGGCCGATCCTGACGTTTTCCACCCTTCCTTTTCAATGGGCGACAGAACACGCTCATTTCTCAAGGTTCAGGATGGATGCGATTACAGATGTTCCTACTGCACTATCCAGGCCGCAAGAGGACGAAGCAGGAATCAGGATATAAGCTCGCTTATCCTGGAGGCAGGGAAGATTGCCGGGAAAGGGGTTAAGGAAATTGTTCTGACAGGAGTAAATATTGGTGATTACGGCAAATCGACCGGAGAGAATTTTGAATCATTGCTGAGGGAACTGATAAAGGTTGACGGAATTGAAAGGTACAGGATATCATCAATCGAACCCAACCTGCTGACAGATGAAATAATAGGACTGGCTGCAGAATGCAAAAAAATTATGCCCCATTTTCACATACCTCTGCAGAGCGGTTCCGACAAAGTGCTAAGGTTAATGAGAAGAAGATACAGAAGGAATCAGTTCGGTGACAGGATAGAGTTAATCAGGAAGAATATACCAATGGCCGGAATAGGGGCCGATGTTATTGTGGGTTTTCCCGGGGAATCAGATAATGATTTTGAAGACACCTTCAGTTTTCTCCGGGAGATGCCGGTCTCCTACCTGCATGTTTTCAACTTTTCTGAACGGCCGGGTACAGAAGCCGGGAACATGTCAGGCAAAGTGCCTTTCAGTATCCGGGAGAACAGAAGCAGGAGACTGATCAGCCTTTCTGAAAACAAGCACCTTGAATTCTCAAAGCAGAATATAAGCCGGACCGTTGAAATTCTTTTTGAACATAACAGAAGTGAAGGTATGATTACAGGGTTCACAGGAAACTATCTGCGGGCAGAGTATCCGTGGAAAACAAGCCTTGCAGGAACGATTAAAACCGCAAGACTGACAGGAATTTCAGGAACAGGCAGAATGACGGCAGAATTAATTGATTAAATCATGACAGATCTAAAAGCTCTTTGTACTGAAATTGAATCCGCAGCCAGAATGGCTGGTGAATTCATAAAAAAGGAGTCGGCTGTTTTTAATATAAACGATACCGAGACTAAAGGATTAAACAACTTTGTGACATATGTCGACAAAGGTTCAGAGAGGATGCTGATCGAAAAGCTTGCTCCGCTGATCCCCGAAGCCGGGTTTATAGCAGAAGAGGGGACATCAGCCAAAAAAGGATTAAAATACAACTGGGTAATAGATCCTCTCGATGGAACAACCAATTTCCTTCATGGCGTGCATCCCTATGCAGTAAGCATCGGTTTGATGGAAAACGATGAGATAATAGCGGGAGTGGTTCATGAAGCTGGCGGAGATGAAACTTTTTCAGCCTGGAAAAACGGCGGGGCCTGGCTCAATGGCAAAAGAATCCATGTTTCATCCACTTCAAAATTGGCAGGATCGCTCGCAGCAACAGGTTTTCCATATAATCTTTTCGACAGGCTCAACCCGTATATGAATCTCCTTACGTTTCTTGTAAAAAACACCCATGGACTGAGAAGACTTGGATGTGCCTCTATCGACCTGTCATATGTGGCATGCGGAAGGTTTGACCTTTTCTTTGAATATGACCTGAAATTGTGGGACATTGCAGCAGGAATGCTTATTGTAAGGGAAGCCGGGGGCAGATTCAGCGATTTTTCAGGCAACATGTCCGGGCTTACAGGCGATGAAACAATCGCTTCGAACTCCCTTATCTATTATGAGACACTTGAAATAATCGGTAATTTTATGAAGGATAAATCAAAGTAACATAATGGGAACTGCCGGATACTATATTTTCTACGGAATAAACTGGATAATTACCCTGTTGCCTCTGAGAATTCTGTATATATCATCCGATATTCTCTTCATCTTATTGTATTACTTCCCGTCATACAGGAAAAAAATAGTTTCTGAAAACCTTCGTAATTCCTTTCCTGAAAAATCGGGGAAAGAGATAGCTGTGATCAGCAGAAATTTTTACAGACACCTGGCTGATCTGTTTATTGAAACCCTTAAGCTTACTCACTTCAGCAAAAAGGAAATAGAAAAGAGATTCAGGATTCTCAATCCTGAACTTATCGAAAATCTGTATGAATCAGGACGCGATGTGGCGGTAGCATTCAGTCATTATAACAACTGGGAATGGCTGTCGGCTTTCTTGCCGATATTTACAAAATATACCTGCATAGGAATATACAAGCCATTACAGAATAAACTGATCAATAATTTCATTAATAATAACAGGACAAGAAATAATGGGAAACTTGCTCCAATGCAAATGATTGTCAGGAGAATTGTTGAAAACAGGAACAATAACATCAGGGGTATTTACGGATTCATGTCTGACCAGACACCTGCAAAAACCCTTATTGAATACTATACTGATTTCCTGAATCAGGAGACTCCCGTATTTCTTGGAATTGAGAAGATCGCTGCAAAATATGATATGGCTGTTGTGTTTTTTAATATGCGGAAGGTCCGCCGGGGATATTACAATCTGACTATTGAACTGTTATTTGAAAGCACAAAGGACCTGCCAAAATATTTTGTGACTAACTCCCATGTCAAACGGCTTGAAGAATTGATAAGGGAAAAACCTGAATACTGGCTCTGGACCCACCGCAGGTGGAAATATAAAAAAGAGGCTGTAAATGATTAAAACTGCTGTTGTTATATTAAACTGGAATGGATTGACCTGGCTCCAGAGATTCCTTGAGAGTGTTGTAAGGTTTTCTACTGGGGCCGGAACGGTGGTTTATCTGGCCGATAATGGTTCAACTGACGGTTCGCCAGAGTGGGTATCAAAGAATTTAAGTGAGGTACCGATAATAAGGCTCGAAAGTAATCATGGCTTTGCCGGTGGTTACAATCTGGCTCTGAATCAGATCACTGCAAAATACTTCGTGCTTCTGAACTCTGACGCCGAAGTAACTGAAGGCTGGCTCGAACCTTTGATAAAACACATGGACCAGTATCCTGATGTGGCATCCTGCCAGCCCAAGATCAGATCATTTCATGAAAGGGATCATTTTGAATATGCCGGTGCAGCAGGCGGATACATTGATAAATTCGGCTACACATTCTGCAGGGGGCGAATTTTTGAAAATGTTGAAAAAGATTCTGGCCAGTATGATAACACCACAGATATTTTCTGGTCCTCAGGAGCCTGTATGATGGTAAGGTCGGAAGCCTGGAAACAATGCGGGGGTTTTGACGATGATTTTTTTGCACATATGGAAGAGGTCGATCTCTGCTGGCGGTTTCATCTGGCCGGGTTCCGTGTTTCCTGCGTACCCCGGTCCGTAATTTATCACGCCGGAGGAGGATCGCTGCCCTATGATTCAAAGCTTAAAACCTACCTTAATTTCCGGAATAATCTTTTTTTACTTTATAAAAACCTTCCTGACAACAAGCTGAACAAAACAATTTTTATCCGTATGATACTTGACGGAGTGGCAGCTATAATGTTTATCACTAAAGGCAGAACCGGAAATGCAAAAGCTGTCTGGAAAGCACATCTCGATTATTATAAAAATATTGGACCACTAAAGGTTAAAAGGGAGTTTGTGAAAAATTTAACAATAAACAATACTGTGAGTCATTTAGTGAACAAGTGTATTGTTTTCAGGTTTTATATAAAAGGGGAAAAAACCTTCAGCAGTATCAACATATGAAATTGATTTGAATGAAAACATACCAGCTTATAGTGTTCCTGGCAATTGTACTCACAATTTACTCTCTTGCAAATATTTATATCTATTCCAAAGGATATGGCTCGATAACTGCCTTCCAGAATAACAGGATCTGGTATCTGCTAATTTATTTCCTCCTCGCATCAGCTTTTGTTTTTGGAAAAATTCTTGAAACGCGTCATAGCTCAGTTTTATCAGATATCCTGAATATCATAGGTGGATTCTGGATGGCTTTTATGCTTTACGGATTTCTTTTCCTGTTTATTTCAGATATAATAGCAGTGGCTCTCCGGATATCAGGAGTAATTAACAGCGATATAATGGTTTTCAGGAAATGGGCTTACATTATTACTCTGATTATCTCCTTCATTCTTATTGCAGGCGGATTTATTAACGCAATTATTCCGAAAATTAAAACCTATAATATCACAATCAATAAGTCAGCCGGAGAAGTGAAGGATCTCAGGATTGCTGCTGTCTCAGATATACATCTTGGCAGCATTATCAGGAAAAGGAGTATTAAGCAGCTTTCGGAGATCCTTGTAAAGCTGGAACCTGATCTGGTCCTGCTCCTTGGCGATATAGTGGATGGTGAAATAGGTCCGGTTTTGCGTGGTGATCTTTTGCAGTATTTTACCTGTCCCAAATGCATCGACGGACTCTTTGCAATTACCGGGAATCATGAATTCATTGGAGGTGCGAAAAAGACTATTCCGTATATTGAAAGCAAGGGAATAAGAATTCTAAAAGATGAATCCGTTACAATAGAAGGTGGAATTCAACTTATCGGCAGACTTGACCGGGATTCAAAAAGGTTTTACGGCACAGAACGGAAACCGCTTGATGAGCTTATGAAGTCAGTTGATCATACCAAACCTGTTATCCTGCTTGATCATCAACCGCTTGACCTTGGCGATGCTGAGATGAACGGCGTCGACCTTCAGCTTTCAGGCCATACACATAATGGGCAGATGTGGCCGTTAAATTACCTTACTGCTAAGATATATGAACTGAGCTATGGTTATAAGAAAAGAGGCAATACACATTATATTGTATCCTCCGGATTTGGACTGTGGGGCCCGAGAGTAAGATCGGGCAGCCGCCCGGAAGTGCTGTTAATAAATATTAAGTTCGTAACTGAACCTCTCGCAGTTAAAATACAGGAAAATTAAAGGAGATCATAAATCTTCTCAAGAGTCATTGCTCTCGAACCTTTTACAAGTATCAGGTTTCCTTTTACAGGTTCTGCCTTGAGATGCTCCCGTAGCTTTTCGACATCATAAAATGACTTGAAATCAGTTCCGGCAGAGATCTTCTGAAAAGTGCTCCCGACCAGCAATATTTTTCCGGGTTTCAGGGATTTTAGCACCTCGAGAACCCTCAGATGCTCCTCTTCGCTCTTATCACCGAGTTCCAGCATATCTCCAAGGATCAGTATTTTCTTGTTTGTTTTAAGTTCATAAAATGAATTTATTGCAGCCATCATGCTTGTAGGATTTGCATTATAGGAGTCGCAGACCAGGGTATTGTTCGGAGTTGTTTTTATCTGCGATCTGTTATTGCCCGGCTGGTATTTTCCAACGGCTTCGGCGATCTCTTCCATTTCGACTCCCAGAAAAAGTCCGGTAGCTATGGCTGCCTTAATATTTTCAAGGTTATAAGCGCCAAAAAGACCTGTCTGAATATCATATGTCTTATGCTGATATTTTACCCTTACAGCCAGATTCATCTCCGAAGGTAAAGCTTCAACTATCAGTTCCACACCTGTCGGATTTGAGTAGGGAATCCCCCTGTTCACAAGCTTATATATCTTCTCTGTCAGCAATGGATTCTGATCGTCGTAAATAGCTATGCCATTTACTTTCCTGAGATGCTCATATAGCTCAGCTTTAGCTTTCAGAACTCCTTCGAATGACCCAAAACCCTCAAGATGAGCTGTCCCTATATTTGTGATTATGCCGTAATCGGGTCGCGCAATATTGCACAATGCCCGGATCTCTCCAAGGTGATTTGCCCCCATTTCCAGGATCATCATCTCGGTATCCTCAGGTGCCGATAAAATTGTCAGCGGCAATCCGATTTCATTGTTAAGGTTTCCTTTTGTGTAGTGAACCTTAATCTTCTTTGACATTATCGCGGCAATGAGTTCCTTTGTGGTTGTCTTGCCATTCGTGCCGGTTATAGCAAGTACCGGTGCCTTGATCATTTTCCGGTGATAAAGTGCCAGTCCAGCCAGTTCGATAAGACAATCTTCAACAAGGATCGTTTTTTCGGTTTCATATACTGGATCATCAATTACTGCATATGAAGCTCCCTTATCAATGGCTTCCGTCGCATACTTGTTGCCGTTAAAATTCTGGCCCCAAAGCGCAAAAAACAACTGACCTTTTTTTACGTTCCGGGAATCAGTTGAGACTCCAGTCGATTCTTCCCTGTATATCCTGTAAAGCTGTTCTGTTTTCATAACTTTAAAAAAATGCCTCATTATGGATTCATAATGAGGCAATATATATAAAATTCTTCTATTACCTTAAAATCCTGACGGACTTCCTACTCTTATCATTGCACACCTGAATCCGATATCATCCCTGCAGCTTTCCTGATCAAGGAATCTTCTTGTGGAAGGATTGAGCCAATATGCCCTGTCTTTCCATGAACCACCCTTATATACCCTTGCATTATCGTTAATAAGCGTAAAATAATCCTTCTCTTCCTGAACATACATTCTTGATGAACCTTTTCTATTGTCATCAACGTTCCAGTCAGCTCCGGTTGTAATTGATGATGACAGATCCCCATCCCTGTAATTCCTGTAATCACCCTTCTGATAATTGTATCTGTTTGCAACATCTGTATCTTTAACCGTATCGACAAAAAGCTTGCCGAGTTTATCTTTACCAACAATCTGTCCGTTTACATCTCTTCTGAGGTCAGTGTAGACATTGCCCCTGTAAGGATTAAATCCATCAACATCCTCTGAGGTAAGTGGACGGTAGACATCCTGAACCCATTCATTTACATTCCCTGCCATGCAGTAAAGACCATAATCATTCGGCCAGTATGATTTCACATCGGTCGTTATACTCCCGTTGTCATTCAGACTTCCGGCAACTCCCATCATATCTCCCCTGCCCCGGACAAAGTTGGCCATCATCTCCCCACGAGATTTTTTGGCAGCATTTCTTACGTTATGACCATCCCAGGGGTAGATCCTTCTTTCATAAACACGTTCTTCGAATGTATTGCCCCTTAGAGCATATGCAGCAAATTCCCATTCTGCTTCGGTTGGAAGCCTGTACCCGGGCAGGAGCAAACCATCCTCAAAATTTGTACGCCTTTCAGTCTGATTGGGATTAAGACTTTCGCGAAGTTGATTTACAACTCCTTCATATTGTCCCGCAAGGTAAGCTTCTGTATTGAAGTTCTTTTCATTAAGCTGGTTCGGATCAGGGTTGAGTTCTCCTTCATCGATCAGCAGCTGCTCATTCACCCTGTCTGTTCTCCAGAGACAGTAATCATTTGCTTTAATCCAGCTGACACCCACAACAGGATAGTTGTTATATGAAGGGTGCCTGAAATAGTACTGTACATAAGGGTCATTGAAACCCATCGGACTCCTCCACACAAGAGTGTCAGGTAAAGCTCTTCTGAAAACTTCAGGATAATCCTTGTAAACTCTTTTTATCCAGAACAGGTATTCGCGATAGTCTACGTTTCTTACCTCTGTCTCATCCATGTAAAAAGAGGATACAGTAACAGTTCTTGGTATATTGTTCCAGTCAAACATCACATCCTGTTCCACGCGTCCCATTGTAAAACGACCTCCTTCAATAAGCACGAGACCAGGACCAGTTTTCTGTTCCGCACCTAATGCAACTTCAAATCCCCCATTGTCAGGGTCATTATACTTCCACCCCGTAGTGGATGAAACATTCGAGTCGCCTTTCTTGCCCCCCTTGCACGAAAAAAGAATCAGTGCAGCAATAAATATAACCGACAAGGTTCTGAATCTATACATAACTCCTTAATTTTAATGGCATTTATGAATTTATAAATTTTCTTTTATTCTGAAAATGTTTTTTCGGACATCAAATATAACTACATATAAGGTGCATTTATTGTACTGAATTTAATTCTTTTTTCAACATTGTGTAAACTGAATGTCAGACCAGTCTGATGAACCAGGGAAAATGGCATTAATGAATTGGCTGATGCAAGATTGAACCTGTAATTGTAAAACAAGCTGATTTTTTCCCGGCGGAATGAAAAACCTGCCTGAACATCAATGTTTTTATTATTATCAACAAGTAATACTGAATTGAACGACAGGTAATTGGCTTGAACCACTGCTCCTGCACCTGAAAATATGTAATTTCCCTGCATTTCAAATGAGGCAACAGGCATAATTTTAAGTCCGCTCCCTTTTTTCAGATCAAAATCTGCAATTAAGGTGACCAGATATTTGCGCTTAAGCTTTTCAACATACATCCCGCTTCCGTCCAGATCTGGTTGGGTAAGGTGTGCTATGGCAAATCCCCCTGCAAGTCTTTTGTAAAAGAACATTAACCCTGTACCTGCATCAAACACGGTTGTGTTTTCATTTGACATTAATTCGGATGAGGGCCGGGATATTACTCCCATTTGATCAATCTGATCAGGAAAAACAGCATCGCTGAAATTAAAACCCCGATGGAAAAACGAGGCAGACAGCCCGGCATTAATATAAAAATCCTTCCCTGCCTGTAAGAAATAAGAATATGACAGACCACCCCTCAGATCGTTAACTATTCCTCCGATAAAATCATTTGAAATGTAGAAACCCGCTCCTCCGTGTAAAGACTGGAAGTAAGAATCATATGAAAGAAATACAGAATGAAAATTATAATTATTCCCCGGATAGAAATTAAGATAAGAGAGCCTCATCGTCCCATCAAGGCTGCTTCCTGAAAAAGCAGGGTTATTTACTATCATTGTCTGGTAACCCGGACCATAATTCGTTTCCTGAGATAATAATGCTTCAGAAAAAAAGAAAATTATGATGCATGCCAGCCCGGGACGTTTTATCATATTATTATAAACTGTAATATCAACGTATTGAACCTGCTTAAAATTTCATTCAAATCGTTTTTCATTCCGCAAAATAAATTAAAAACCTGAACTACATTTATATCTTTGCCCAGAATAATGGTAAGACCGGTTCAAATAGCGTGTTTTGCGGTTATGCTTTTCTCCCTGAATTTGCCCCTCAGCGGAATTACGGAAAGTTATTCTTCTTCCTCAGTTCTCTCTTCAGGGAAGTGGTTTAAAATTGCAGTCACGGAAGACAATATATACAGGATTGACTTTCCCAGACTGAAACAGCTTGGACTGGATTACCCCTCAAATCCAAGGATCTTCGGTAACAATCAGGGTCAGCTTTCATACTTCAATGATGGCACAGAACCTGATGACCTTAAGGAAATTGCCATTTACATAAATGCAGGTACCGACGGGATCTTCAATGAAGGCGACTATCTGCTGTTTTACGGCAAAGGGACAAACAGGTGGATTTTTGATAATTCAACAGGAGAGTTTAATTATCTGAGGCATAATTATTCCGATACTGCATTCTATTTCATAACATCAGGACCACAACAAGGTAAAAAAATCGTTGACGCAAAGGTTTCCTTGTTACAGCCTAATTACTTTTCTGCTGCGTCAGATGTCTTGTATATCCATGAAAAGGAGACTGAAAACCTGCTCCATTCCGGAAGAGAATGGTACCAGCCTGCAAGTTATTCTAAGGATGCCGAAGTAAATCCCGGATTTAAGGATATTTTAACTGCCGATAAGATAAAGTATACAATAAGGGTTCTTGCGAGAGCATCTGCTTCAACACTTTTCAGATTTACTGAAAATGGATCCATTATCAGCACAGTTCCTGTTAACGGGATCAACCTATCCTCCACCACAGGAACTTATGCCCGGGATGAAATGGCAGAAGGTGAGTTTGTTCCATCATCCCAGCAGCCTGTATTTAAAGTTTCATTTGCAAATAATGGCGATATATCAGCAAAGGGATGGATTGATTACGTGAAACTTCATGCCAGAAGACTTAATAAATTTGAAGGGGTAACTGCAAGTTTTACAGACTCAAAATCATCAGGAAACGGTATTGTTACGGAATTCACAATAAAAAGCTCATTCGAAGGTACACAGATCTGGGATGTAACGGATCCCGCTGCACCTGAGGCTATCCATTATTCAGGAACAGGTGAGAATATTATTTTTAAACTGACAACTGACACACTGAGGACTTTTATTGCTTTCCTTAGCACCAATGCCAGATCGCCTGTCATAAAGCCTGCAGTTTTACCCAACCAGGATCTTCACTCTTCACCCGCAGCTGATATGATAATTGTTACTCATCCATTATTTATCGCTTATTCAATGCAGCTTGCTGAAATACATCGAAAGAACAGCGGACTGGCATCGCTCGTTGTAACACCCGAACAGATATACAATGAATTTTCAGGTGGTATTCCCGATATTGCTGCCATAAGAAATTTCATGAGGATGAAGTTCCTGCTTCAGAAGAGCACCGATCGTCCTCTTAAATATCTGCTTTTATTCGGAGATGGTTCTTTTGAAAATAAGACTCCACCTCCGGGAAACACGAATTATATACCGACATATCAGTCAAGGAATTCAAACATAATAATCTCGTCATTTACTTCCGATGATTTCTATGGACTTCTCGAAAACGGGGAAGGTGAAGATTCCGGATCTGAGGATCTGGGGATCGGGAGGTTACCGGTTTCGGATACCACTGAAGCCGGAATAGTAGTTTCAAAAATTGAAGGTTACCTCAGCCCTGCTAACCAGGGAGACTGGAAAAATATCGTTTGCATTACGGCAGATGATGAGGACGGCAATACTCATATGTCCGATGCTGAAGGCCTTGCATCCATTGTCGCGCAACGTGCCCCCTGGGTGAATGTTGACAAGATCTATTTTGATGCATATAATCAGATCACAACGTCCACGGGCCAGTTTTATCCTGACGTGACGAAGGCGATAAACGACCGGATAAATTCCGGAACGCTGGTTTTCAATTATATAGGACATGGAAATGAAACCAGCCTGGCACACGAGAGAGTAATCACCTCCGGGGATATTGACAAATGGCAAAATATTTCCAGGCTTCCTCTTTTTATTACTGCAACATGCGAATTCAGCAGATTTGATGAAATTACAATAAACAGCGTTACCGGAAGCATAACCGGAAAACCTTCATCAGGCGAAAAAATCCTACTTTACAGGAAAGGAGGTGCTATCGCCCTGATGTCAACAACACGGCTTGTATATTCAGCACCGAATTATGCTCTTAACAGAAATATTTTTGATGCCGCTTTTACCCCTGATGATGAAGGAAAGGCCAAGAGACTGGGAGATATAATCAGGATTGCCAAAAATATGTCGGGGAACAATACAAATAAAAGGAACTTCCTGCTCCTCGGCGATCCTGCCGTAAGGCTTTCATATCCATGGCACGGGAAAGTCGTTACTGATTCGATAAACAATGTTCCGGCTGGAGGCCCTATCGACACTTTGAAGGCGCTGTCATTGCTAACAGTTGCAGGCCATATTGAAGATAATTCAGGAAATCAGTCAGCTGACTTCAATGGTGTTGTTTCTCCTGTGATTTTCGGAAAACCGTCGGAAATTCAAACACTTGCTAACGACGGCGGACAGAAAATGGAATTCGAGGAACAGAATAATATTCTTTTCAGCGGCAAAACTAGGGCAGTAAACGGAAAATTCAGATTCACATTCATGGTTCCGAGGGATATTGATTATTTACCGGGCAGGGGGAAGATAAGTTATTATGCCAATGATCAGACAAGGGATATGAAAGGTAGTTTTTCAGGTATTGTCACCGGTGGATTCAACAACAAAAATAATATTGATAATGAGGGACCTGCAATAAGCCTCTTTTTAAACGACACTCTTTTTCACAGTGGAGGTGTAACTGACAGCAATCCCAGACTGCTGGCGCTGATAGAAGACACAGGGGGAATTAATACTGCCGGAACAGGCATAGGACACGATCTTTCGTGCTGGCTTGACAACGATCGCACTGCTCCCGTTATTCTTAATAATTATTTTGAAAATGACTTCGGAAGCTACAGTAAGGGAAGTCTGATCTACAATTTCTCAGGGCTTGGTCCCGGAAGTCACACCATCACTTTAAAGGCCTGGGATAATTTCAACAATTCGAGTGAGAAATCAATAATTTTTCTTGTTGAAAAGGGAGAAAAATTTATCCTTAAAAACCTTTTTAACTATCCAAATCCTTTTATTGAAAGAACAAAAATCAGTGCAGAGCATAATCGTCCCGATGAAACGTTTGATGTAACCATTACTATTTTTAGTTTGAACGGCTTAGTAATCAGAATATTGAAGACATATGTTCTTTCGACCGGGTACCAGCTTGCCCCTGTAGAATGGGATGGTAATACCTCAGGCGGACAAAGAGCAGGGAGAGGTGTTTACCCATACAGGGTGACAATCTCTGCAGGGAATGGTGAAACTTCCACTATTTCAGGGAGAATGATCATTTATTAACAGCCGCACAATAAGTCGCCGATTAATTTGTTTTATATTTGCGAAATCAAAAAAGATATATAAAAGTATGAAGAAAAAGATTACTCCAGCTATATTATTCTTATTGCTATTTGCCGGCACCGCGAAGATCTATTCTCAGGAACTGAATGCTATACAGACAGTTGTTCCCTTCCTGTCCATAGCACCCGATTCAAGGGCAGGTGCAATGGGCGACGCCGGTGTGGCCACATCCCCGGATGCTTACAGTCAGCACTGGAATCCTGCAAAATTTGCTTTTATCGACGGGAAAGCGGGTGTTGGAATATCATATTCACCATGGTTAAGGAACCTTGTTCCTGATATCAATATCGCATATTTGACAGGATACTACAGGCTCGACAATAAACAGGTGGCAAGTGCAAGTCTGTTATATTCATCCCTGGGAGACGTTCCTTTTACAGATGATTTCGGGAACCTTGAACGGACTTTTAAACCGAATGAACTGGCTTTTGATCTTGGTTATTCGAGAATCTTTGCCGAACACTTCTCCGGTGGGATTGCTTTCAGATTCATCTATTCAAATCTGACTGGCGGATCATATTCAGGAGGCGATGCAACAAAGCCGGGGACTTCGTTTGCAGCAGATATTTCAGGTTATTACCGGAATGATGTCAGTATGTTCAGCAAGGATGGGGAACTGGCGTTCGGACTTAATTTCTCCAATATTGGATCAAAAATGAGTTATTCCGACGGGCAGACCTCTGACTTCATCCCCATGAATATGCGGCTTGGTGGTGCAGGAACTATAAACTTTGACAAATTCAACAAGCTCACTCTTGCTATTGATTTTAATAAGCTTCTGGTACCCACTCCTCCTGTCTATAATAACGATATGGAAATCATAGACGGTAAAGATCCGAATGTTGGTGTTCCGGTTGCAATATTCCAGTCATTTTATGATGCACCCGGAGGATTCAAGGAAGAGATCCGTGAGATCACCTCTTCAATTGGTCTCGAATATTGGTACAATAACCAGTTTGCATTAAGAACCGGATATTTTCATGAAAATGAAAGCAAAGGCAACAGGAAATATTTTACAGCCGGAGCAGGATTCAAGCTCAAGGGCTTCACGATCGATTTCTCATACCTGATGCCCACCGTTTCAAATCATCCTCTTGCAAGAACTCTCCGCTTCTCACTTGCATTCGATATTAATGCATTGCAGAATAACGGCAATTAATTAAAATGAATATCCGGATAGGACAGGGAATTGATTTTCACCGTCTTGAACCAGGACTGGACCTATGGCTCGGGGGAGTCATTATCCCGTCCGATCACGGTTGTGTGGCATATTCTGACGGTGATGTTCTTCTTCATGCTGTTTGTGATGCACTTCTTGGAGCTGCCGGATTAAGGGATATCGGTTATCATTTCCCTGATTCTGATCCGGAATTTAATAAAATCGACAGCAAAATCCTTCTAAAAAGAACTTATGAACTGATCAGGGAAAAAGGATACAGCGTTATCAATATTGACTGTACAGTGTGCCTCGAAAGGCCTAAAATATCGTCATATTCCTGTGAAATGAAAAATATCATTTCCGTTATACTCGAAACCGACTCCGAAAATATTTCCATAAAAGCTACCACCACTGAAAAACTTGGCTTTACAGGCCGTGAAGAAGGTATTGTGGCTTTAGCTGTTGTCCTTATAAAACAAGATTAAACCCCTAAAGCTTCATCAATAATTTTATCATCAGCAATATAAGGGACTGTTACTTTCAAGCCGGGAGTTCTCCTCATCTCCCTTTTAATTGCGAACACTGCACCTTCATTCCTTGCCCAGCTTCTTCTTGCGATTCCATTGTTTACATCCCAGTGAATCATCATTCTAAGCTTGTTCTCCGCTTCCCTGGATCCGTCAAGCACCATCCCGAAACCACCGTTGATCACCTCTCCCCATCCGACTCCTCCGCCATTATGCAGCGAGACCCATGTAGCCCCGCGGAATGCATCACCAATGACATTCTGAACTGCCATGTCGGCAGTGAATTTTGAACCATCCCTGATATTGGAGGTCTCCCTGAAAGGCGAGTCGGTTCCTGAAACATCATGGTGGTCCCTTCCTATGACTACCGGAGCAGAAATAATTCCCTGCCCGACAGCTGAATTAAATGCCACGGCTATTGCTGCTCTTCCTTCAGCATCTGCATAAAGAATTCTTGCCTGGGAACCTACTACCAGACTGTTTTTTCCAGCTTCCTTTATCCAGCGGATATTGTCAGACATCTGCTGTTTTATCTCTTTCGGGGATTCTGAAAGTATTTTCTCAAGGGTTTCTGAGGCGATCCTGTCAGTAATTACCAGATCGGCCGGATCATTTGAGCAGCAGATCCACCTGAAAGGTCCGAAGCCGTAATCAAAGTATATAGGACCCATAATATCCTCAACGTATGAAGGATATCTGAACTCTCCTGACGAATTAAGAATATCCGCACCTGCTCTGGAAGCTTCGAGAAGGAAAGCATTTCCATAGTCGAAGAAATATGTTCCCCTTTCGCAATGCTGATTAATAGCCTTAACCTGCCTTCTCAAAGATTCTCTGACAAGCTCCCTGAACTGTTCGGGATCAGAGGATATCATCCGGTTTGATTCTTCAAATGAGATCCCTGCAGGATAATAACCGCCTGCCCAGGGATTATGAAGAGAAGTCTGGTCTGATCCGATATCAACCTTAATATTATTTCTGGAAAACTGCTCCCACAGGTCCACAATATTTCCGTTGAATGCAATGGAAACCACTCTGTTATCCCTTTTAGCTTCGAGCACCCTGCTGATAAGCTTGTCCATATCGGAAATAACCTCATCAACCCAGCCCTGGGAAAACCTTGTTTTGACAGCTTTTGGATTTACTTCAGCAATAACGGAAATTACCCCGGCAATTCCGGCGGCTTTTGACTGGGCGCCTGACATGCCTCCAAGTCCTGATGAAACGAACAGCTTCAGTTCCTTAGAATTCGTTTCACTCTCAATCCTGCGGCATGCGTTCAGTAGTGTAATTGTTGTGCCGTGGACAATTCCCTGGGGCCCTATATACATATATGAACCTGCTGTCATCTGACCATACTGTGACACGCCAAGTGCATTGAATTTCTCCCAGTGATCCTGCGATGAATAGTTGGGTATTACCATTCCATTGGTCACTACAACCCTCGGCGCTTCCTTATGGGAGGGAAAAAGGCCCAGAGGATGACCCGAATTGACAACCAGAGTTTGTTCGTCTGTCATTTCTGAGAGGTACTTCATGGTCAGAAGATACTGAGCCCAGTTTTGGAAAACAGCCCCATTACCACCGTATGTAATGAGCTCATGCGGATGCTGAGCTACCTGTTCATCAAGATTATTTGAAATCATCAGCATTATAGCAGCTGCATGCCGCGACCGATAGGGAAAATCATCAATATGCCTCGCCTTTATTACATATTCAGGTCTGAACCTGTACATGTAGATCCTTCCCCTGTCATAAAGCTCCATGGCAAATTCACCAGCAAGAGTTTTGTGAAATTGGACCGGGAAATATCTCAGAGCGTTTTTAATCGCAAGCTTTTTCTCTTCAGCGCTGAGTATATCTTTTCTTTTAGGAGCATGATTGATGTCCTGATCATACAGTTTGGGTTCTGGCAGTTTGTCGGAGATACCCTCGGAGATCAGTTTTTGAAATTTTGAGGTAATCATAAGTGCGTTTATCAATGCTGGGCCTGTCTGCCGGCAGGTAGCGATGAAGTTACTCTGACTTTTTTTATTCCATCCTAAAGATGGCTTTCACTTATGATCTCATCATCAACAAGGATCCGGCCGCAGTATTCGCAAACTATAATTTTCTTTCTCGACTTGATATCGAGCTGTCGCTGGGGAGGGATCTGGTTAAAACAGCCTCCGCAGGCATCACGCTGAACAGGAACCACGGCCAATCCGTTCCTTGCATTTGAACGTATCCTCTTATAGGCAGTCAGCAGTCTGTTTTCAATCACAGCCTCTATTTTTTCAGATTTTTTGTACAAACCCTCTTCTTCCTTCTGGGTGTCTGAAATGATCTCATCGAGTTCAGCCTTCTTATTCTCAAGATCCGCCTGGCGGTCAGCAAGAGTTGCCTCTGAGTCGGCTATCACCAGTTTCTTTTCTTCTATCTGGATGGCAAATTCCTTGATCTTTTTATTAAAAAGCTCGATCTCAAGATTCTGAAATTCAATCTCTTTTGAAAGAGAATCGAACTCACGATTATTCCTTACATTCTTCTGCTGTTCCTCATATTTCTTTATAAGGGCCTCAGCTTCGGATATTTCAATATTCTTTTTTGAAACTGCTTTATCAAGACTGACAACCTCTTCCCTGAAGTTGCCCAGTCTGGTTTCGAGTCCTGCAATCTCATCCTCAAGATCCTGTACCTCAAGTGGCAGCTCACCTCTAAGTGTCTTTATTTTATCTATCTCTGAATCAGCCATCTGCAGACTATATAGCGCTCTTAGCCTCTCCTCTACTGATATCTCAGCCTCATGTGTTTTTACTTTTTCCATTTTATAGATAGTTTATCGGATTGGTATTTGTTTCTGAAAACCGGACTGCAAATTTAGGGAATTTTTTGACAATTAGATCGTATAATATTTCAGTCGAGAATTTTTCAGACTCAAAGTGTCCGCAATCGACAAGTAAAATCCTGTCATCAGCTTCAAACCAGGTATGATATTTAATATCGCCTGTCACAAATGCGTCTGCCCCTGATGAAACAGCATTATTTAAAAGAGAAGCTCCTGCACCACCACATAGAGCTATCTTCTTAACCGTCTTACCTGTCAGACCGGAGTAACGGATTCCACGTGACCCGAACACCGACGAAACCAGGTTCAGGAAATCTTTCCCGCTTACCGGTTCCGCAAGATCCCCATTACAACCGAGTCCATAATCAATGTTATCATTTTCAAGTATATAAGTATCAAAGGCAACTTCCTCATAAGGGTGGGCCTCAAGTAGTGCATTCACTACTTTTTCCTTAAGATGCGAAAAAAGTACAGTCTCAAATCGTATTTCATTTTCGAAATGGTCTTTGCCTTTTTCTCCTGCATAAGGGTTTGTTCCATCCCCTGCCCTGAAACTGCCGGTTCCTGAAACAGTAAATCCGCAACGGTCATAATTGCCAATTAACCCCGCGCCGGCATTAAAAAGAGCCTCCCTGACCTTTTCAAGATGATCCTCAGGGATGAAAGTCACAAGTTTTATCAGCTTTCCCTTCAGAGGCTGCAGAACTTTTATATTCTGCAATCCCAGTTTTTGTGCCATTTTCCTGCTCACCCCGTCCCTCATCATATCCAGGTTGGTATGAGAGGAGTAAATAGCGATATCATATTTAATTGCCTTGAACAGGATCCTGTCGGCAGGCGATCTTCCGGTTATTTTTTTAATACCACTGAAAATCAGGGGATGATGGGAAATAACAATACTGCAACCTTTTTGAATTGCTTCATCAATTACCTTCTCGGTTACATCGAGAGTTATCAGCGCTGATGATATTTCCTTTTCCGGGAGACCGACCTGAAGTCCTGAGTTATCGTATTCTTCCTGAAATGATAAGGGAACAGCAGTATCGAGATAAGAACAAAGTTGTGATAGTTTCATGATGTGGCAAAAACACAGCGGATTATTTATATATTGTTACGCAATTCAATAAGGAGACCTTTTATCTTCTGAAGCGATTCACTGATCTCAAATTTATGGTCTGCCTCATCCCACTGCCCTTTAAGCTTCTTTTTCACGCCAGCCATCGTCATCCCTTCCTCCTTTAAAAGACTGTGAATGATCCCAAGATTTTTAACGTCTGTTGAAGTAAACATCCTGTTTCCCTTCTTGTTCTTCATAGGTTTCAGGATATCAAACTCATTCTCCCAGAACCTTACAGTGGATACAGGGACATTAAGCATCCTTGAGACCTCACCAATGGAATAGTAGAGCTTCTCAATTGTTTTCTCCTTATATGGCATGTCGTTAATTAAATATCAATCAAAAGACTGGCCTGTTCTTGATGCAATCTCAATCATTGTTTCATATTCGGCAGGCGAAAGGTCATTAAAGAAATAGTTCACCGGATCAACATTTACTCCATTAAGCTTGATTTCATAGTGCAGATGAGGAGCAACCGACATCCCTGTGTTTCCAACAAATCCTATCACATCACCCCTGTGAACCTTTTGCCCTGCTTTCACATTAAAACTCTCAAGATGAGCATATATTGATGAATAGCCGAAACCATGATTTACAATTATGTAGTTACCCATGCCCCTCTTGCTCGATGATACAGATTCTATTGTTCCGTCACCAGAGGAATATACATCTGTTCCAAGCGGTGCAGTAAAATCCATCCCTTCATGAAACTTGCTTATTTTATAAACCGGATGGATCCTGAGCCCAAAACCGGAAGCAATCCTTGTAAGATCTTTAGCCGAAATGGGAATGATGGCAGGAATGGATCTGAGCATTTCTTCCTTCTCCCTAGCCAGCAAGATTAACTCATCGAACGATTTTGACTGAACATAAACTCTTTTTCTTATACCATCGAGCTTCTTAACTGTCTCGATAACAACGTTTGAATTATTAAATCCCTCAAGGTCGTTATATCGGCTTACCCCTCCTATACCCGCCTGACGCTGGGTTGGCTGTACCGGTTCGGCACCGAAAATTGTCCTGTAAAGGTTATCATCGGTTTCCTGAAGATGTTCAATTACGGTTTCGAGATTACCCATATCCCTGCTAATCAAATCATACTGAAGGTCCATCTGCGCAATCTCACGTTTAAGAGTTTTTTCCTTTGGAGTGTCAAAGAACAGGCCATACATGAAATTTAGCACCACTGCAATCAACACCGAAGCTACCAGGTAAGCAAGTAACCTGAGAAAGATAGCTTTGGCACCAAGACGTATTTTGTCGAAGCTTAATGAATCGGGGTTAAACTTGTACTTAACGCGTTTCATGATTCAGCAAAGATAAATATTTCTGAATCATGGCTCCGAATCATAAAAAAGTTTGTTGAACTATTATCTGAATTTAGATTGTGAGGTGAGTGTTTGAATCATGTCAAAATATTCATCCTCAGTAAGGTCATCGTTAAAATAGTAGAGAGGGTTCTTATGCTGTCCAAAAAGATCGATCTGGTAATGAAGGTGGGGACCGGAAGAAGTACCCGTACTTCCACTCAGACCAATCATATCTCCACGCTTGACATTGAGTCCGACCGTTACCCTGATGTTGCTGAGATGACCATATGTTGACCGAAAGCCATAACCATGGTCAATAACAATGCAATTACCAAAGCCGCCATTCCATCCTGCTTCAATTATCTTTCCTGAACCTGTTGCATAAACATTAGTTCCGTATGGAGTTCTGAAATCCTGTCCATGGTGCCATTGAGGAGTTCCGAGCACCGGGTGTTTATCCCTGAATTTCATCCCGTCACCCAGTCTGTAAATCACATTCACCGGACTTATCATTGGAAGATATTCCATCTCCCGTTTCCATTCATTCTTTTTGTCTTCAATCGCCTTGAATGATTCGAACTGAATCGTAGCCCTGTTCTTTATTTCAGCTACCTTTTTCCGGCTTGTCAGCATCAGATCTGAATTGTAATAGCCATCAAGCTCCTCATATCTTTCAACACCACCAACTCCCATATTACGCATCGAACCGGGTATGGAATCCATATCAAGGACTGGCCGGTAACGGTTACCGTCAGAAAGCTCAAGATCATGAAGGGTTTCCAGCGCGTCATCGATAGCAATACCCATCATTGAGTACTTCAGTTTCAGGTTCTCTATTTTCTGACCTAATTCATTTTCTTTAGGTGAACCGAACGTGCTATTATAAACTGATGAATAAATTATTGTAATTACTACAGCAGCCATTGACCATAATGCAAAACGGAAAAGCATGCTCTTCCATGGCAACCTTACCTTTTTGTACTGAAGATCCGTCAGATCAAGAAAATACTTATGCTTGAACATAACCTGCTCTGGTTTTTTATGCTGAGATTGACAAATCTAAAACAATTAAGTTAATTTTACAAACTCAAATAAAAGTTACTTATTGTGTAATAATATGTTATTTACATTAAAAGCAAACGACCTGAGAAAGCTGTTTTTTGACTTTTTCCATTCAAAAGAGCACCTGATAGTCCCTTCTGCCCCAATGGTCATGAAGAATGATCCAACTCTTATGTTTACCAATGCAGGGATGAACCAGTTCAAGGATATATTTCTCGGAAACAAACTCCCTGTAAGCCGCAGAGTTGCCAATTCACAAAAATGCCTGAGGGTATCCGGGAAGCATAACGATCTTGAGGAAGTGGGTCATGATACCTATCATCATACAATGTTCGAAATGCTGGGGAACTGGTCTTTTGGAGATTATTTTAAAAAGGAAGCGATAGAGTGGGCCTGGGAATTCCTGGTTAAAAAACTGGGCATCCCTGAAGAGAGGCTCTATTCAACTATTTTTGAAGGCAGCCCTGAGGAGGATATTTCCCGGGATAATGAAGCCTTTAATTACTGGAAAAGCTGCTTTAAAGATCCGGATGGAAGGATAATTGATGGATCTAAAAAGGATAATTTCTGGGAAATGGGTGAAACGGGACCCTGCGGCCCATGCTCGGAAATTCATGTGGATATCAGGGATGAATCAGAAAGGGAAAAAGTGCCTGGCTATGAACTTGTGAATAAGGGTCACCCGCAGGTAATTGAGATATGGAACCTGGTTTTCATACAGTACAACAGGCTTTCAAACGGGAAACTGGAACAGCTTCCCTCAAAGCACGTGGATACAGGTATGGGATTTGAAAGGCTCTGTATGGTTGTACAGGGAAAGAAATCAAATTATGATACGGATATTTTTCAGTCAATAATAAACCGGATCTCGGCTATTACCAGGAAAAAATACGGTATCAATGAAATCTGGGATATTGCTATGAGGGTTATCGCCGACCACCTCAGAGCTATTGCGTTTTCAATAGCAGACGGGCAGATGCCCTCAAATAATAAGGCAGGTTATGTTATCAGAAGGATCCTTCGCCGTGCTGTCAGATATGGGTACAACAACCTCGGCACCGAAGAGCCGTTTCTTCACCTGCTGGTACCTGTCCTGGCAGATGTCATGGGAGACACTTATCCTGAGCTCAGAACATCAAAGGATCATATTATCAAAGTGATCCTTGAAGAGGAAACCTCCTTCCTCAAAACACTTGGAAAAGGACAAAAGCTTATTGAAAAGAAAATTAAAGAACTCAGAAAGGAAGGTAGTAATATCCTGCCCGGTAAGGCTGCATTTGAGCTTTATGACACATTTGGATTTCCAATCGACCTCACACAGCTTATACTGAAGGAGAATGGAATGATTACTGATATTGCCGGGTTTGAGGATGAGATGAAATACCAGAAGAGCAGGTCGAGGGAAGATGCTGTTATTGAAGCAGGTGACTGGACTATCGTAAGAGAGACTAATGAAACTGAATTTACCGGCTACACAAGAACAGAAGACGATGTCCTGATATCAAAGTACCGGAAAATTAAACTCAAGGGAAATGAGAGCCTTCAGATAGTACTGAACAAGACTCCTTTTTATGCTGAGTCGGGCGGTCAGCTTGGTGATACAGGATTGCTGATTTCCGGCAAGGAGAAGATATCTGTCATCGACACTATAAAGGAAAATAATGCAGTCATACATGTAAGCCATGGCAAACTGACTGATCCGTTTGCTCAGTTTCATGCTGTGGTCGATCTCGAAAAACGGCAGATGACTGCAAATAATCATACCGCAACCCATCTTTTGCACTTTGCGTTAAGATCGGTTCTCGGAAAACATGTTGAACAAAAGGGATCACTCGTTACTCCCGATCGCCTCAGATTCGATTTCGGCCATTTCACAAAGATGACAAAAGAAGAATTGAAGAAGGTGGAAGAGATTGCAAACAGAATGGTTAGGCAAAGCAGCAATATAAAAGTCCTTGAGGGTATTCCCATGAAAGAAGCGATTGATATGGGCGCCATGGCTCTGTTTGGGGAAAAATATGGCGATACTGTCAGAGTTGTCAGGTTCGGTGAATCTATAGAATTATGCGGTGGAACCCATGTCGGAAATACAGGAAGCATAGGGATGATAAAGATCATTTCGGAGGGAGGTATAGCTGCAGGTATAAGAAGGATTGAAGCGGTAACGGCCGCAAAAGCTGAGAAATACATAAATGATAAATTAGAATCGGCCGATGAAGTTGCAACACTGCTAAGGAGCACAGGAAATATTAAGGAGAGTGTCGAAAAACTTATGGCTGAGAATACACATCTCAGGAAAAGTATTGAAAAATTCGAGTCTCAGTCTGCTTCCTTAATCATCAGGGAACTTGACGGTAAGTCAGTTCTGATAAAAGGGATAAGGTTTATGTCGGGCAAAATAGATCCGGGGTCGGTTGAAATTCTTAAAAACATAGCTTCACAGGTACGAAATTCATCCGATAACACGATTCTTGTTCTTGGAGCTGAGGTAAGTGAAAAAGCTAATATACTCGTAATGGTCAGCGATTCACTTGCGAAGGAGAAAAATATAAATGCTGCAGCAATCATTAAAGAAATCGCCATTGAGATAAACGGCGGAGGTGGTGGTCAGCCATTCCTCGCATCTGCCGGAGGAACAAAACCTTCAGGAATACTATCGGCAATTAGAAAAGCTGAGGAATATTTAAGGAAGATGGTTGAGTAACCCAATGCCGGCAATTTTTATTATTTTTGGGACTTTCAAAGCGTTATGAAGAAACCAGGTCATTTCTTTTCTGCTTTGCTGATTGCAGCCTGTTCAACTGTCATTACATCCTGTACTCCGGGCGCATGCTTTGAAGAGACTAACGCATACCTGAAAGCCACATTTTACAACAACACCTCTAAGGAAAAAACAACACCTGAAACCCTGACTCTTTTCGGATTGAACAAGACGGATACAATCTATTACAAGAAATCCGGTATTCAACCTGCTCAATTCCCCCTCGATGCATCTTCCGGATCATGTACTTTCATTATCACGATAAATAATGTGACCGACACAATGCATTTCTTTTATTCGAGCTATCCGCACCTGATATCAAAAGAGTGCGGGTATACATTTTACCACCAGCTTGATACAGCTTACACAACAGGAAATGCTTTTTATATTTATAAGAGTTCCAACAACATAACAACAGCAAATGAGGAGAATATCCGAATATTTTACTAGTCTCCTGATTTTTATTTCTGCCGGTAACCTGATTGCACAGGATACCATCCTGTTCCCATTGAATCTAAGGGCTGGTATCGATATTGCAGGTCCGGGAATATATCTTTCCGACAAGAACAATTTAAGCATGGAGGGATATTTTTCATTTGACAAAAGTGAGAAGATGGCTTATGTTTTTGAAGCCGGATATCTGAACTATAAATACTCCCAGTACAATTACGATTATACAAGTAAGGGTGTCTTTGCGAGGCTGGGTGTCGATTTTAACCTTCTGAAACCCGAAATATCACTGGGCAAATATTGGGCAGGCATCGGATTACGCTATGGCATTAGTCTGTTCAATACCGAAACTCCCTCCTTTCAGAGTGAAAATTATTGGGGTACTGTAACTTCATCAATCCCTGCCAAAAAGGCAATGGGGCATTTTATTGAAGTTGCACCGGGTGTAAAAACTGAAATTTTCAGGAATTTCAGCATGGGCTGGACTATCAGGCTGAAGCTATTAATATCAGGAGGCGGGGGCAGTGACCTGAGGCCGATCTATTTCCCCGGGTACGGAAATAGCGGAAAAAGGAGCGCGGCCGGGATAAGCTACTTCCTTACATGGAATATTCCGTATAAAATAAAGACCGTCATAACCAAACCAGAAGCAGTTGAAGAGGAAACTGAAGAAACCTCAACACAAAACAGTGGTAGTGATTTATAATCGGGGGGGTTCATTTTTGATCACAGACCAAATATCCGCTCAAACAAATGTAATTACAATGTAATTACACCTTTTTAAATGTTTCAGGTCTTTGGCTGAAGATCCACAATCCAATGAATGTCAGGAAACCATTAAGGAGGAGCAGTTCGAATCCGAACTTGTATCCGTTGAACAACTCCACGGAATACATACTCAGGAAGAAACAAGCAACAGGTGAAAGAACAGCAATGAATGGCGTAAGTCTGTCATTGACCTGCCTTTTTGTGAAGAGTCCGAAGGAATAAAGACCTAAAAGCGGACCATAGGTGTAACCGGCTATGGTGAATAATTTATCAATTATAGCCCTGTCATTCAATGATCTGAATGTCAGGATGCAGATAAAGAATATAATTGCTATTGCGATATGCACTGTATATCTCGCTTTTGTTTTAGCCTTTTCGGTCATTCCTTTCCGCCTTTCAAGGCCAAGAAAATCCAGGCTTACGCATGTTGTAAGAGATGTCAGGGCCCCGTCGGCACTTGGGAAAGCAGCTGAAATCAGACCAACAAGAAAGACAATTCCTGCAACAGGAGTCAGATATTTAAATGCTACGGTGGGGAAAAGATCATCAGTTGAAGTAACTGAAATATTTTTACCCTGCGCATAAAAAAGCAGGAAGGCGCCCAGAACCAGGAAAAGAAAATTCACAAAAACAAGAACACCGCTAAATGTGAACATATTCTTCTGAGCTTCCCTGAGATTGCGGCAACTCAGGTTTTTCTGCATCATCTCCTGATCAAGTCCGGTCATTGAAATTGTAATAAACATTCCGCTGAGAAATTGTTTAACAAAGAATCTCTCATTATGCCAGTCGGTTATGAACATTTTTGAAACAGAGCTGTCAAGAACTGTCCTGGCAAGTTTAAACACCGGTGATCCCAGTTCCCTGCTTATATAAACCACTGAAAGAACTACAGCAAGCAGCATGAAAGTTGTCTGAAGCATGTCAGTCCATACTATTGTTCTTATGCCGCCTTTTAAGGTGTAAATAATGATCAGAGTGATGAAAATAAGAACATTGACCCAAAATGGAATATTCCATGCATCAAAAACAAATATCTGAAGTACATTTATCACCAGGAACATCCTCAGAGATGCTCCAAGTATCCTTGACAGGATAAAGAAACCGGCCCCGGTTTTATACGACCAGAAACCAAAGCGCTGATCAAGATAAGTGTAAATTGATGTTAACTTAAGCCGGTAGTAAAGCGGCAGAAGAACCAGGGCGATAACAAAATATCCGAAAAGATATCCAAATACCACCACCATATAACTGAACTGGGTCTCCTTAACCCAGCCGGGAACCGACATGAAAGTTACTCCCGAAAGTGAAGCACCGATCATCCCGTAAGCAACTACGAACCATGGGGATATCCTGTTGCCAATATAAAATGACTGATTGTTGGCTTTACGGGCAGTAATCCAGGTAACGGTAAACAGGAGTACCGTGTAGGCCAGGAAAATAACTAGTATCAGCTGTGGTTTCATTTGTAAAAGCTGAAATTAATCTGCAAGGATAACAAAAAGAAAGGAAGGCAAAAAATTCCCCTGAGGTTTAGTGAATAGGTAATAATTGAACTATTTTTACTGAAAATCTTCATTAATGAGTTTCTCCGAATATCCTTCAAAGCTGCTTGAAAACGCTGTCAATGAGTTTGCATCTCTCCCGGGAATAGGAAGAAAGACAGCTTTCAGGCTTGTTATGAACCTGCTTAAAAGAGATTCCGAAGAGGTAAAAAAATTTGGCGAAAGCATAATCAGGCTGCACAGGGAGATCCATTACTGCGAGATTTGCCACAATATTTCCGACAGTGAAACATGTTCTATCTGCAATGATGAAAAAAGAGACAGGTCTCTGGTATGTGTGGTTGAAAACATCCAGGATGTTATGGCAATCGAGAATACCCGCCAGTACAGAGGTGTTTATCATGTACTGGGAGGCATCATTTCTCCCGTTGATGGGATCGGGCCGGCAGATCTGAAGATTAACTCGCTTGAAGAGAAAGTGAAACGAGGAGGGATTAGCGAGATTATTCTGGCGCTGAGCACGACAATGGAAGGAGATACAACTAACTTTTATCTTTTCAGGAGACTCAATAAATACAATGTGTTTCTGACAACTCTTGCCAGGGGAGTTGCCGTAGGTGATGAACTTGAATATACCGACGAAATAACGCTTGGCCGGGCAATAAATAACAGGAATCTGTATCATCAATAGGATAATCTGTTAAACATATTTGCCTGCAGGTTGTTAATGTTAATATAACAAAAACATATTTATGGCACGGATGAATATAATACTTCCCGCAATGGGTGAAGGAGTCATTGAGGCAACAATAAACAAATGGCTTGTTAAAGAAGGTGCTGAGATAAAGGAGGATGATCCCCTTGTAGAGATAGCTACCGACAAAGTTGATTCTGAGATTCCTGCCCCTTCGGCGGGGATCCTTGTGGAAATAAAAGCATCCGAAGGATCTGTTGTAAAAATAGGTGATCCAATTGCCGTAATTGAAAGCAACATTTCAATTCAGCCTGAAGAGGTAAAGAAGATCGATAAAGAGGTTGAAAGGATACGTGAGACAATCAAGGCCGTACGTGAAGAAAAAAAAGAGGAGCTGCAGGTTTCAGGGGAGATGAAAAGCCGTACACCGTCAGGCAAGTTCCTGTCCCCACTTGTCAGAAATATTGCCGCGCATGAAGGGATAAGCTATTCCGACCTTGATAAGGTTGCTGGCACCGGGATGGACGGCAGGATTACAAGGGATGATGTTCTGAGACTGCTCGATAACAGGAAAAATAAATCTGCAGAGCCTGAAAAGAAGATTGACAGGGTGGTTCTTCCTTCAGCTTCACAGGAAGATGAAGTAATTGAGATGGACAGAGTGAGGAAGATTATTGCCGAGCATATGGTGATGTCCAAAAGAACTTCTGCTCATGTCACCTCATTTATTGATGCCGATGTCACCCGTATGATCAGCTGGAGAAACAGCGTAAAGGAAACGTTCCTTGCCAGGGAAGGACAAAAGCTCACCCTGACTCCGGTTTTTATTGACGCAGCCGCAAGGGCTCTGAATGATTTCCCGATGATCAATATTTCTGTAGACGGGAATAATATAATTAAAAAGAAGAACATCAACATTGGCATGGCCACAGCTCTTCCCGACGGAAATCTTATAGTGCCTGTCATCAGGAATGCAAATGAAAAAAACCTTACAGGCATTGCGAGGGCAGTGAATGACCTTGCAGAAAGAGCCAGAAGTAACAAGCTTAAACCTGATGAAATTACCGGTGGAACTTTTACAATTACCAATTTCGGAAGCTACAATAATCTCTCAGGCACCCCAATAATTAATCAGCCACAAGCTGCCATACTTGGTACGGGGGCAGTCAGAAAAATGCCTGCAGTCGTTGAAACTCCCGACGGAGACATGATAGGTATCCGCCAGATAATGATATTATCCCTCAGCTATGATCACAGGGTGATCGATGGCGCCCTTGCAGGCAGATTCCTTAACAGGATCAAAGATATACTGGAGAACTATACCCCGGATCCTTCTTAAATATTTTTCCGGAACATCAGTCATAAGATTTGCTTTCCGGAGAAAATTAGTCTCCGGAATAATGATTGTTTCCCAAAATTATTATATTTGTTATTATGATAAATGTCAGGGAAAGAATATCCGGTCTATTACTACCACTTGTCGCTTTGTTATTTTTGTCTGTTTCTGCCACTGGTCAATCGAATCTCGAAATGAAAAAGATTTTTGCTGAGGCTGAATCATGCAACCTTTTTGGAGAGTATGAGCTGGCAAACCCGCTCTATCTCCTTTTACATAGCCCCGAAAATTTCAACATTCAATATAAGATAGGGACATGTTATCTTAATATTCCCGGGGAAAAGGATAAAGCAATCCCGTATCTTGAATTTGCAGTCGTGCATTCAAGCTATGATGCAAAGATCAATTCATTCAAGGAGAAGAGGGCTCCTTTGGACGCATATTTTTTTCTTGCCAAAGCATATATGATCAACAATGAGCTGGATAAAGCTCTTAGCACCTTCAAGAAGTTTAAAACGCTTGCGCAGGAGACTGAAAGGAAGGGTGGAATGAAAAACCTGACTTACATTGATCAGCAGATCATGGCATGTAACAATGCCATAAGCTTTGAAGAAAATCCCCTCGGGATAAGCAAGAAGAGGCTAAGCCCTAAATTCAGCCAGGGTTCAATCAATGAGAATCCTGCTGTCAGCTTTGACGGGAATACAATTGTCTATACTGAACGAAGAGGATTGTTGAATGCTATTATGTTCTCAAAGAAAATCAGGGGCAAATGGCAGTCTCCTGTTGAAATTAATGGACAACTTAATTCCGGAGATGATTGTTCCTCATGTTCCCTTAACAGTGATGGAACATTACTTTTCCTGTACAAAGAAGATAATTTTGACGGCAATATATATTCAGCCGAATACGCCGATGGAAAATGGACCCCGATCAAAAAACTGAATAAGAACATAAACACCAAATATTACGAATCACATGCGTCAGTCTCTGCAAATGGGAAAAAACTCTATTTTACAAGCAACAGGAATGGAGGAGAGGGAGGGCTTGATATGTATCTTTCAGAAAAGGATGCTGCGGGAGACTGGGGCCCTGCAATTAATCTGGGCAAAACAGTAAATACAATATTTAATGAAGACACTCCTTTCATTACTATAAATGATTCATTGCTATATTTCAATTCTGAGGGACATAAGGGGATGGGAGGATACGATATTTTCAGCAGCCGTGGAACCGGGAGAACCTGGGAATCGCCTGATAATCTTGGGTTCCCAATAAATTCTTCTGATGATGACAGGTTCTTCCAGCCGTTCAATAACGACGAAAACGGATTTTATTCAATAACCACCGGTTATAAGAAGAAGGAGATCTTCTATATCACACTGACAAATTCCAGGCTGAACCGGATCTATGAGCTGTCAGGTAAATACAGCCTCAAAGATACTGTTGTACCCTTTGATGAGAAAAATATAATTTACCTGATCGACAAAGCCACAGGGGATACTCTCGATACAGGTTATCCCGACAGTAATACCGGACAATACAACTTTATTACTGCTCCCGGAAAATTCCGTCTGGTGTATACCGGACCAGGTTATTATCCCCAGCGCATTGATACAGCAATCCTGAAGAATACTCCCGCCGGGATAATTCATCTTAAAGACATCATTCTTGACAAGAACCCTCCATTGGTGTACGAAAAGTTAGATCTCTCGGATATACCTGTTGTTGACCAGATTAACCCCGACATACTTATTAAAAATCTCAGGGTTTATGATGTGACTGAAAATGACCAGCAGGATACAACAATTCTTTACTATACTGTGCAGGTTATGGCATTGTTTAATCCTGTCGACATCAGTTATTTCAAATACGTTTCAGATATCAAAGTCTTCTACAATGATGTTGACAAGTTTTACAGGTATACAACAGGCATATTTTCGGATAAGGCTGAAGCTTATGCCCATAGGGATGACCTGTTCAGCAAAGGTTACCCTGATGATCTGTTCATTAAAAAAGTCACCCGGGGAACCGGAGAAAAATCTGTACCGAGCCAGACGTATTACACAATACAGCTTAAGGCGACCACTCTTCCGGTGGACATAAATAAAACCTTTGCAGGACTTAAAGGGGTAAGGGAGACAAAAGAAATAGACGGAATGTATCATTATCTTTATGGCCGCTACACTTCAGCCGATGAAGCCAAAGCTGCTATTCAGAGAAAGCAGTTTATGGGATTTACAGATGCATTTGTCAGAGAAATTAGTATACTTATAAAGAAATAACTAAATTTACTATTTGATCCTTTGTACTAAAAGTACCTGGATATACTTCAGTTTTAAAATGTTTATTGTCATTTTTAATACCCCTAAAAATGAAACACCATTACTCCGTTAAAAAATCATTCTTCTTGCTGGTTCTTTTATCCGGCCTTTTTCCACTGTACGCCCAGGAGACGGCATTAAAAGATTTCCAGAAGGCTTTCAAAAATGCTGACATGTATTATTATTACGATGAGAATTATCTTAAGGCAGCACAAATGTATGAGCCTCTTCTGAAAAGCAACCCTGCTAATTACAACCTGGCCGCCAAGCTGGGAATATGCTATCTTAACCTGGACGGCAAGAAGGAAGAAGCCCTTTCTCTTCTGAAAAAGGCATCCAGGGGAGTAGTTGCAAGTGAGAAGGAATATAAGCAAACCGGAGATAAAGCCGCCCGTGATACATATTTATATTTAGCAATAGCTTTCCATCGCAACGACAGCCTGCCGCAGGCTCTCAGCTTTTTCAATGATGTCAAAAAGGGACTTTCGCCCTCTGATACTTACCAGGAGGATTTTGTCGATCTTCAGATAAGAAACTGCAGATATGCTATGGAGATGAAAAAAAGACCCCTTAGAATAGTATCTGAATATTTTACTCCCTGGCTTAAAGACTATCCGGGAGCCTGCAATCCAGTGCTTGCCAAAAATGATTCCGTCTTTGTTTTTACTGTAAAAAATGAAGGAATAACCCAGGTTTATTGCTCCTACAAAAACAAGACCTGGGGCAGACCCTCCAATATAACTAACCAGCTCGGGGGATTTGACCGATTTTACACAAACTCAATTACAGGCGATGGTAAATTTCTGGTAATGTTTATGGATGACGGCGGAGACGGGAATCTTTATTACAGCCAGAGACGCGATACCACCTGGTCAAGGATCAAAAGTATCGGGAAAAAAGTTAATTCAATTTACTGGGAGGCTCACGGATTTATTACCCCTGACGGTAAAACCATGTATTTCTCGAGCAACAGGCCGGGCGGCGAGGGTGATCTTGATATCTGGACTTCCCAGAGACTGGCCGATGGCTCATGGGACGCCCCTGTGAACTGTGGCAATACAATCAATACGCCTTATGATGAAAACACTCCTTACTTTGATCCTGAAAATAATGCATTGCTCTTCAGTTCAATCGGTCATATAACCATGGGTGGCAATGATGTATTCAGATCAATAAAAAGAGGGAATACGTGGTCGCAGCCTGTAGGAATGCCTTATGCTTTCAATACTGTTCAGGAAAACACCAATTTTATCCTTAATAACAATACCCCGGGATTTGTTGCAAGCCGCTTTGATGATAAGTCAAACATAAGGAATATTTATGCAATTGTTGCTGTCGATCCGGCTGACGAACCTACCAGGGCTTCCGGGATCATTAAGCTTGAAGACGGAATGGAGGTCGATCCCAAAGTATCACTCATAACACTAAAAAATCTAAAAACAGGAGAATCGCTCCAGAATATTGCAGTCAATCCCGATGGAACATTCAATTTTGAGATAAAACCTGGTGAATATGAGGTCTATGTGAGCCATGACGGCTATCATACCGATACAATCACTCTAAGCCTGCCTCTCTACTATTCCGGCAGCTATATTGCTATCAATCCATCGCTTTCACCTGAGAAAGTTTCTGCCGGCGATTTCCTCTCAATTAAGAATGTTCTGTTTGACTTTGACAAATATGAAATAACGGAAGATGCTAAGCAAACACTTGAGATTCTGAGAAATATAATTATTAATTATCCTGAATTAACTATTGAAATTGCAGGATATACCGACTCAAAAGGCAGCACTGAGTACAATAGAAGGCTTGCCGACAAAAGAGCTCAGGCAGTAATTGATTATTTCACCCTTACAGGCATTGAAGGCGCTAATCTTATTAAAAAAGCTTTCGGTAAGTCAAATTTTGTTGCAGTTAATACGAATCCCGACGGAACTGATAATGCTGAAGGAAGAAAATATAACAGAAGAGTCACATTCGGCATTGTAAATCCCAAAACCGGGGTTGTCCTCCGCCAGGAAGCATATACTCCAAGGTACCTCCGGCAGCCCAGTTCCATAAAGTACAGTATTGTTATTAAGCGGACTAAGGAAGATCTTTATCCCGGCTATTTCAGCAATCTGATTAAGGATGAGATGCTGTTTGTAAGGACTGTCAAAACTGATTCTCTTAACATATATGCTCTTGGTGTGTTTTATAACAGATCTGACGCTGTAAAATACCTCGGGTATCTAAAGGGGATCGGACTCATTGATGCCTACATCATTAACCAATATGATCTGGATAATTCACCTGAACAATCAGACACTGTTTTATTAAATGAAAAACCAGCTGCGACAAGAAAAGCATTTTCGATCCAGCTTAAGGCGACCAAAAGCGCCATCGACGTCAGGAAGATATTCCCGGGATACGAAGGTGTCAGGGAAATTGTTTCTGAGGATGGTTTCTATAAATATATGTATGGAGAATACAGCTCCATTGCCGAAGCAAAAGAGGCTCTGACCGATGTCAAAAATGATTTTGACGATGCGTTTATCAGGGAGATTAATGTCCCTATAAAAAAATAGACCGGCATTAAACTTTTTGGATGAGATACAAAGAAATCAGTTTACGGGCCCTTGAGCCCGAAGATCTTGAATTGCTTTATGCCTGGGAAAATAACATTTCGTACTGGGCAATCAGCAATACAATAGTTCCTTTCTCCAGGTATACTCTGAAGCGTTATCTTGAGGATTCCCACAAAAGTATATATGAAACCGGGCAGGTCAGGCTGATGATCGATCATAGTGCTGACAATGAAACAATAGGTACCATTGATATATTTGATTTTGATCCTTTTCATAAAAGAGCCGGGGTCGGTATTCTTATAGCCAACGAACAATACCGCAGAAAGGGTTATGCCACAATGGCTCTCAAATGCCTGATTGATTATTGTTTCAGCACACTTATGCTCCATCAGCTGCACTGTAGTATTCTGTCGGGCAACATGGAGAGCATTGATCTGTTTAAAAAGGTTGGATTTATCCAGTCAGGAATAAAAAAGGAATGGATCAGGACTACAGACGGTTATATGGATGAGTATATATTCCAGATTATTAATCCGAATGTTTAATGTAATAACAGTCCTGAAGCAAGAAGACCGCATGCTGCAGAAACATCGATGCCTTTTGATTTCCTGATCGAAGCTGAAATTCCTGAGATAACCAGCTCATGCCTGAAATACTGCATTCTTTCCGAAGATGAAGAAATACAATTTTCTCCGGGAATCGGATTATATGGAATCAGGTTTATCCGGATCCCCGTTCCGTGTAGCAGGGCTTTTAATCCTTCAAGATGTTTCTCAGTGTCGTTGGTATCACTTATCATAATATAAGCAACACTCATTCTTCTTTTTCCGGTAGCCTGGTAAGCTTTCATCATCTGTATAATCTCATGGGCAGGGTATTTCTTTTCAGCAGGAATTGTCCGGTACCGTTCTTCAGGAAAAGGCGAATAGAGACTCAGGGCAATATTGCATTTTGACTCCTCAAGAAAATACTCAATTCCGGGAGTTATACCCACAGTCGAAACTGTTATATTACGCTGACTTACAGCCAGGCCCCATTCAGCTGAAAGGATTTTGCATGCTTTCAATACATTTTCAATATTGTCCATCGGCTCTCCCATCCCCATAAATACTACATGGGTTACATTTTCAGCACCGGGCAGCCCAAGAACCTGGGTTAAAATATCCCCGGCTGACAAATTCCCTCTGAAACCATACCTGCCGGTGGCACAGAAAGGGCATCCCATCCTGCAGCCTGACTGCGATGATACACATACTGTAGTTCTTTTATTGTCAGTTAACAGGACAGTTTCGAACTCCTGCTCACTTTCATTTCTGAACAGGTACTTTATAGTACCGTCAGAAGATCTTTTTGAATCAACAGGTTTGTAAATCCCCGGAAGTGATTTTTTATTTAACTCTTCTTTAACTTTCCTTGGTATGTCAGGAATCAGCATTATATCACTTATTCTCTTTTTATATAACCAGTTAGCTATTGCATTGGCATGAGAGGTACTGGATTCAGCCAGAATCTTGATCTCGTCAGCCGTCAACCCGCATAGACTTATTTTCATCATTATAGCTGATATTTACTAAAATAATCCGAATCTTCAAACAATGATAACAGACTCTGCGAAACAGCATGGCTACAATGCTAATTTCCTGAAGAAATACATTGATGTAATTGAACTTAAGAGTGGCAATTCCTCAGCAGCCATTGTTCCGGGATGGCAGGGAAGGGTTATGACCAGCCAATCGCGGGAGATCCAAAACTGCATAACAGCATAACTATTTCTATTGGGAAATTAGTCCCCGGTTCTTAAGAAGAGGCTCGATACGGGGTTCACGTCCACGAAAACTGACATACATCTGCATTGCATCCATTGTGCCGTCTTTCTCAAGGATGTTTCTGCGGAATGATTCGGCAGTTGCCCTGTCAAAGACACCCTTCTCCCTGAAGGCCTCAAAGGCATCATTGTCGAGTACTGCAGCCCAGGTATAGCTGTAGTAACCCGAATCATATCCATCAATAATGTGAAGGAAATAAGTGCTTTTGTAGCGCGATACTATTTCGGGTATCAGTCCAATCTTATTGAAATAATCCTTTTCAAAACTTTGAACATCAACCACTGCCGGCGCTTCAAGAGTGTAGTAAGCCATATCAAGAAGCGATGCTGCAAGCAGCTCGGTATTTATGAATCCCTGGTTAAAGTATTTGCTCTTCTCCAGTTTATTCACCAGGTCAGCCGGTATGGGTTCTCCTGTCTCATAGTGTCTTGCATAAACATTAAGTAATTCGGGTTCAGTAGCCCAGTGTTCCATTATTTGCGAAGGAAGTTCCACAAAATCCCACGCAATATATGACATGTTATAGGCATTTTTGCAGAAAAGGCCTTCAAGTGAATGACCGAACTCATGGAAAAGTGTTTCAACCTCTTCAAGGGTCAGAAGGGCAGGAAGGTCACCTGATGGAGGAGTGAAGTTGCAGACAACTGTAACGACTGGTGCAACAGGTTTCCCATCAACGACATGATGGTTCTGGTATCCGCCGCACCATGCTCCCTGCCGCTTGCTTTCGCGGGGATGGAAATCCATGTACAGAACACCCAGATGAGAGCCGTCAGCCTCCTTAACCTCATACGCCTGAGCATCAGGGTGAGGAAGCGGACAGTTGGTGATTGAATTGAATGTGATCCCATAAAGCCGGTTGGCACAATTGAAAACTCCTTCACGAACATTATCAATCATGAAATAAGGCCTGAGCGCATTATCATCGAGATCATATTTTGCCTTCCTTACCTTTTCAGCATAATACCACCAGTCGGAAGGTTCAAGCTTAAATTTTCCTCCCTCCTTATCGATGATCTTCTGCATTTCCTTAACTTCGTTCTTTGCTACAGGAACAGCCCTCCCCCACAGGTTGTTCAGCAGATTAAACACATTTTCGGGATTTTTGGCCATCCTTGGCTCAAGTACCAGATCCGAGTGTGTTTTATATCCGAGAAGCTTCGCACGCTGAGCCCTTAGTGCAACAATCTCGGCAAGGACTTTGTTGTTATCAAATTCGTTCCCATTATTTCCACGGTTGGTGTAGGCATTAAACAACTTGTGGCGGAGCTCCCTGTTCTCAGAGTATTGAAGAAAAGGGAAAATACTTGGTCTCTGGGTAGTAAAAGCCCAATCCCCTTCCTTCCCTGCCGATTTTGAAGTTTCAGCTGCGCTGCTGATAATGGATTCCGGCAATCCGGTAAGACCTCCCTTGCCTACAAACAATTTGTAGTTATTCGTTTCTTCAAGGACATTCTGATTGAACTTAACCCCAAGAACGGAAAGTCTTTGGTTGATCTTTTTAAGAGTATCCTGATCTTCTTTATTAAGGTT
>JBBSAP010000014.1:0-44901 GCA_038252165.1 Bacteroidales bacterium | reverse complement strand
ATTTGAAATTTCAAGTAGTGCCCCGAACCAAACTTTGTGGAGGAATGAAACTACCAATCACAACAGGTTTCTTATGAGCTGCTTTTTTTAAAGTTATCTATTTTGAGGTTGGAGATTCGCCACTCCCGATAACTTTGTGATGAATTATGGCAATCAGGCTATCTGGAGGAAGCTTTTATTGCTTGTAACTGGTCATATAATGTCAGAAAGGAATATGGACCTGACGACATTAAAGTATTCGAAAGATGGATCAGCAGGTATGTTTCCAACTGGGCTGCATGCGATACTTTATGCAACCATACTGCAGGCACACTCATTGAAATGTTCCCCGAGAGAATATCATATCTTAAAAAATGGGCAAAACTTCCAGGCAGATGGATGAAAAGAGCATCTGCAGTGACGCTTATAGTGCCTGCCCGGAAGGGATTGTTTCTCAATGACATATTTAAAATCGCTGATATCCTGTTGCTTGATAAGGACGATATGGTTCAGAAAGGATATGGATGGATGCTGAAAGCTTCAAGCCAGGCGTATCAGAAAGAGGTATTTGATTATGTGATCAGAAATAAGGCAGTGATGCCGAGAACCTCTTTAAGATATGCCATCGAAAAAATGCCGCAGGAATTAAGGACAAAAGCAATGGCCTGAAATGCCATAGATATCTTCAGTACCAAAAATAAAAAATTGATTAATAATGCAGTTTTATAACTTTGTAATGTAAAATGAAAACAAAATAATGAGGAGATTTTCAGCAATATTATTAATCGGGATGTTTCTAAATCTCTGCCTGTCAGCGCAGGACAGGGTAACAGGAAGGGATTTTGCCACACGGTCGGAAGTAATTGCCCAGAATGGGATGGCTGCGACAAGCCAACCGCTCGCCACTCAGGCGGCACTTGACATTCTTAAAAAAGGAGGCAATGCGATTGATGCCGCCATTGCGGCCAATGCCGTTCTGGGAGTTGTCGAACCTACAGGATGCGGCGTAGGAGGTGATCTCTTTGCAATAATCTGGAGTGCAGAAAAGCAGAAGCTTTACGGCCTTAATGCAAGCGGAAGATCTCCCCGGTCGCTGAAACTTGATTATATTAAGAACCAGGGCTTCGAATTCATTCCTTCAACCGGTCCGCTTCCTGTTTCGGTCCCCGGATGCGTAGACGGATGGTTCGAGATGTACGATATGTTCGGGAAGCTGCCGATAAGAGATATTTTGCAACCGGCGATAACCTATGCAAGGGACGGCTTCCCTGTAACAGAAGTAATTGCTTATTATCTCGACCTGGGAACTCAGGCTCTTAAGGATTTTCCGAACATAAAGGAAACCTATATGCCTGGCGGCAAAGCTCCGGCAAAAGGTGAAATATTCAAGAATCCGATGCTCGCCAATACTCTTGACAAAATAGCTAAAGGGGGCAGGAACGAATTTTACAGGGGAAGCATAGCTAAAGCGATTGATGCATTTATGAAGTCGCATGGAGGATTCCTGTCCTATGACGATCTGGCACGCCATAATTCCGAATGGGTCGAACCGGTAAGTTCTTCATACAGGGGTTATGATGTATGGGAGCTTCCTCCCAACGGACAGGGTATAGCTACCCTTCAGATATTGAATATCCTTGAAGGTTTTAACATCGAGCAGATGGGTTTTGGTTCTGCCGAGTATATCCATATGTTCACAGAGGCGAAAAAGCTGGCTTTCGAGGACAGGGCTAAATATTACGCAGATCCGCGGTACATTGCTACGCCTGTGACACAGCTGATCTCAAAAAAGTATGCCGCAGAACGCAGGAAACTAATTAATCCGGCTAAAGCATCAAGGATTTATGATCCGGGAAAAATAGAAGCGGGGAATACTATTTATCTTACAGTAGCAGATAAATATGGCAATGTAGTATCGTTGATACAAAGTAATTACAGGGGTTTGGGTTCAGGAATGTGCCCAACAGGCCTGGGTTTTGTTCTCCAGGACAGAGGGGAGATGTTCAGTCTTGAAAAAGGACATGCGAATGTCTATGCACCCGGGAAAAGGCCATTTCACACTATTATACCCGGTTTCATTACAAAAAACGGTAAGCCGTGGATCAGTTTTGGAGTAATGGGCGGTGATATGCAGCCACAGGGTCATGCACAGGTAATAATAAACCTCATTGACTTCAAGATGAACCTGCAGGAGGCAGGCGACGCACCAAGGATATATCATACCGGGTCATCCGAACCGACAGGCGAATTGATGACCACTGGCGGAATACTTTACCTTGAAAACGGATTCCGCTGGGAAGTAATTCAGAAGCTGCTTTCGATGGGGCACAGAGTTGAATGGAATCTTGGAGGATACGGAGGGTACCAGGCTATAATGTGGGATGACAGGAACAAGGTCTGGTATGGGGCCTCGGAATCGCGAAAAGATGGACAGGCTTCAGGGTATTAAAGACTCAGGGCTCAGGGCTTTCGAAAGAACCGTAATTTTGACTCATAATATAGGATTATCCCTTCCTGAAATTGATTAAAAATGGAAAATAATTAAATCAATGAATACAACAAAAATTGAAAAAGGGATCATCCACCTCATGCTGCCCTTCAGGTTGTGTTCGGGATTACCTCCGGATCAGAGGAATTTTGAAAATGCAGTCTGGATAAGGACCAGAGAGGATTTAGCACGGCTTGATTTTCTGCTGGAGCATGTTAAAAAGTTTTTTTCAAGCAAGGCTGACATAGAAAAACCCGATGGCGCAGCTTGTCTTATATTGAAGCTGAGGCCAGAAGCAGTTCCGGTTAAAATGTTCAACAACAAGACCTTCTGGATCAGCAACAGACCTTTTAACGACCGTGAGAAAGCAAAAAACATTCTTCAATATTCAGTATACATTGATCCGTCAGCTTTCAGGATAGTAATTCATCCGTTTACCAGTGTAGCGATCTTAACGTACAGCTTCGAAATGGAAAAAGAAAGCAGGAAAAACAATATGGCAAGTCTGGGTGATTTCATCAGGATGAACTACCTCCTGCGTATATTCAACAGGCCTGATGAGGCATATTTAATATCACAGAATGACAGGCCTGAAGAAAGAAGCAAAGCCTCTCAGCTTTTAAAAGGGAAAACTGATCTGTTTCATAAAAATGAAACTGTTAATATTGAGCAGGGAGGCTGGCGGCCCAGTCAGCTGATAAATTATCTCCTCAATGAATTGAATGAAAGCTATATGGTCGGACTATTCGATCATTTCCATTTTTCACCCGTCTGTTATATTCAGCCGGCTGAAGAAATAACTAATGAGGATATCATTAACCGTACATTATTTCATCTCCGGAAGGTTTATGATTTCGATTACGCTCCTGCCTCGGCAATACTTCAGCGTGAGGAAGAACGCCTTCATCCTTACAGGCAGATATACTATGCATCAAGCCTTGAGGGATCGGTTGTATTCAATAATTGCAATAAATCAGATCCTGAATTCATCAGGACATTCTATTCCAATTCTTTTCATAAAACCCTGTGGGTCACTATTCTGGGCTTTCTGCAACGGGCAATTTTCCTTCAGCTGATGAATGAGGTTTCAGATATTAATCCCGAGGATCATCAGAATGTGAAAGAGTATCTCAGAAGATATACAACAATATCACTAAAAGCGATTTTCTCAAAAGTATCCGTATTTCACCAGCATAATGATTACTATGATCTGATCATTCATAATCTGCAGATCAATGCATTGCAGACAGAATTAAAAGATGAGCTGCATGAACTCAACAATCTGCAGCGCCAGTTTCATGAGGATGAGGTTGAAAAATATGATGAGATTGAAAAACAGTATGACAAAAAGCTGAATATAATACTTTTTGCACTATCGGTGTTTGGACTGACTGAGGTTACTTATGCAGTATTAGGAGAAACAAATATGTCATTTTTTCAACATACTCTGGCGATTGGAATTCCTGTCGTGCTTGGGATTGTCTTCTGGCAGATACTGTCATTCAGAAAAAAATAATGTCCCCCGGCCTTTGGTATTTTGTAACGAAAGTTCCTGAAGCCCCATTCAGGTAGTTTGTAGGTCAATCCCTAACAGATACATTGTGAGTTCCAGATGCGTTTTCGGATCATCAACGGGAAGCCTGCTGTTCTCAATAAGTGCATACATCTGAATAAGGTAACTGATGCCTGTTTTCATGATCGTTGTCTCTTCAGCATCGAAAATAACAAGCAGGAATGATGATAAGGCCATTATTCCCCATACTATCAGGAATGATAAACCATCGCGGATCATTACCACCATTATCATCGAGAAGTTCAGCCACAGATAAGAAAATTAATGGATTGAAAAGCGCAGTGAGTTTTTGCTCTGGTAATATGGACTAAGGTATCCCCTCGTGTAAATGAATCCAACGAAAACAGTAATATTCACAACAATAATGAAGAATGCCGAAAGCCGGTCGATTGTAAGGATAAAAGTTTTCAGAATGAAAGGTAACTGGTATGTTATCTTGATTTCCGGGCTGTTTCCGGACAGAGCCTCTATGCTCCAGACAGAACTAAGTATTACACATACTGTTAGTAATGTAAAGGAAAAATAATACTTAGACGATTTCGGTACAATAAAAACGACAACAGACAATAATAAGATAATAAGAAATACCAGGACGGTCATCAATCTGGTTTATTAGATCTGAATTTGTGCGCAAAAGTATGAAAATATCTGGCGACCCGGAATTCAGGGTCATTTAACATTCAGTTGCAGCTCTTCTTTGGCCTCCACAACTTCAAGTACCTGTGTATTCCCTCCCTTTTCGAGATTTATGTCATGAGGGGTGTTTGTTTTCCAGGCACCGCCCGTAAAGTCAGGAACATCTATCGACTGTGATCTGTTTGCAACTGACCATTCACTTAAAGGAGCGATCGAACTCCATAATACGCCGTCATAAACATCCTGGTCAAGAGGCAGCCCATTTCTCAGGCAATCAATAAGTCTCCAGTCCATTATAAAGTCCATTCCGCCATGACCACCGACTTTTTTCGCCATCTCTCCTACCCGTTTCACAATTTCAGGTGTAAACTTCCCGACAACTTCCTTGAATTCTTCCTCGTTCAGCCAATCTTCTCCCAGGGCAATTCTTTCCGGTTCAGGATATTTCATCGCTGATCCTGAAGTGCCGTTTATGACATGCAGCCTTGAATAAGGATGTACCGATGACACATCATGCTGGATCAAAATAGTCCTGCCAAGGTTTGTTCTTACAAGCGACGTGTTCATATTACCCCGGTAGCTCTTGTTTGCATAAGGGGTAAAGAATGGGTCACCCGCCGCGAGTGCATTCGCGTGTTTGCCCATTGTGAAATCGATCGACGACATCGAGGTAAGATATTCCATCTTATCTCCCCTGTTGATATTCATTATCTGGCATACGGGGCCAAGTCCGTGGGTTGGGTAAAGATTCCCGTTTCTGGAAGCATTTTCCTTAAGGCGCCACATATCGGTGTAAGCACCATCAGACTGCCGGTCATCCTGGGGCTTTTTGAAGTTGTATCCCATCAGGTTATGAATATAAGCGCCCTCCCCGTGGACTATATCGCCAAACATTCCCTGGCGTGCCATATTGAGAGTCAGCAGTTCAAAGAAATCATAGCAGCAGTTCTCAAGCATCATGCAGTGTTTTTTTGTCCTCTCTGATGTCTCAACAAGCTGCCAGGCTTCATCAATTGTCTTTGAGATAGGTACCTCGCAGGCAATATGTTTTCCGTTTTCCATTGCATAAACCGAAATCGGAGTGTGCAGTATCCATGGAGTGCATGTATATATGAGGTCAAGATCAGGTAATTCAATCAGTTTCTTCCAGGCATTTTCATCACCAAAGAATTCCTGGGCCGGAGTTCTGCCTATCCGCTGAAGGTATTTCTGTGATCCTTTTACAGCGACCTCTCTTTTATCGCATAAGGCTTTTATCTCCACTCCATCGATATATGACAGTCTTTGAACAGCACCACTTCCACGGTCGCCTAACCCGATAATGCCAATCCTTACAACCGGTAGTGCCGGAACTGAATATCCCGACATATTAAACCTCCGGACATGAGTTTTTCTAACCGATCCGAGAATAGCTGCAAGATTTGATTCAGGTTGTTTTGGAGCACAGCCCGTCAGCAGTCCTCCTGCAAATGCACCAGCACCGGCTACTGTTGCGTGTTTAAGAAAATCACGTCGATTACTTTTCATAATGGGTTTTATTCAGATTATTAATACTATAATTAAGATTCCTCGCAAATTAGTATTTATATTTCTTTCTGAAAAGCCAGACACCAATAAAGAAATAAACAAGCGACAGCGCCAGAATCCATAATATCTCAGGATCGCCTTCATATAATACCTTACTCATAACGGGCAATTATAAAATTAATCAATTATACTTAACCGGCAATTAAATGCTTAAACAAGGCTATTCAAAAACACTTTTTAAAAATATTTTGCAACCACTGCTCTCTTTAGTCCTCGTTTTTATATTTTTATACCGGTTACTCCGGGAAAATGATTTACGAAAAGGTCTCATTAAAAAAATTCAATACTTTCGGTCTTAATGTAAGGGCGGATCATCTTGCAACCTTCAAGCTGGAAGAAAATGCAATGCATTTCTTTAAGCAGCATAAGGGTTCGGATCAGAAATACCTGGTTCTTGGCAGGGGAAGCAATGTACTTTTTACAGACGATTTCCATGGTACGATCATCCATCCGGAAATGGAAAGTATAACACTGGAAGGCAAAAAGGGGAATGAAATCATTGTTTCAGCAGGAGCCGGTGTGATTTGGGATAAACTGGTGGAATCGACTGTAAATAACGGACTTGGAGGACTTGAGAACCTTTCCCTCATTCCCGGGCTTGTGGGTGCCACTCCTGTCCAGAATATAGGTGCTTACGGGGCAGAAGTAAAAGACACAATTGAAAAGGTAAGGGCAATATCCCTTGAGGATGGTTCCATCAGGGAGTTTACAAATGATGAATGCAGGTTCGGGTACAGGGCCAGCATTTTCAAAAGAGAACTCAAAGGCAAATATCTTATCACAAAAGTTTATTTCAGGCTTTCAACCCATCCCAAACTGTGCCTTGAATACGGATCACTGAAGGAAGAGATCAATAAGCTGGGTTCCACATCGCTTGGAAATGTACGAAAGATTGTGATCAGCACAAGGCAGAATAAGCTTCCTGATCCTGAACAGATTTGCAATGCCGGCAGCTTCTTTAAGAATCCTGTTGTAAACAGTTCCGTTGTTAACGATCTTAAAACAAAATTCCCGAAATTACCTGTTTTCAGTGATCACTCGGGCGGAATGAAACTTGCTGCAGGCTGGCTGATAGAGCAGTGCGGGTGGAAAGGAAAAAGAATCGGAGATGCTGCTGTACATGACAAACAGGCTCTGGTTATTGTAAACCTCGGCAATGCTACTGGAAAAGAGTTGTTCAATCTGTCTGAGCAGATAAAAGATTCGGTTATTGAGAAATTTGGAATTACCCTCGAACGCGAGGTTGAGGTCATCTGACTTACCTGTAAATCCTTCTTTTATTTAATTCCCTCTGATACTGGCTGGCATATCTGTTATGCTCGGAGAGTGTTCTTGAGAAATTATGATAGCCCGAAAAATCGGATTTAGCTGCAAAATATATATAGTCGTGTTTTTCGGCATTCAATACTGCTTCAATACCGTTAATCGAAGGGCATCCTATCGGACCGGGAGGCAAGCCGGCATGTTTATAGGTATTATACGGAGACTCTGTCTCCAGATGCTTAAACAGGATCCTGTTAACGGTAAAATTATTTATTGCGAATTTAATTGTCGGATCTGCCTGCAACGGGATTCCTCTTTTAAGCCTGTTAAGGTAAACGCCTGCAATCCTGGGCTTCTCATCAGTCTTCAGGGCTTCCTCATCGACTATAGATGCCAGAGTTGAGACTTCAACAGGAGTCAACCCTATCTCCTCACTTTTCCGGAGCCGTTCCCTGTTCCAGAATTTCCGGTATTCCCTGAGCATCCTGTTATATAGTTTCCCTGCGCGGGTATTCCAGTAAAACTCATAAGTATCGGGTATGAAAACAGATATCACATTCTCGGTCTTAAAACCGTCGCTGCTGTAGTTTTCGGGATCGGAGAAAAAATCCATTATTTCAGCTGAATCTGCTTCAATCTGACCGCCAATCCTGCCGGCAAGTTCATTCATTGTCCTGAGATGGCTGAATGTAATCCTGATGGGAGTCTGTTTCCCTCCTCTCAGAATATTTATTAACTCATTGTAACTAAGAGGCCTGTCGATAACGTATTTTCCGGGTTTGACTAATTTTTGATATTTCTTCTTCCCGGCAACCCATTGAAGCATCTTTTTGTTTTTGATAATCAGATTGGCTTCAACAGAATCTATAGCCTGCTCATATGAAGCATCTTCCGGAATATATATAGTTGCTTTGTCTCCCTTTGGACGGACACTTATACCAAAAAACTGGCTATAAATAAGGTACAGGCAAAAAACAATTACGCAGCTTACCAGAAGAATAATATATTTCAGCCAGCTTTTATTCATTGTCTTTGAGTTCAATTACAAATTTAAAGATAGCGCCGATTATTGCCAAAACTATGCTTCCTTTTGATATAATCGAGGAGATGACTTTTTTATTACGCTAAGATCCAAAGCCCTGAGATCAACTAAGTCAGTATCTGGTTGAGATTCCTCATCCCGTTAGTGAGGAATCTCTATCTTAAATTATTATTGATTCCCGATAATCATGTTATTTAAAAGTATATAATCTATTAATTTATACTTTTACGATTTGATGCAAAAAATATTAACCTAACTAATATTAAAATGTCAACATCTGTTTTGCTCTTACTTGTTGTTATTGGCATTATTACTGGTTTCATGGCAGGAATGCTGGGAATAGGCGGAGCGGTAATCATGATACCCGCACTTGTTCTGTTCCTGGGACTTACACAGCAAGGTGCCCAGGGAACCAGCCTTGCCGTCATGCTTCCTCCCATTGGTGTACTTGCAGCATATAATTATTACAAAGCAGGTCAGGTCAATATCAAGTTCGCATTAATTCTTGCCGCAGCATTTATTGTCGGCTCTTACTTCGGGTCAAAACTGGCTATAAATATCTCGCAGCCTGTTTTGAAAAAGATTTTCGGAATTCTATTACTCCTTATTGCCGCAAAGATGCTTTTCTCAAAATAAAAGAGGCTGTCTCAAAAGCGTTGTAACTACCCCCAAACCCCCTGCCTTCCGGCAGGCAGGCTTAAGGGGGCTTTAGAGACAGCCTCATGATTGTTTAAGATAGTTATTAAAACATCAGGCCAACACTGAACAGGAAGGCATTCGGCCTGTCATCGAGTTTGAATTTATCACCGGCAGTATTCCGAATCTGTGTCTGGTATTTCTGCAGGCTTCCTTCATACCTGAGGTCAAAAGTGATCCTTTTAATTATATCAATTCCGATACCAGCCTGGTAACCAAAGGTCAGACCGTTGTACATCGCTGTGAAATCGGTATCATCAATAAGATCCTTGGGAGAATTTATTAGAAGACGTGCAGAAGGTCCTGCATTCAGACGTAAAGGACCTACTTTCAGGCCCAGCATGATAGGAAGATCGAGCTGATTGAACTGCTGTTTCTTTATAGTTTCAACAGTTGGATTATCTGCATCTGCAACAGTATACTCATCCGTTCTGGAAGCAAACAGCAGTTCAGGCTGAACATAAAATCCCAGCATACCGAACCTTACAAAAGCACCAGCATGGAAACCATAATTGGCGCCTTTAATTGCATTTACCAGATATTGTGTCTCGCCTGATGTAAGAGTCTTAACGTCTTTCATCTTAATGTTTGTTGTACTCAGACCAGCTTTAAGTCCGAATTTAATCTGAGAAAAAGCCGGAAGCATTATTAATACTGAAAATAAGATTAAAATAAATTTTTTCATCCTTTTTTGTTTTTAGTTGAACATGTCAAATAGATAAAATGAAAACACACAGACATCGATATTTGATGTATAACGGACAGGATCATTAAAAAGTTTCAGGAATCCTTTGTTTTTAATTCCACAAGGGCACCAGAAAAGACTGAAAAGACTGAAAATACTAAATTATTTTGCGGCAAGTTCCGAGAATATTACCTTTTCCATCCGGTTAAATTCTTCCCTGTCAAACAGCCTGGTGAGATAAACAATCTTCCCTTTACGGTCGATAATTACATTCCTTGTCACTCCGGCTTCCCTGAGGGCATAAAGACCAAATATACATGCACCGGGGTCAAGCGCAAGCGGATAGGAAACACCAATATCCTTTTTGAATTTCAGCACTTTCTCAAGAGGCTCGTCCCTGTCAATACCTATCACGGCAAGTCCCGATCCCATGCCGGGTTTCCAAATCTCTTTTTCAATAAAGGGCATTTCCTTTCTGCATACAGAACACCAGCTTGCAGTGAACTGAAGCATCACAACCCTGCCGCGAAGGTCCGAAAGTTTATAGGATTTGCCACCGGCTTCGTTAATCATAAAATCAGGTGCGTGATCGCCGGTTTTTACAATGTAGTCATCTTTATAGACCTTCTTGTCCTGGGCATTCATTACAGTATTGACCAGGAATATGGTGAAGATTATGATAAGTCCTTTTTTCATTTCTTTTTTTTTGCAAAGATAAATGAAAAGAAGAAACAGAACGTAGGGGCGGGTCGCGACCCGTCCCTACAAAACAACGACACCATGAACGTAGGGGCGGGTCGCGACCCGTCCCTACACAAAAAATGATTCTAAACATTTATGGAAAAATTGCCGAAAAACAATGGTCCTGGTTAGGGGAAAAATATCCTTATGTTTTTTTGCATGCATTTGTGGTAATGCCAAATCATATTCACGGGATAATTGAAATAAACCGGAAACGGATGCTTTCAGGGACACGTCGCGACCCGGCTCTGCAGCAAATCAAAATCAAATCATTATCCGAATCGATATTGTTTCAGGTATATTATTTATCGTATAACAGATAATATTTATTGTAAGACAATAATTAATTATCATTACTGATCACAGTGCCGGATCTTATTAAGAAAAGCACCATATTAATAATGCGGTAAATGTTAAATATCATTAAGCACATTGAGTTCTGTGAAACACGTTCCAAATATTTAATTAATATTGTTAGATGATTTTCAAAGTACAATTTATAATTCTGAATCAAATGAAAAAGTTTTTAATTTCAACTTTCACTGCAAGTCTTTTATTATCAACCAGTTTATTATCACAGGTAACTCCGAAGGAGAAAGGTCTCCAGGCGATTACTGCAGATGCAATAAAAGGGCAGCTTGAATTTCTTTCATCTGACTGGATGGAGGGAAGAGCAACCGGTGAAAAGGGCTCATACCTTGCAGCGGATTATATTGCCAGCATGTTTAAAGTATTCGGAGCAGCTCCGGCAGGTGATGCCGGAAGCTTCGGAGGAAGAATGCAAAGGATGGCTCCACCTTCAGGTCCCGGTGGTCCTCAATTCACTCCTCCAAAATCATATTTTCAGAATTTTACCCTGGTTGAAGTCCAGCCATCCGGGGGTTCGACTCTTTCAATAAAAAAAGGCGCACAGGAGTATGCTTTTGATGAGGGGGTTGATTTCTCAATATCAAGAGCAGCAATGGACATTAAATTTGAGGCTCCCCTTGTTTTTGTGGGCTACGGCCTGGTTGATAAAGCCAATGGGATCGACGATTTTGCAGGTGTTGACGTGAAAGGCAAAGTAATAGTAAGGCTGACTGGTTTCCCGGGATATAATGATAACACATCACCAATGTATAAGAAACTCATTGGAGATAATATAAGGGCACAGTTTGAGATGGCGAGAAAAAAATCCGAATCAGTTAATAAGCTTGGGGTTCTGGGTATAATTGATCTGACAATAAACAATGATATTACCAAAAGATGGGGTGTTTACAAGTTCAACAATAATATGGCCCCGGCTGAGAATGGTCCGCGGACAAACTGGTCATCAATGAGGCTCGACGGAAAAGAGATGCCATCCGTTCCGGTAACTATTACTATAACTGAAAGGGTCTCTGACTTAATAATCAGGGCGGGCGGGCTTGATATTGCCAGATATGAAAAAGATGCAGCTGCAGGACTCCTGAAATTCAAACCTGTAATGATTCCCGGAATAACCGCAGCGCTGGCCGTAAATATCAATTCAAAGAGGGTTAACGTCAGGAATGTGATTGCAATTATCGAGGGAGAGAATCCAAATGAATATGTAGCCGTAGGTGCTCATATGGATCATATGGGAATGGATAACGGAAAGATCTGGAACGGAGCTGATGATAATGCTTCCGGAACAGTAGGCGTCATGACTTTGGCAAAAGCATTTGCAGCAAGCGGGGTTAAACCAAAAAGAAGCATTGTGTTCTGTGCCTGGACAGGTGAAGAAAAAGGTTTGTACGGATCTGAATACTATACGATGTATCCCTCAGCGGGGAAAATATCAGATTATAAATTCTATATGAATTTCGATATGATAGCCAGGGATGCAGCGAATGATACAGCAAAGAATATGGCCGGTATCACATATACAAAAGCCTATCCCGGGCTTGAAGAGATAACTAAATCAAATGCCGAACTATACAAACTTAATCTTAAGCTTAATATAAGAAGTCAGGAGGCGCCGGCAGGAGGCAGCGACTACACCGCATTTACCGAGAATAAAATTCCTGTGATAGCCTGGATGGCAGCAATGCACCCCGATTATCACCAGCCTTCAGATGAAGTCAGCCTGGTCAATTGGAACAAGATGCTGGATATCATAAAGCTGGGATATTTACAATTATGGGAGGCTGCAAACGGGGAAATAAAGTAACCGGGCAGGAAATGAAAAGAAAGTTCACAATAATCTGCTCATTGCTCGTTGCCGGTTTATCACTGACGGGACAGACCAGTGATGAAAGCTTCACCAGGTCGATGAACAACATAAATCAATCTGCACTTAAAGCCCAGCTCGGATTTCTGGCTTCTGACTGGACCGAAGGAAGGGAAGCAGGAAAAAAAGGAGAATACCTGGCCGCAGATTATATTGCAAGTATTCTTCAGCTCTATGGAGTTAAACCAGGCGGAGATAATTCCAGGGGAAGGATTTCCTCAATTGCTCCGGGAAGCGGGGAAAAGACCTATTTCCAGAATTTCTTTCTTATTAAAAATATCCCGGGAGAAGAACAGGTAATGAAAGTCAGAACATCTGACGGAAAAACTGTGAGAACAATCAGCTTCACGAGGAATATCGATTTTTCAACCGGATTAACAGACCAGGATATTGAGATTGAAGCGCCGGTTGTCTTTGCCGGATACGGTTTTAAAAATGATAAGCTCAGGTATGACGACCTCTCCAAACTTGATCTGAAAGGAAAATTCCTTTTAAGAATTTCCGGAGTTCCCGGGTTTGCAAGAACGCAGCTGTCTCCGCCGGAATTGGCAGCTTCTTCAGGAGAGACCGAAACCATAGCAAGAAAAATGGGTGCGGCCGGAATTATCGAATTTGATCCAAATTCAACTGTTGCAGGAACCCAGCCGGTATCTGAATTCCTTAACATGTCTCCTTCAGAAACCAATCCGGCATACGGACGACCCTGGACTGATTATTCATTACCGGATAAAAAAAGTCAGGATAATTTCCTGAGGATTAAAATTTCTGGAAAAACTGCTAACGAAATACTTAGAGGGACAGGATTTGTCACGGACGAATTTATTAAGAAGTCTGAATCAAATATTATCAATTCTTTACCTGAATTAAGGGACAGAACCATTTATCTTAAAATTACCGTTAAGAGAGAAACAGTGAGGGTCAGAAATGTGATCGGTGTCATTGAAGGCAAGAATCCTGATCAGGTAATAGTTCTTGGGGCTCATTATGATCATCTCGGATCAGTGAACGGATACATATGGAACGGCGCTGATGATAATGGGTCAGGCACTGTAGGTGTTATGACCATTGCAAAAGCTATAATGGAAACAGGAATAAAACCTGAAAAAACTATTATTATCGCTTTATGGACCGCTGAAGAGGAAGGATTACTCGGTTCAGGATATTATATTGAAAATCTTCCTTACCCGTTGAAAGACATTCGTCTGAATGTAAATTTTGATATGATCTCAAGATACATGTCAGAAAGTGATCCGAAAAAAGTTGCCATGATCTATACGGAATCATATCCCGGATTCAGGACTATTACTGAGAAGAATATAAAGAAATACGGGATTGACCTGATTGTGGATTTCCAGCCTTCCGGTGATCCTCCCGGCGGCAGCGATCACCGGTCCTTTACTGCGAAAGGCATTCCGGTTATGAGATTTAAGCCAGGACACAGGGAGCAATATCATACCCCTTATGATGAAATCTCCACTGTTAACTGGGATATTATGGAAAAGATAGTTAAGATCAGCTTTGCAAATATCTGGGAGCTGGCAAATAGTGATTGGTGATTAGTGATTAGTGATTGGTGATTTGTGATTGGTGATTAGTGATTTGTGATTTGTGATTGGTGATTTGTGATTGGTGATTTGTGATTGGTGATTTGTGATTGGTGATTAGTGATTTGTGATTGGTGATTTGTGATTGGTGATTTGTGATTGGTGATTTGTGATTGGTAGTTAATTTTTATTACTTTGCTGAAGGAAAATGATTGATTGTTTTTATCTTTTTCTTAATTTGTAACCTAAATCTGAATGTTATGAAAATACTGAAATCTATTGCCCTTATATCTATCATGTTTGGAGCGTTTGCCATCGTAAGCGCGCAGCAGGTTAAACAGAATTACAAACTGCATATTATAATTATTGGTGCGCACCCCGACGATCCTGATGAAGTTGGGGGCACTGCTTATAAATGGGCGAAAGCCGGACATGATGTTCTTATGGTTTCACTGACAAATGGTGATGCAGGGCACCAGACTATGAGCTCGGAGGAGCTTGCAAAGGTAAGACGTGAGGAAGCCAGAAAGGCCGGGGAGGTGATTGGTGTCAGGTATATTACCCTCGACAATCATGACGGGCAGCTAATGCCGACATATGAAAACAGATTGCAGGTAATAAAACTCATCCGTGAGCAGAAAGCTGATATTGTAATTTTTCCCCGTCCATATGACTATCATCCCGATCACCGTTATACCGGCACGCTCGTTCTGGATGCAGCCTATATGGTCACAGTGCCTAAAATATTGCCTGAAGTGCCATTTCTTGAAAAGAATCCGGTTTTTCTTTATACATATGACCAGTTTGTTCACCCCGAAGCTTTCAAGGCAGATGTTGTTGTGGATATTGATGATGTTATCGAAAAGAAGATTGATATGTACCATCAGCATACATCCCAGATGTACGAGTGGCTCCCTTTCAACAGGGGAGAGCTTGACCAGGTCCCTGCCACGGAAAAAGACAGAAGGACATGGCTTGGAAAAATCTGGGGATCCAGGTCAAATGCAGAACCTTTCAGGGCTAAACTTATTGAACACTACGGAAAGGAAAAAGGATCAAAGATCAAATTCTGTGAACCTTTTCAGGATTCGGGGTATGGAACCCGTTTGACCGAAAAGAATATTAAGTATTATTTCCCTTTTTATTGATATTCAATATACTGACTGTTCTGCTTTAGTTCAATAAAGTCGTTTCCCGTTTCCCTGTAACCATACTCGAAACAATAATGGTATTTCGCGCCATCTGAAGTTTCGATAACATGAGTGAAGAAGCTGAAGTTATAACCCAGGGCAAAGAGGGCATCCTTATGGATACTTACTTTGCCTTCTACAAAGAGATCCGCCAGTATCCGCCTGTTTTTCCTGAGTAACCCGTGAACATTCCGTACGAAATTGTTTGTATCACGGTTCAGCCTGTTGTTGTAATTGTTTCTGCACTGGTCAGAGCAGAATTTCTTATCGGTGCGACCACGAATGGTGTCGCCACAATCGAGACATTTCTTTTCCACAGCACTAACGTTTTCATAAAGATACAAAAAAACGTTTTCAAACGATTGCAAACGACAATAAATGATTTCTAATCAGATATAAGCGTTTATGAGCCGGTTCAGTTTTTCAGGAGGGTTTATGTTTGCATCAGATACGCATATGTCAAACTAAAATCATTAAGTCATGAACAATTTAAGAAACAGAGTACAACTGATCGGGAATCTCGGACAGGATCCGGAAATTAAGGATCTCGAAAACGGGAAGAAGGTAGTGCATTTCACTATCGCAACCAATGATGCTTACAAAAGTAACGATGGTCAGAAAGTTGAGGAGACAACCTGGCACAACATTGTTGCCTGGAACGGTCTCGCAGAAATAGCTGCCAAATTCCTTAAAAAAGGCAGGGAGGTTGCTGTTGACGGCCGGCTTGTATACAGAAGTTATGAAGACAAGAAAGGGGTCACAAAGTACATAACGGAGATCGTTCTGAATGAAATGCTTTTGCTGAGGTCGTCAGCCAGAACTGATGAGGCAAAGGAGGAATAGCTATCCTATAACTGCTGCATTTCTGATAAAAGAGGCTGCTCTTCCGGGCTGCCTCTTTTTTTACGGGAAATCCAAATCTTACCAGGTTTCCCAGGTATGCATTGGCTGCTTCATCCCATCGATGGAAGGATCATACAGTTTTACCTTGTCCTGAGAAAACAAGTTAACTGCCAGGCTGAAGAAAATTAAAAATCAGTTAGTTCAATATTCGTCCTGTAATCACCAAGGAGATGTTCTGCAAAATAATACCACATCATCCTGTCAAAATAAGCTGTAGCGTTTCCGAATCCATGTCTCTGGCCGGGGAGAATCATAAAGTCGAACCGCTTATTGGCTTTTACAAGAGCATCAACTACCCTGAGTGTATTTCCAGGGTGAACATTATTGTCAATATCTCCATGAACCAGCAGAAGATATCCTTTAAGATTTTTAACAAGGTCCTGGTTCTTTACTATATCTGCTTTAAATGCTTTTTCAGTTTCTTTCTTTTTATCAATCGTAACGGTATCCTTTTTTATCTGCTGGTTAAGCGAATCTTTTTTTACTTCCACCCTGGCTTTGACTTTCTTTTCCACCTCAGTTACCCCGTTATGAGTTTCACCCCACCACTGGTTATAAATATTGTTGTCGTGGTTACCAGCAGAAGAGACTGCCACATCATAAAAATCAGGATATGAAAGGATTGCAGCGGTCGACATGAATCCTCCCCCCGAATGTCCATAGATGCCAACCCGTTCAACATCGATAAACTTATATTTTTCTGCCAGCTGTTCTATTCCGTACTTATCGTCAGCGAGAGCATAATCTCTCAGATTGTCATAACCATAGGTGTGATAATAGTTGTTCCTTTGCGGACTTCCTCCCCTGTGTCCGAAATTCACGACAACGAAACCAAGCTGAGCCAGGGCAATATTCTTACCTCCGGTCACAGTGAACTGATATGGTACAGATTCGGTCTGCGGTCCGGGATATACATAGGAGATTACAGGATACTTTCTGGTGGAATCAAAATTAAATGGTTTATACATGACTCCGTAAAGATCTGTCAATCCATCCTTAGCTTTCACTTTTATTGTCTCGGGCATTTTCCAGCCCATCTGATAAAGCTGTGAGAGATCTGCTTTTTCAAGCTTTATAAGAACATTTCCGCTATTATCACGAAGAACTGCCTCGGGCTCCTTATCAACTGTGGAAAAAGTATCAACAAAGTACTTACCCGATTTTGACATTGAAAGTGAATGATTTGCAGGTTCCTTTGTGATAAGCGTCATCCCTGGTTTATCGAGATAAGCTTTGTACTTCATGCTGTAATATGGATGAACACCATCTTCCTTTCCGAAGGCTTCAAAATAGAGAACCCTGCCGAGAGTATCAATCTGATTAATCTTTCCTGTTACAAAATAACCGTCGGTTATCTGCCTTTTAAGTTTGCCTGCCTTGTCATATAAATACAACTGGCCCCAGCCGGTTTTCTCTGACCACCATATAATATCATTACCCTCATTCAATACCGACAGTCTTGAATACTCATTATTGAAATAAGGCCAGGCCTCTTCACTGAAAAGAACCGATACGGCACCTGTTTCAGCATCAACAGAACAAACATCGAGGTTTTTGAGGGGCCGGTCCTTCCGGATGATGATCAGTTTTTTCGCCTCTTCCTGAGATGACCAGGCTACATCCAGTGTTTGATCCTTCCATTTCTTCAGATCAACATTCACACGGTTCTTTGTAGCAACGTCAAATATTATAAGTTCAGACTGAGCAACAAATTCCTCACCCGGCATAGAGTAGCGGTAGGTTTCAAGCTTCGGTCGTGGCTGGGCCAGAACATCAATAACGAAAAGATCTTTCACCTTACGTTCATCCTGCCGGATAACATATAGCTTCTTTTCGTTCTTAAACCATTCGACGGAAGCCCTTAACTTCTTTTTCCTGGCCGTATCCTCTGTGTTGCCATACCCGGCAAAGCTGTAATATCTTTCGCCATCTGTAGTGAGTTGTATCTCAACACTGTCCTTGTCTTTTCTCTTCATGAGGTACAGGTTATGGTTTTTGGCATACGTTATCCACGTGCTGTCAGGCGAATATGATGCCCAGGAAGGCTTTTTATCTTTCCTTATGGTGTCTTTTATGCTAAGTTTCTTATTTGTCATGTTATAAAGAAATCTGATCGAATCGACCTTAAAGGTAAATTTTGAGGTGCTTTTTTTTTCAAATTTAAGTTCACTGACAGGCAGATCAAGCTCATTGTAGGGATGTCGGGTAAGTTTCTTCAATTCCGAAGCCATGAACCTGCTGTCGAACATCAGCTGTTTTGACCTTGAAGCAGCATTTATATAGTAAAAATTCTTACCCACAGAAGTCTTAAAGGAGTACCAGAAAATATCAGATTCTTCGATCCAGGAAGGATTTACGGAAAGATCCCCATAGCGCGATACAAGATTGTCACCCCTGAATTTCTCAGCTGCTTTGAAATCAGCTTTTTGTGAATACATGATATTAAATGCCAGGACACTAAACGCAAAAAGAATAAAACGTTTCATAAAGAAATAGTTTAATTTTATTAAGATCAAAGAGAATTCTTATCCGGAACTTACTAAATTTCAATCATAATGACAGTAGAAAAAATCTGAAACAAATCTTATATAAATATATAAATTATACTTTTGCCCTTCACGCATTATTATCCTGTTGTTCCGTTTAAAAAAAAAAAATGAAGAAGTTCCTCTCTGTAACAATTTTCCTGTTTCTGATATGGCAGATACTTTATAATCAAACTATTAATTCAGCAGGACATCCTATTGCCGAATTATTTACCGATTTCCACCTGAATCTTAATGACACATCAAAAACTACGGGCTTTGGCCTTAACAGGGCCTATCTTGGATACAACTTCACACCGGATGATCATTTTTCAAGCTCTGTAATTGTCAATGCAGGAAATCCGGAAGATCTCGCACCCGGGTCAATACCAAAAAGATACGCTTATATAAGAGAGGCATCTTTATCTTATTCAAATGAAAAGCTGAAAATTGCCTGCGGCATTACAGGAACCAGGCTTTTTGAATTTCAGCAGAGATTCTGGGGGAAAAGATATATTGCCAACACATATCAGTCATTAAACGGTTACGGTTTTGTTGCTGACCTTGGAGTTGTAATCGACTATCAGATCAGCGATATTTTAAAAGCTGACATAACTTTAATGAATGGGGAAGGTTACAATAATATTCAGCTTGACAATAGCCTCAGGAGTTCTGTCGGATTTACCTTAACTCCGGATAATGGTTTTGCATTCAGGATTTATGGGGATATTGCACATGCCAAAAACTTATGGCAGCCAATGTTTCTGGGATTTGCCGGTTACAAAAACGAAAATATCACAATAGGAGCAGAAATTACATATAAGTCTAACCTCGATCTCAATCAGGGCCATCATGCCTGGGGCCTTTCAGGTACAGGATCAGTTCATCTTGCTGAAAAGACCGAAGCGTTTGCAAGATATGATTATTCGAAGTCGGTTTTTGCAGAAGGAGATTTTGTGAGATGGAATCATCTTCTGGATGGAGACTTTCTGGTGTTAGGTATCCAACATACTTTCAACAGTTTTGTAAAAATCGCGCTCGATTATCAGGTTATATACCCCTCTGATCCAAATGTATCACGATCTGAGCAGGTTCTGATTAATACAATGTTTAAATTCTGATGCATAGGATGCCTTATGTAATGTCAATTTTCAAGCATTAACACCTGCTCTGAGAGATTTAAGATTTACAGCCACTACTTCATCGCCTTTTTTTTCAAACAGTTTTCTGACTGCATTTTCAAGACTTGAAAAAGGAAGGTCAATATGAAGCGAGGCGGCTCCAAGAATAACCATATTTCCGGACCTTGCAGAACCTGCCTCCTTTGCAATAGCATCAGCATCAATAATTTTATGATTTTTTATTTTCCTGATCTCTTTCAATATCTCTTCAACGGGTGGATAATCATCGATGTTAATAAATGGTGTGGAATTTGTTACCAGCCATCCCGTTCTTGAAAGCCACGGAAGGTACCTTATCGATTCCATTGGCTCCACGGAGATAATAAGGTCAGCCTTCCCATAAGGGATAAGATCGGAAGAGATCGGTTTGCCTGAAAGCCTCAGGTGAGACTGGACATCCCCCCCTCTCTGGCTCATTCCGTGGACCTCAGATTGTTTCAGAAAGAGGTCATTTTCTATCGCTGCAAGGCCTAATAAGGCAGCAATTGAAAGGATACCCTGGCCTCCCACTCCAGCTAAAACTATATCGTTTTTCATAGTATTTAATCTTTGCTTTTGTTTTCTGATGATTCCTCTTTCCTGCGTCGCGAGGCTGTCTGGATACACTCCCGCGCAGCAATAATTACAGAAACGCCCATGTAATCAAACTCTTCCTGTAAAATATGAACGTTTTCCTCATGATTTTTACGCAACGGAATAATAGATCTCAGGTGTTCAGGGGCCACTCCAAGACCTTCGCATATCTTCTCCAGGCGACCGGTTGCCTGCGATTTCTGTCCTCCGGTCATGCCGGCTGTAGAGTTATCAGAAATTATTACGGTGATTGATGAGTTTTTAACAACTGCATCCAGGAGGCCGGTCATGCCAGAATGAGTAAAGGTTGAATCACCTATGACTGCAACTGAAGGGTGCAACCCTGCATCTGCTGCACCAATAGCCATTGTAACGGAAGCTCCCATATCAACACACGAATTAATTATGTTGTATGGCGGAAGTGCGGCCAGGGTGTAGCAGCCTATATCTGAAAAGACACCATCGCTTTTATATGGCTTCAGGGCATCGATTACAGCATTGAAAGTATCTGAATGACCGCATCCTTTGCAGAATGAGGGCGGCCTTGTTTTGACTATCTCAGGTACTTTCAGAAGCGGATCGGATTTTATTCCGAGAGCTTTGGCAACAATAGAAGGGTTCAATTCTCCATCACGGGGTACAGCTCCATCAAGGCGGCCGCTGATTTTCAGACTATTATCTAGAATTCCCCTCAGTCCTTCTTCCACGATCGGGTATCCCTCCTCAAGAACAAGCACCTCTTCGCATCTTCCGGTCAAATCCTTTATGATGTCTTTTGGAAAAGGGTAGGTTGTAATTTTAAGCACAGGGAAATCAGGTCCCCCTTCAGGGAAATTCTCCATCAGGTAATTATATGCAATTCCGCAGGTAATAACACCCAGCTTCCTGTTGCTGCCATCTTTGAAAACATTATATTTTGACAACCTGTTTTCATATTTCAATGATTCGTAAGCAGATAAGAGAGCCTTATATTTTCTTCTTGCGATTGCAGGCAGAAGGACAAACTGCCGAAGATCAGAGGGAAGATGAAAAGGTTTTTCAGGTTCTGCTGACCTTCGTTCAACTGCTGCACGTGAATGGGCAAGACGCGTTGTGATCCTGAACAGGACGGGCATTCTGAATTTTTCTGAAAGATCAAATGCATCGAAAACCATATTGTATGCTTCCTGCTGGTCAGACGGTTCAAAGACCGGAACAAAAGCGAAATTTCCATAGAATCGTGAATCCTGCTCATTCTGAGATGAATGCATTGACGGATCATCGGCAGCAACCAGGATAAGGCCTCCATTAACTCCTGTAACTGCCGAATTGATAAAAGGATCGGCAGCGACGTTCAGTCCGACATGTTTCATTGCTGCCATTGCCCTTTTACCGGCATACGACATTCCGAGGGCAGTTTCAAGTGCTGTTTTCTCATTGGCTGACCATTCCCTGTGAATACCCCTTTCAGCTGCATCAAAAGAGGACTGTATATATTCCATGATTTCGGTTGAAGGTGTGCCGGGATAGGCATACATTCCGCTAAGTCCTGCATCAATTGCTCCCAAAGCAATAGCTTCATCACCTAATAACAGTTGTTTTTGCATAGCGTTTTACTGAATTTTTCAATCGGCATAAAAATACCTGATTAAGTTCAGATTTGAAATTTAATTAAAAATAAGTTAAAAGTTTTATCGTTCCGTTCAATAATGCTTATTTTGCAGACTCGTAACTTTAATTGGATTTGAATCTTACAAAAATCAGATTGATCAGGTCTCTATTTACTCTTATCCTTTTTTTACTGCCACTGAGTTTATTGACCGGCCAGAATCAGGAAACTGAGAGATTTTTCCAGGTCAGCGGAATTATAACTGATGAGGAAAACAATGCTCTGCCAAATGTCGGAGTTATCTCTTTGAAGCTGAGAAGAGGTGCCCTGAGTGAAAAAACAGGTATATACAGTATTACGAGTACGCCTGGCGACACAATATTTTTCAGAGCTCTTGGTTTTAAGAAGAAGCTTGTTATTCTTCCGGGAGATTTTGAGGGACGTAATTTTAACCTTGATATTTCTCTCAGGATGGACACCATTCCAATAGATAATGTAGTGGTGATGCCCTGGAAGAGCTACAGTGATTTTATAAAGGATATGTCAACGCCGTCGCCTTTAGGGCCAGAAATTGAGAACATGAACAGGAATATCGCTTCCATAGCAGATGCTGTAGCAAATACAAAAGGAATTAAAATATCTCCCGAGGCAGCCTACCACAACGCCATGCAGCAGAATTTCAGGATGACAGCCACCAACCACCAGTATCCTGTCAATAATCTCCTGAATCCTTTTGCCTGGGCAAAATTCATAAACGGGATCAAGAACGGGTTATTTAAGAATCAGGAAAATAACAAATCTGATAGGATCAAAGCAAAGAAACTGAAGAAGAAGAAATCGTGAAAAGATATGAAGGTAAAATTGTTGGTATTCTAGGGACTGTTATTATACACCTGGTAGCAGCCATTATCTTTATGTCTTTCCAGTTGCAGTCGTTAAAAACAAAGGAGAAACAAGTTGAAAAATTTGAAATAGAGTTTGCTGCATTTGAAGATAAGAAAATCGCAGAGAAAATGGTTGAACTGCCCCCGACATCGGTCGAAAATATCCTGCATGACGATGTCGAAATGCTGAATATAGCCCGCAACCTTTCCAGCAAGAGCAAAGTAAAGATAGACCCTGACGATTATATCGATAAAGTAAAAGATGAACTCATTCAGAGCGGAAAACTTGGCGCTGATAATTTCATTGATGGAAAGAAAGGGAATTACCAGGCTACAGAAGATGACCAGTTTGCTCTCGAAGAGAAGGAGAAGAAAGACAAAAAGGAGGAGAAGGCAACCGATTCACAAAAGATGGCTGCTAATTTTCAGGGTCCTACGAGAATATACTATGATCTGCAGGGGCGTAACCATACTTATCTGCCAATCCCTATTTACAAATGCCAGGGATCAGGTAAGGTTGTCCTGGTAATAGAAGTTAATCAAAGGGGGAATGTCGAAAATGCCACTGTAGAAGAAGGTCAGAGCACTGTCAGGGATGAATGTCTGCTGGAGACAGCTATTGGTGCAGCACTGGCTTCAAGATTTGAAAGCGATCTGAGCGCCCCGAAAATCCAGAAAGGAACTCTTACTTATATTTTTGTCGCGCAGTAGGACGAAACAACGGGATGAAGGTGTAACAGCCTTAATGAGAAATCAATAAGTCAGATTCTATCTTATTAAAAAGGGAGGGAGTTGTTTTCCCGGTTAAATGGGCGAATGACTTCAGGGGAATTCCTGTTGACAGTTTTATTGTTTACAAGATTACTGATTGTATGGGCTTTAAGGATTTCTGACGGACAGGGCTTAAGCATAGCAAAGGCTTCGTCAGGCAATGTATCCTGGCTTATCCATCTTTTTTCATTCAGCCTGTCGAGAATAACGGGCATTCTTTTTTTTGTATTATGGATAACAGCCAGCAAATCATTTGCTTCAGTTGTTACAATTGAGAATGTATCAAATGTTTCGCCTGTACTGGTCTCAACCCATTGATCATATAAGCCTGCAATTGAAAATATTTCTTCCCCTGCATGATAGATATACCATGGTATCTTTTCGTTACCGGCATGCTGCCATTCAAAAAATCCCTTCACAGGTAAAATGCATCTTTTGGATTTGAATGATTTTGAAAATGATGGTTTGGAGCTTAAACTCTCTGCTCTGGCATTGAAAGTTTTATACCTTATTTCATTTGCATCTTGAGAATTCCTTGTCCACGATGGGATAAGACCCCATCTCAGAAGCTGAACCCTGCCGGGAGAGCCCGAGCAGATTGCAGGAAGCTCAGGAAGACCGAATGCGTGGTAATAATAACTCGGCTGATATCTGTCACGATCAGGAAAAGATGCACCGTACCTGTTTTCAAGTTCATCTTTAACCAGATTCACATTAACAGAAAAACACATGGTTGTTTCAGCTAATCCCCGATATTTTCAGTTTTATGGGCAGTGGTAATGAATTTTCAAACAGATCCTGGTCCGGCCACTCCTGAATCTGCAGGAGCACTTTTGACATCATTCTGTTGATATAGGAATGAATTTCCGGACCATTCCATGCACTTGTATTAAGGAGTACAACCCAGGATATTCCGTCAGGCTGCCTCTTCATCATTCCTGCAGTACCTGCAAACGATCCGGTCCTGATCCAGGTCCCATCCATATAGGCTGTCTTCCATCCCACAGGGGCGAATTTATTATTAATATCCGTCATGAAATGGATACTCTCCTGAGAAAGCAGGTCCTCATTATAGTTTAATCCATCTACAGCAAGAAGAAGACGCATAAGGTCAGGAGCCGTAGCAAGCCAGGAACCAGCTGCTCCCAGCGTTTCAATATCATTTCCTCCATACCTGACAGGAACCATTTCTCCTGTACCATAAACTGAAGGTCTCTTCGGCATTCCGTAAGGTTCATAATATGTTACTTCGAAAGGAGCTTTCTGATCCGGTAAATTTTTTGCAGGCATCATATCATAAATGCCCAATGTTTCAAAAATGGCTGTCCGGCAATATTCATCGTAAGGCAATCCTGATTTTTTCTCAATAACAAGTCCCAGGATGCTATATCCAAGATTCGAGTAGGAACGTCCGGTACCGGGGGTAAAATGAAGCTTTTTCCCAAGGGCAAATCTGATTATAGTTTTTGTGTCAACCGGGAGGTCAGTTTTCATCTGGCCTGCTATTACCTGAGGCATGAACATCTGATCTCCATACCGCTGAGACCAACCTCCTTCATGACTTAACAGATGGGCAACAGTAATATTAAACACTCTCTGGTCTTTCGGATGATAGTAGCATGAGTCATTAAGTATCCCTTCAGGTCCGAAAACTTTATCATCAAGCGATAACCTGCCCTCTTCCTGAAGTTTCATAATTGCAACAGCTGTCACAAGTTTTGAAATACTGGCGATTCTGAATTTACTATATGGTTGGATCTCAATACCAGCGGCAGTATCAGCATATCCAAATCCCCTCGCATATACAAGTTTTCCATCTTTTGCAATTGCGACAGAAGCACCCTCGATAGTCCACTTCTTCATGAAAGATCCGACAATGTTACAGCATTCATCGAATTCAGCACCTGATGAGTTTGAATTAGTCAGACGTATGCTCCCGGGAACCATTCTATCGGGGAACCCTTCTGAATTGTTTACAGCCCCAGGATTATACCTCACTATTAATAATAAGAGTACTACTAATGCTATTTTTCTTGATCTGATCAAAATCTCAGCTTTTTCGGCAATAAAAATAAAAAGTTTTCTCATTAGGTTTACATGTTCCGGAAAAATATTTACTCAATTCTTAACTTATAGTTTATGCAAATATTGTTTTTTTATACTGAATTATTAAACTATATAAGCCTAAAAAGCTAACTTTGTGAACATGTTTTCAACGCGAAGCTTAATAATTTCATTAGTTATTATTATGTCAGCCAGCCTTTTCCATGGCAGGCTATACTGCCAGGAGACTACTATGACTGACACATTGGATTATCTCTCCACGGGTATTGATGGGGCCCTCGAGAATAATCTGATGGTAGCCGCATCAAGAGGATTAAATAAGGAGATTGAAAGGCTGATTTTAAAAGGAGCTGATATTGAAGGGGAGTCAAACGAAGGTGCTACTCCGCTTATCTTTGCTGTCGCAAATAACCAGCTCAGCTCGGTCATAACTCTTCTTTCCCATAATCCAAATACGAATAAAATAACTTCTTCCGGAGAGAATCCTTTGATCATTTCTGTCAAGAACCAAAATCTAAAAATAGCAGAAGCCCTTATAAGGGGGGGTGCCAATACCGACCTGGCAGATAAAAACGGGGCAACTGCCCTTCATTATGCCGCTCTGACAGGCAGCTTTGAAATGGCTGACTTGCTCCTTTACTATGATGCCGACTGCAATAAGAAAACGACTGAAGGTACCACTCCGTTAATGGCAGCAATACTGGCCGGATACCCTGATATTACTGATCTTCTGTTTCAGAATGGAGCCAACCTGGAAGCAAGGGACAATGACGGTTTTACTCCATTTCTGCTTGCCTCCCAGACAGGCGATACAATGGTTATGAATCTTCTCATTAAGGAAGGAGTTGATTTATATGAAAGAAATAACTTGAATTACAATGCTCTTGCTTTAGCCATTGAATCAAATCACAAACCCGCGGTAGTGTTGTTGCTGGAAAAGGGAGACAAATGGACATCAACTGAAAATGAAGGGATAAATCCATATACTGTTGCCTCAGCATTCGGAAGGAAAGATATTATTGAGCTTCTTGAGAAGAAAAATATTCCGGGCCGGCAAGGGTTAAGGATAGACGGAATTTCCATAACGGCTTCTTCTAAATTTAACATGAGGGAATATTTCACAGGACTATCCCTTTCATTCGAGGAACCACTTTTGAATGCCGGATTCTTTGCCGGTTGTGATCTGAAACCCACATATTCGAAAGTTCTTGTTAAAAGTGGCGAGAATACTTATTATCAATATTTTGATAAAAGTTCAATAGTGTTTGCCGGTCTTTTTAAGGATTTTGCATTTTCCGAAAGATCGAACAGTCTTAAATTCATTTTATCAACCTCTTTATCAGCTGGTTATAAATTCGGAGGAGAATTCAAGGGAACTAACTTATCACCGGAGAATAAGTTTAAGATAATTCCATCAGCCGGATTCAAACTGGAACAAAAGCATTTTGCCTTCAGAGCAGACCTGGAATATATGAATTCAGGATTTTACCGCATTGGTCCTTTATGGGTGAGATGTGGTATTTCATATAATTATCTCTTAAGCAGAGTAAGATCTCAGGCTAAAACTATCAAATGGAGCTGATTATGAAAGCATTTCTTAAATCATTCATTTTTTTTATGCTCATCATTTGCTTCTCGTGTGAAGATCCTACCTGTTATACATGCGAGGAAAAAGGCTGGTTAATAAATTGTTCCGAATGCATTACAGATCCGCCTCTGGAAGCCATTCTTAAAGTATCCCTTTCCAAGACTGAAGCTCCGGCGCTTATAACTGTATATGAGGGTGAGTTAGAGGATTCTGTATTTTATAAATCATCATTAACAGACAGTGATGGGTACAACTTTGCCGTAATTCTTAACAAGAAATATACTGTAACAGCTAAATATCAGATAAATGGTAATACTTATATTGCTGTTGACACAGCTACGCCAAAAGTAAAATACACTAAGGATCAGTGTGATGATCCCTGTTATTTTGTTTATGACAGGAAGATTGATCTACGGCTCAAGTATACTGCTAACTGAATATTTTACAGAAAAATCTCTGTTATGCTTTCCCTTCGTATTTAAAGAGTGGTTCTCCCGCAGCAGCTTTTGCCTTTAAGCTTATTATCTCGGCTTTCTTAAGAGGCTTAAGATCATTTCTTACATCAAGGGCTATCTTAAACAGTTCTGCTTCACCAGGAGGCACTGCTGCTGTTATCGGGTGAGATAATGTAAATCTTAATCCCTGTCTGATCTCCTCTGGCGTTACCAGCGGCTCATACCAGCATTTTGTATATTTCGACCGGTCAGCGCCCTTTTCCCATGGACCTTTTGCCATAGCCTTAAGAGCCAAGATACCCATTTTTTTCTCCTGTGCCCTGGCCAGCACCTGAGGGCCAAAATTCCCTGAATACCAGGTAGCATAGTTAAACGGGAACAGGATCGTATCAAAATCGAAACGATCCATAAGGGCCATTGCTGCTTCAACCGAATGAGCTGAAAATCCAATGAACCTTATTTTTCTTTCTTCTCTTGCTTCAATGAAGGTTTCCATTGCACCCTCCGGACCAAGTATTTTGTCGACATCTTCAAGAGTTGTAACAGCATGATGTTGATAAAGATCCAGATGATCTGTTCTCAAATTCTTCAGAGACTGCTCGAGTTCTGCCCTTGCCCCTGCCCTGGTCCTTTGTCCGGTTTTGCACGCCAGGAAGACATTTTTTCTGTAAGGTTCAAGAGCCGGCCCGAGCTTAATTTCAGCATCTCCATATGAAGGAGCAACATCAAAATAGTTTATGCCGGCATCGATTGCAAGCCTGACTTCCGCAGCGGCTTCCTGTGTGGTAGCATCTTTGACTACAATTCCACCGAATCCGATAATTGAAAGCATCTCGCCTGTCCGTCCGAGAGATCTTTTTTCGATCTTCCCTGGCAGTTTTTTACGGGTAACACCACTCAGATCGGCTGGAAACAAGCCTATCATGGGTGCTGCTAAAGTTGTGGTTTTGATAAAATCGCGGCGTCTCATAAATGAAGTTTTAGATTGTAATAATAAACCCAAAAGATAATCAATTGTTCTAAGAAGAACAAAAATGATTTCCAGGAGTCCCGAAAGCTTCCGGGATTGAAGATCCTAATATATCTTATAGTTTAATATTTGTTAATCAATGGCATACGAGGGGAAACATTATATTTTAAGGAACCTATATGTTGAAAATTGGTTTGGCAGCGTACACAATATCTGATTCTTTATAATAGACTCTTTCAAGGAAAAGTCCGCTTGGAGGTGCAGTAAGTTTTGCAGGAATATCCGATTTGTTCCTGAAGAATGAAGCTACATCCCGGGGATCCAGTTTTCCGCGTCCGGATTCCACAATAACACCTGTCATGCGGCGAACCTGTTTCCAGAGAAAATGTGAACCTATCACATGAAAAACAAGCAAATCACCAAAATCAATAACAGCTGCATGTTTAATTTCGACTTTTGTTGAGTTTTGTTCCTGGTTTTCGTCAGTGAATGACTTATAGTTTTTAAGGCCGGTAAAATGTCTTGCAGTATCATTCATCTTATTGATGTCGAGCTGGTCTTTGATCCACCAGACATACTTTTTCCCGAATGAAGTCCGGCGGCGGCTGATCTGGTAAATATAGCTCCGGGCAACCGCATCGTGCCTTGCATGGAATGAAGGATCAGCATTTTCAACATTAAGGATGCATATATCAGGGGGGAGCCTGTCGTTAATCCCATATCTGATCCTCAGAAGCGACAGATCAGTCTGAATATCGAGGTGAGCCACCTGTCCTGCTGCATGAACACCACCATCAGTTCTTCCGGCACCGTACAGGTCAATTGATTCGCTGCCGAATAACTCCCTGCAGGCATCTATGATTTCTCCCTGAATTGATTTTCCGCCTTTCTGCATCTGCCAGCCCGAATAACGGGTACCGTCATATTCGATCGTAAGTTTATATCTCGACATCAAAATCAGAATTAAGGCACTAAGTTAGTATTTAAAATGATGCCGGCTTTGAGTTGCTGAGTGTAAGGAAACATATCTGAATTTTGGGATATAATACATTTTGCTATTTTTGTTCTTCATACTTAATCCCGATAACAGAATTTCATGGTGAAAAAAAGATATATGAATCCTTATATGGCAGGTACACTGCTGGGAATTGTATTGCTTGCATCAATGTATATTTCCGGCCGGGGCCTGGGGGCAAGCGGCGGAATCAAATACTGCGTGGTTTCAATTGTAGGCGCCGTTGACAGGCCTCATGCAGAGAAATCAATTTATTATTCAAAGTATTTTGAGGAGGACAAAAAACCGATGACTAACTGGCTTGTGCTTGAGATCTTCGGAATAGTTGCAGGAGGTTTTATTTCCGGTGCTGTTTCGGGGAGATTAAAGCTTAAAGTTGAAAAATCTCCGAATATTTCTGTTCTCCGAAGACTGATTTTTGCATTTATCGGTGGAGTTTTTTTTGTTTACGGTGGTCAGCTGGCAAGAGGATGCACCAGCGGAGCGGCATTATCGGGCATGGCTGTTCTATCGCTGGCAGGGTTTGTGACAATGATAGCCATTTTCGGATCGGCTTACTTTTTTGCATGGTTCTTCAGAAAAAACTGGATATAATATAAGGCGTAACGGCGCAAGGGCACAACGGCATAACGGCAAAAACAAAGGAACCTTCCTGTTTCCCCTCCCTGGAGAGCCTGCCCCGCTTCGGTGGGGGGTTAGGGGTGGGTAAAGAGACCAAAAGACAATAAGACAATAAGACAATAAGACTGAAAGACACAAAGAATAAAAGACAATAAAATGGGACCAATTTCATCATATATTATTTTTCCGGAATGGCTCAATATGTTAACCGCTTTCCTCATCGGAACAGGTTTTGGATTTGCGCTGGAACAGGCTGGTTTTTCATCAAGCCGAAAACTTGCCGGGATGTTTTATGGGTACGATGCCACAGTAATGAAAGTTTTTTTTACAGCTGCAATAGTCGCTCTTGTATGTTCTCAGATAATGAGTTACCTTGGATTACTTAATCTTAATCAGGTTTATGTCAATGAGTTTTATGTAACTTCAGCAATTGTGGGAGGAGTAATAATGGGTGCAGGTTTTATTATGGGTGGATTTTGTCCGGGCACCGGTCTGTGCGCTATGTCAATCGGTAAGATTGATGCCATAGTTTTTATCGCAGGGGGATTGGCCGGTGCATTTATTTTTGCTGAAACCTACCCTTATATTCAGAATATGGCCAATGCAAATTTCAAAGGCCCGGTTAAGATAAATGAATCCCTCGGGCTATCTCCGGGGTTATTTACACTTCTTATGATTATTGCTGCGGCAGTCATGTTCTGGATTGCCGAACTGGCCGAAAAGAAATTTGCCAGGCCTGAAATAACCAAAGACATCTGATTCTCTGCCATGGAAACAAGAAGAAAATTTTCGCTGCTGCTCATACTGCTTGGCATTCTGCTTGCCCTTCTGCCGCTCTCGGCCAACCGTTCTTTTACAGTAAAGCCCGGCAGACTCCTTTCGGATGTTCTTAATAAAGAGACTTCATTTACAGTTGACCAGATTGCTGAGTTTATTGTCAGGGAAGACAGTACGGTTCAGCTTATTGACCTCAGGTTACCTGAAGAATCAAAAAAACTGACGATGCCGGGAGCAATTAATATCCCCTATGCTGACTTTATTAAGAAAGATCCTGAAATATATCTTAACAATAAAGCCATTAAGAATATATTCTTTTCGGATGGTGATACAGAGTCATCATATGCACTTGTTTTTGCCAGGGGACTGGGATATAAGAACAGTTATCTCATGGAAGGCGGAGTTACAGAATGGATAAAAACTATCATTGAAACGAAATTCACAGGCGACAGGATAACTGCACGGGAAAATGCTTTGTTCGAAATAAGAAGACGTGCGGGGGATATGTTCACTGAACTGAACTCCCTTCCCGATAGTTTGAAAACCGTTTTTCTGGAATCGAAAAGATTTTCTGCTAAAAAGCTTGACGGCGGATGTGAGTGAAAAAGTAAATTATCAGAAGAACCCATGAAATTTATAAAACGATACAGGCTTGTTATTTTGGTATTCTCACTGGTGACCCTGCTGGTCCTTTTCAGAACTTACAATCATAATAATTTCAGATATGATGCAGTAAAATGGGCCGAGCCATCAGTACTCGGATCCAACATAATAACTGAAGATCAGGCTGAGGCGATTGAAGGAGAAAAGCTAATAATTGCCCTTGGCAATAATGCAGCCATCAGTAAAAAACTTCAGGATATTGCTCTGAGAATAGATCCTGAAACGATACTTGATAAAGGTAACCTCGATATCCTGCTTAGAAATAAAGGGCCTGTTATTCTGTTCTCTGACCAAAGTTCAGTTTCTGCAAAAGTATGGATGATTCTCAGTGAAATGGGGCTGAAGAATATTTATATTATTTTACCACAGGAAAATCATTTGATTCAGCAAGTGTGAAAGGGAGCCATGACAAAGCACTTTTCTCTTTCACCATTTTATCAAACATAAAGCTGTTATTTCCATATTTCAAGGTTCTTGCATCGTAGCCAAAAAGTCTCAGGTAAGCAGTTGCAAAACCAGAATTATGTCCTGTTCCGCAATAAACAACCACAGTTTTATCAAACGGGATAGTCGACATCATTTCGCTGAAACCGAGTGTTGATTCCGGTTTGTATCTTACTGCTCCCGGGATATGTCCATCATCATATTTATCCTTTCTTTCAAGGTTAATTATGAAGTATTTTTGAGGATTGCTGAAAACTTCATCTGCAGTGACCAGAATAGCTCCCGTTCCACCTGCAAAAAGAGCTTTGAATCTTGCATCGCCAATCTCCTTTCCTGTGTTAAATCCGGTTTTGATTACCGGCATACCATTTGGTTGCGGGATCTCATTCGAGCTAACCTCAAGACGATCTTCATATTTTCCCGATACCCCTTTCAGCCATTCCTGCTGAGCAATTGCCTTATTCCATCCGCTCATTCCCCATCTCATTGCAAATACATTTCCGTAGCCCATTAACCGGAGAAGCGATGTGGTATAGCTGGATACCTGACCGTCATCACAAGCCAGGATGATTTTATCATATTCAAAAGGTTTTATACCGGTTTCAAAATATTCCGGGAGCTCTTCGAGCTTTTTGTTTATAGCCCCTTTAATGTGTCCTTTCGAAAATTTCTCAGGTGACCGCAGATCAATAATAAGATTTTTTTCTCCTATTTCCTGATTGACAACAGATGCTTTAATAAGACTTGGAAAGAACTGACTATTAACATAATCACCGTTCTCTTCAAGATACTTAAGCAATAACAGGGTTTCCTGCCAGATTTCAGGCGATGCTACAGCAGTATCAGCAGCCACTTTAATATCTTCCTGCTTCTTCTCACTTTTCTTCCCTGTACATCCGTTAAAGGAAAAAAGGATCAAAAGAAGAATCAGGGATAAATAAGTTAGACGTTTCATAAACTTTCTGATCAAATGGATTAGAGAGAAACAGATTTTTTGTCTTTATCATATCTCAGTGTCTCAGTACGATTACCCTTTTCATCATACCTGTACTCAGTTATTGCAACACCGTTTTCGGGACTATTGATAACATTCCTGTCTTTGTCCATGTTCCTTGTTTCGATCAATGCTCCATGTGTGTCATAAGAATTTTGTGTTACGGGCACACTCTTGCCTCCGACATATTCATTATCCTGATCATAAACCGCTGTCTCAAGGACATAACCGTTATCATCAAATGTGCTGATCCTTTTGGACCATCCCCAATAGAGATTTGACATTTGTCCGGTAACATTAAAAACCGAAAAACTCTTAACATCACCGTGTTCATTTGGCTCAAAGGAAAAATAAGATACTCCTATATCGCCGCAGTTTTCTGCAGTACAATTGTAAAGGGTATCACCACTATAATTGGCCATTTTCACAACATAACCCATGTCGTTATATAAAAATCGAAGCTCATAAAAAGGACAGAAAGGATTCATAACAGTCTCTTCACTTGCCAGGTTATATCTTTTTTCCTGTACCATTCCGTCATCAAGAACACTCCATACAAATGAATGGATCTTATTCTGATTTTCAACAGGTTTTCCATTCCTGTCGAAGAATTTAAGACCTGTCCTGGTTCCATTATTATCCAGTGTGTATTCATATGAAAAAACACCCTCAGATTCGACTGGCTTGTTGTTTTTATCAAAAAAATGTTTGATCTGTTTATTATCTGAATATTCATAGGTGATTTTAGCTGCCCCCCGCATTGAAGAATAACCAAGCAATTCATCTCCTCTTACGAATTCAACAGAAATAAGACGACCCGAATTGTCATGTATAAATTTATAGCTGTTAATTTCTAAAGCCTCTGCCGGAGTCAACTGACGGGATCCTCTTTCAAGATCCCATGGAGTCTCACTGAACAGGAGACTCCGGTAATAAGCAATCCCGGAATCTGAATTTTTCTTTGCAGGCGACTGGTTGCAAGCAGATAATACAGTGATCATCAATACTACGACACTTAAGATCAAGGTTGTTTTTCTCAATTTCATACTTTTACTTTTTAAAATGTGTAATCAGTTTTAAATACTATAAATTGCAGGCATGATCTGATAAACATGTCAGGTTTTCCCGATCAGGCACCAGTCATTAAACAGGCAAGTGTAAGAAAAGTTCGGTACATAACAATTGTTATATTTGTTTTAAATACTTAATCGATATGGAAACCTCATTTTTTAATTCGGATATTCTTAGCTATTTCATAATGCCTTTTTTGATTTTTCTGGCCCGCATCTGCGATGTATCCATAGGAACCCTTCGTATAATTTTTGTTTCCAAGGGGAAAAGGAATATTGCCCCTCTACTGGGGTTTTTTGAGGTTCTGATATGGATAACAGCCATAAGCAAGATAATGCAAAATCTTGACAACTATATCAACTATGTTGCTTATGCTGCAGGATTTGCCACGGGGAATCTGGTGGGTATGATAATTGAAGAAAAGCTTGCATTAGGGATTCAGATGATACGAATATTTATCAGTGAAAAGGGGATGGAACTCGTAAATATCCTTAACAATAACGGGTTTGGTGCAACAACGGTTGAAGCACATGGAGCGAAGGAGAAAATTCATCTGGTTTATACAATCGTCCACCGCAATGAAATGGAGAAGGCACTTGAGGTCATAAATGCTTTCAATCCGAGAGCTTTCTATACCATAGAGGATGTAAGGACTGTCAATGAAGGAATTTTTAATCCAAGGAAACAGAATTCCGGATTCCCTTTTGCAGGGATTATGAGGGAGTGGAGAAAAGGGAAGTAATAGCTAAGGCACCCGCCTTCGCTAACGCTCGGAATCTCTGTCTTAATTTATTATTGATTTCCGATACTCATATTTTAGTATTTAACTTACTTTTGGCTTCAAAACACATTTAATCTCCATGGAACCAATAAGCAATCATCCGCTCTATAAAGCACATACAATCGATAGTGCAATGAATTCACTGTGGGAGTTTTACACCAGGAAATTCATCCCGCTTTTTTTGGTTTCATTTGTAATGGGACTGATTATTCAGTATTTAAGCTCAATGATCAGACTTGATATCGGCGATTACCAGACTCTGAACATTGACGATATGATGCTGAAACTAAAGGAATTCTTATGGCCTATGATCATCATCTCGGTATTAAGTCTGGTCTTCACAACAATTCTTCACTCCTATGTAATTTTTAATCCCCTTGACATTGAGAATAATATGTTTAGATGCATATTAAAATCGTTCAGATATTTTATTCCATATCTGATGATCATGATAATGCTTGCCTTTGTCGGTTCATTTGCACTTTTTCTGGGACTTCTGTTATTGGTAATCGGAGTTCTGTTCGCCGGTATATACATAATGACCCTGTATCTTTTCATACTTCCCATAATGATGGTTGAAGGACCAAACATTGCAAACACTATTAGCAGAACAATAAAGCTTGCACATAGCGATTTCTGGTCAAACATAGGATGGACAGCCGTATTTGTTATTATTATTCTGGTAATAACAATGATTTTGTCCGGGCTTATACTTCTTCCGTTTACGGGCAGCTTATTTTCAGCAGTTAAAAATCCGGAAGAGGCCACCGCGGTAATGGATTTGACCTCGAAACCTCTTTACATAATACTATCTGCTGTACTTAACGCCCTGACGATGCCTCTTTTACCAATTTTTGCCTGGATCCTTTATTTTAACGGCAGGGCTCGTGAGAATCTGCAATTCACAAATGAAACTGTGGAAAAAGTAAGGGTTGAAGACCTTTACGCCAAACCATTTCCTGAGGAAAATGAAGGGAATACTGATATTAGCTAACTAATCTATTAATTAACAACAATATGAAAGTACTGGGAATTAATTGCAGTCCAAGGAAAGGCGGCAATACTGAAATTCTTATACGGGAAGTTTTCAAACCGATTGAAGCTGCCGGAATAAAGACTGAACTCTTTCAGATCGGAGGCAAAAAAGTTTCAGGATGCATTGCATGTATGAAATGCCGCAAGAAGGGAGACAAAAGGTGTCATCAGAAGAATGAGGTCATAAATAAATGCATTAAAAAGATGGAAAATGCTGATGCAATAATCATTGGGTCACCTGTATATATGGCAGATCTGACAGGAGATGCTAAAGCATTTATGGAAGTGGCAAGCTATGCACTGGGTGGTGCCGGGAAACCCTTAAGGCGAAAGGCAGGAGCCGCAGTTGTAGCGGTCAGAAGAGCAGGAGCAATACATGCTTTTGACAGTTTAAACCACTTCTTTCTGAATAATGAAATGATTATACCGGGTTCGTCTTACTGGAACATTGGTATCGGCAGGGAAAAAGGCGATGTACTAAAGGATGAAGAAGGAATGAAAACCATGAAAGTGCTGGGAGAAAATATGGTATGGCTGCTTTCAAAGATAAAAGATAAAAAGTCGAAGCCCCGCATTGCGGGCTAAACTCCTCGAAGATCCCGCTTCAGCGGCGATAAAAGTAAAAAGTGTTTAGAAACCTTATGACAGACAGACTGCTGCCTTAAACTTCATTCTCTCCTTTTACATATCCGAAATTGGCAAGAATACCTCCATCAACATAAAGAATGTGCCCGTTAACGAAGTCACTTGCTTTTGAAGCGAGAAAAAGTGCTGCATTCGCGACATCCTCCGGCTGACCCCATCGTCCGGCCGGGGTCCGGGTCATAACCAGGTCGTTGAAAGGATGACCATTTTCGCGAATAGGGCCTGTTTGTTCGGTCACTATGTATCCCGGACCGATCCCATTAATCTGTAAATTATACTTTGCCCATTCGCAGGTCATATTCTGTGTAAGCAGTTTTAATCCGCCTTTTGCTGAAGCATATGCTGAAACAGTATTCCGGCCATAAACACTCATCATTGAGCACATATTTATAATCTTTCCGCTTCTCTTTGTGATCATACCGGGTGCAACTCTCTTTGATACAATCAAGGGAGCAACAAGATCAACATCTATAACCTGTTTATAGTCTGCCACCGCCATATCGAGGATTGGTATTCTTTTTATAATCCCGGCATTATTGACAAGAATGTCGATTGTTCCGACATTATTCTCAATCTGTGTAATGCCTTTGTCGACATCTTTCTCATCCGTAACATTGAATTTAAGAGTGTAAACTTCCAAACCTTCTTCCTTGAAGGCTTCTTTGCAGGAGTTAAGTTTTTCATCCTGAAGGTCATTTACACAAACCTTTGCCCCGGCTTTTCCAAGGATAAGTCCAATTGCCAATCCAATTCCATGGGTCCCCCCTGTTATAAGGGCAACTTTGCCGGTCAGATCAAATAATTCTTTCATAAAAGTTCAGTTTTATTTTAAGGAATCCGGATAACGGACATCCATATCGCTATAATCCAGATTCTCTCCTGCCATACCCCATATAAAAGTATAGCTGGATGTACCTGCAGCGCTGTGGATACTCCATGAGGGTGAAAATACAGCCTGCTCATTTTTCATCCAGATATGGCGCGTCTCATCGGGATCACCAATAAAATGGCAGATCCCCTGCTTTTCCGGGACCTCAAAATAAAAATATGCTTCCATCCTTCGATTATGAGTATGTACCGGCATTGTATTCCAGACACTGCCTGATTTAAGCTCGGTCATCCCCATCTGAAGCTGACAGGTTGGAAGGACACTGTTGATCAGCAATTTATTTATTGTCCTGTGGTTGGATTCTTCAGGAGAACCAAGAGTTGCAATTTCAGCATCCTCTTTTGTGACCTTCTTCGAGGAGTATTTGTGATGAGCCGGGGCTGAGTTTATGTAAAGCTTAGCCGGCTTCAGCCTGTTGACTGACTTAAAAACAACATCCCTTGTTTCTTTGCCCAGATACAAGGCTTCCTTGAACCCAATTTTGTAAACTGTGCCTTCAGCTTCAATTTCTGCTTCTCCTCCAACATTAATTATGCCCATCTCCCTGCGCTCCAGAAAATAGTCAGCCTTGAGATCATCGGCAGTATCAAGCTTAAGTGACTTCTCAACAGGCATTGCCCCTCCTGCAATATATCTGTCATACATAGAGTAAACAAGTGAAATCTCGTCAGGGATAAATATATTTTCAATCAGGAATTCCTTCCTGAGTTTAATCGTGTCATAATTTTTAAAATCTGCAGGGTGCACTGCATATCTGAGCTCAATTTTCATAGCATTACTTATAAGTTATCTTGTAATTATCTTCTACATCTTCAAAAATACAATCTTTGAGGAAAAGACAACTATAACAAAGCCTCAATTTAATTTTTTCCAGGCAATAATGTATAATAAAACCGACTCTTTTCTCTTATTGCCTTGGATTATTAATTTGGTATTGTTATTTTCGTGATCATTCATTATTCATGAGCCATTTCTCTTCTTTCCATAAGTTTTAAAGCAATATGAGTAAACCATTTATCAATGAAGATTTTCTTCTTGAGAGCAAGACTGCGAGGAGATTGTATAACGAATTTTCAAAAGACCAGCCGATAATAGATTTTCATTGTCATCTGTCACCTTCCATGATAGCGGATGACCGTCAGTTTGAAAACCTGGGACAGGCATGGCTTGAGGGAGACCACTATAAGTGGCGGGCTATGAGAACAAATGGTGCAAATGAGAGATTCTGTACCGGCAATGCCACACCAGTGGAGAAGTTCGGCAAATGGGCCGAAACTGTGCCTGCCACAATCGGAAATCCCCTGTACCACTGGACACATCTGGAACTTGCAAGATATTTCAATATTTATGATCTCCTATCCCCGTCGACATCCGGGGAAATTTATGAAAAAGCTTCAGGAATGTTACGAACAAAGGAGTTCAGTATCAGATCGCTTATAAGGAAAATGAATGTTGAGGTCATCTGTACAACCGATGACCCTTCAGACTCACTTGAATACCATAAGCTGCTTAAAGGATCTTTCGAAACAAGGGTACTTCCCACATTTCGGCCTGACAACGCAGTTAAAACAGAGGATCCTGTAAAATTCACCGAATATATTGTCAGGCTTGAGAAAGCTTCCGGGATGGGTATAGACGGTTTTGAAGCTCTTATTAAAGTCATTGACAGCAGGCATGAGTTTTTCCATAATCTTGGCGGACGCCTTTCTGATCACGGGCTTGACCGGTTTTATTATGCTCCATGTACTGCTGATGAAGCTGACAGGATATTTAAGAGCCTCCTGAAAGGACAAAGTCTGTCAGCTGATGAAACCGAAAAATACAAGACGGCAGTAATGCTTGAACTCTGCAGGATGAACCAAAAAAGAGGCTGGACCCAACAGTTCCATGTTGGTGCAATGAGGAATAACAATTCAAGGATGTTCAGACAAATGGGCCCCGATACTGGTTGGGATTCTATAGGCTTTCCCCAGGATGCATCGAAAATGTCGGGATTCCTCAGTGCACTGGATGATTCTGACCAGCTGGCGAAAACCATCCTGTATAATCTTAATCCTGCCGATAATGAAATGATGGTGACAATGGCAGGGAATTTCAATGACGGAACCAGGCCGGTGAAAGTTCAATACGGTGCAGCATGGTGGTTCCTGGATCAGAAGGCAGGAATGGAAAAGAATCTTAAAGACATTGCTTCACTAGGGCTGCTTAGAAGATTCGTTGGGATGGTCACTGATTCAAGAAGCTTCCTGTCGTACCCACGGCACGAGTATTTCAGAAGGATTGTATGCAATTTTGTGGGTAACGAAATCGAAAAAGGTCTCATGCCTGGCGATGATGAGCTTGTGAAACCCCTCATTGAAGGGATATCGTATAAAAATGCCAAAGAGTATTTCGGATTTTAAATAAATAAACTTTATGAATGAACTTAATCTAAAAGATAAAATAGCAGTAATTACCGGCGGTGCCGGTCTGATATGTTCAGAAATGGCAAGGTCGCTTGCTTTTCAGGGAGTAAAGACCGTGATCATTGATCTGAACGGTGAGGCTGCAGGCAAAGTGGCGAAGGAGATTGAAATGGAATTTAAAACACCTTCAATAGGCCTTTCAGCCAGTGTTATTGATAAATCATCCCTTGAAGCATCCAAAAAGATTATCAATGAGAAGTTCGGGATGATTGATATTCTTATTAACGGAGCAGGCGGAAATTCTCCTGCCGCAACCACCAAAGTGGAAAAAATGGACGGTTTGGATTCTGAGAATCCGGATGACACTTTCTTTGGACTCAGGCTGGAAGGATTTGATAAAGTTTTCGATCTTAATTTCAAGGGGACTCTTTTACCTTCAATGGTCTACAGCACGGATATGGTAAAACAGAAGTCAGGTGTCATCATAAATATTTCATCGATGAACTCTTATCGTCCTCTGACAAAGATAGCAGCCTATTCGGCAGCAAAAGCAGCTGTTAATAATTTCACACAATGGCTGGCTGTTCATTTTTCAAAAACCGGTATCAGAGTCAATGCAATTGCTCCGGGATTCCTTCTTACAAATCAGAATAAGTTCCTTATGATCGACGAAAAGACAGGAGATCTCTCACCCAGAGCTAAAAAGATATTAAATGGTACTCCAATGGAGCGGTTCGGAACTCCTGAGGAGCTCACCGGGACACTTCTTTACCTTGTTTCGGACCTGTCAAAATTTGTAACAGGGATTATTATTCCAATTGATGGAGGGTTCAGTGCTTATTCAGGGGTTTAACGTGTAAAGCGACAGATACCCTTTGAATAGAATACCATCCCTGCCGCGAGGGACAGGGGATGTAAAGACATGAAAAGTAATTGAAAATAAAAATTGATAAAAGAGAGTAAACAATGATATACTACCAATCCGGTTCTGAAAATACGGTAATGAGCCCAAATGATCTTGAGTACGGGGTCTTTTCCGCTCTTGTAAAGCTGGGGCCGAGAAAGAAAGTTCTTGTAGTGCCTCCCGATTTTACACGGTTCCATTCCAGATCAGGCGAAGTAACAACCCTTATCTATAATTACTATAAGGGAAATCTGAAGGATGTACTTCCTGCACTTGGCACACATTCCCCAATGACGGGAAAAGAGATATCCGATATGTACAAGGGAGTTCCTCCGGATCTTTTCCGTGTACATGACTGGAGAAAAGACGTTGTAACCACAGGAACTGTTCCCGGGGAATTTATTTCAGAAATCACCGAAGGAAAATTAAATTATTCATGGCCGGCCCAGCTCAACAGGCTTGTAATAAATGGGGGCCACGACCTTATACTTTCGGTCGGACAGGTAGTTCCTCATGAGGTTGTGGGAATGGCAAACTACAATAAAAACCTTTTTGTGGGGACAGGTGGTCCTGAAGGAATAAATAAAAGCCATTTTATCGGAGCAGTTTATGGAATGGAAAGAATGATGGGGAAGGCAGAAACACCTGTCAGAAAGCTTCTTAATTACGCATCCCTCAATTTCACTCCACATCTTCCTGTTGTCTATATTCATACCGTTATCGGTCGTGATGAAACAGGAAAGCTTGTTATCAGGGGTCTGTTTATCGGCGATGACTATGAAGTCTTCAGTCTGGCTTGTGAGCTCTCTCTGAAAGTTAATTTCACTGCTCTTGACAAACCCTTGAAGAAGGCTGTTGTATATCTCGATCCGGCTGAATTCAAGAGCACATGGCTCGGGAACAAGAGCATTTACAGGACCAGGATGGCTATGGCTGATAACGGGGAGTTGATCATTCTGGCACCAGGGCTGAAAGAATTCGGTGAAGATAAGGAGATCGACCGGCTAATAAGGAAATATGGCTATAAGGGAACACCGGCAACACTAAAATCGACTGATGAGAATGAAGAGCTGAAGAACAACCTGAGTGCAGCAGCGCATCTTATTCACGGCAGCTCAGAAGGCAGGTTTTCAATCACATATTGTCCTGGTTATCTGACAAAAGCTGAAATTGAATCTGTCAATTTCAGGTATTCTGATCTTAAAACAATGATGAAGAAATATGATCCGGACAGGCTCCATGAAGGCTTCAACACACTTCCGGGAGGTGAAGAAATATTTTATATCTCAAATCCGGCAGTAGGACTTTGGGCCTCAAAAGACAAACTTAAATGATTAAATGGGGGATAATAGGCTGCGGGAATGTGACCGAGCTTAAAAGCGGTCCGGCTTTCAATAAGGTATCAGATTCACAACTCGTTGCGGTCATGCGGCGAAACCCGGCACTTGCAGAAGATTATGCATTAAGGCATAATGTTCCAAGGTTCTACAAAGATGCTGACGATCTGATAAATGACAAGGAGATTAATGCAGTATATATAGCCACACCACCGGAAAGCCATGCAGATTATGCAATCAGGGCCCTCAAGGCAGGCAAACCTGTCTACATCGAGAAACCGATGGCCTTGAATTACAAAGAATGCCTGAGAATCAATGAAACAGCGGAAAGATTAAAACTACCTGTCTTTGTCGCCTACTATCGAAGAACTCTTCCCGGGTTCTTAAAGATTAAGGATCTGATCGATACAGGAGAGATCGGGAAACCAAGGTTTGTAAATTTTCAGATATTCAACTATCCGTCAGAAGATGAAATGGCAGGCAGGCTTCCCTGGCGGGTAATACCAGAGCTTTCGGGTGCCGGTCACTTTTTTGACCTTGGATCCCATCAGCTCGATTATCTCGATTTCCTTTTAGGTCCGGTCCGGAAAGTGTCTTCACTGGCTGTCAACCAGGCTAACAATTATAATGCTGAAGATTTTGTTTCAGCAAGCTTCTTATTCAGAGAAAATATTGTAGGAACCGGAATTTGGAGCTTCAGCGCTTCCCGTGAAGGAAACAGGGACATTTTTGAGATCGTTGGAGAAAAAGGAATAATAAAAACATCTACATTTACATACGAACCTATCGTTCTCCAAAATGGTAACGGACGACAGGAATTTGTTAACGAGAAACCCGAAAACATACAGTTTTACCTAATAGAGCAGATTGTCAGAGCCCTTTCAGGACATGGAGAAGTTGTAAGTACGGGCGCATCTGCCGCCAGAACAAGCCAGGTGATGGATGAGGTTGTTAAAGAGTATTATAAAAAGTAACAAGCAACAAGCAACAAGCAACCAGAAATAAAATAATAATAAAACACCTAATTATGAATACACTATCCGATATTGGTTTGATTGGCCTGGCAGTTATGGGCGAAAACCTTGTGCTTAATATGGAGAGCAAAGGGTTCAGGGTTACTGTTTATAACCGGACAATCAAAAAAGTAGATGATTTCATTGCAGGCAGGGCTAAGGACAAGAATATTGCAGGAGCCCACTCAATTGAAGAGCTGGTAAAATCTCTGAAGAGGCCGCGGAAGGTAATGATCATGGTTAAGGCAGGAGGAGCAGTAGATGAAATGATTAATACTCTGATACCATATCTTGAAAAGGGAGATATAATTATTGATGGCGGCAATACCCACTTTCCCGACACAAACAGGCGTACTTCTTTTGTTGAAAGCAAGGGATTTCTATATATCGGGACAGGTGTCTCGGGGGGTGAAGAAGGAGCCCTGCTGGGACCTTCAATCATGCCGGGTGGCTCAAAAGCAGCCTGGCCGGAGGTTAAGCCAATTTTTCAGGCAATTGCCGCAAAAGTTGATGACGGAACCCCATGTTGTGACTGGGTAGGAGAAAACGGGGCCGGTCATTTTGTAAAAATGGTCCACAACGGGATTGAATATGGTGATATGCAGCTTATCTGCGAAGCGTACCAGATAATGAGGGATCTTCTTCATATGAATCCCGATGAGATGCATCTTGTTTTCAGGGAGTGGAATAAAGGCGATCTCGACAGTTACCTGATTGAAATTACAAGAGACATTCTTGCATTTAAGGATACAGATGGTAAACCACTTGTAGATAAGATACTTGACACAGCCGGACAGAAGGGGACAGGTAAATGGACCGCTGTGGCAGCTCTCGATCAGGGAATTCCTCTTACGCTCATCGGAGAAGCAGTATTTGCAAGGTGCCTCTCCGCTGTGAAGGAAGAAAGGGTTAAAGCATCAAAGATACTTAACGGACCTGAACCTGTTCTTTCAACAAATAAAAAAGAATTCATTGATGACCTTAAGGATGCCCTCTATGCCTCAAAGATCGTCTCTTATGCCCAGGGCTATTCACTGATGAGGTCAGCAGCATCAGAGTACAAATGGGATCTTAATTACGGAGGAATTGCACTCAGGTGGAGAGGGGGCGGTATAATCAGGTCGGCCTTCCGGGGAAAGATAAACGAAGCT
>JBBSAP010000013.1:0-45204 GCA_038252165.1 Bacteroidales bacterium | reverse complement strand
GGTGACCAATCCAGGTATGATCGTGATTCAATAGTTTTCTTTCACAAAAGGATCCATGGATCAGTCGATCTGTCGCACCAGTCAGATTCTGCACGCTGGCTTAAAGCAGCCAAAACTGAAATATCGGAGCTGATTTTCTGAGATGATCTAATGTATTTACCTGTCAACCTTTACCCAAAAATTGGCCTCACCCCCTGAATCCCCCTCTCCCGGGAGAGAGGGGTCCTTAATTTGTTGTTTATTAAGCCCCTCCCTCCTGGGGGAGGGGTTTGGGGAGAGGTCAATGTGCAGGAAGGGAGTCATGTGGTTACTTCGTGAGAACGGAATCGCGGTTGTTGAGCACCTGGTTTTTCAGTATCTTTGACCCTTAAATTAATTGTAACAAAATGCGTTTTTCGCCTGAGAAATTGAGTATCCCCGATCAGCGGATGAAACCATTCATTGATCCTGATGAGATATGGGGTCTGATCAATAATGTAAAACCTGATAAAGTAAGGGTACGGGAAGTAATTGCCAAATCGCTCGGTAAGCACCGGCTGACTCTTGAAGAGACTGCAGTCCTTATAAACTCTGTCGGGACCGATCTTTTTGAAGAGATCAGAGCCGGGGCACGCGAGCTGAAGGAAAAAGTATATGGCAACAGGATTGTTCTTTTTGCCCCTCTTTATGTCGGTAATAAATGCACAAATAATTGCCAGTATTGTGGCTTCAGGACTTCCAACCTGGATGCGATCCGCAAGACACTAAATGATGAGGAAATTATTAATGAAGTTGAAGCTCTGGAAGATAATGGTCAGAAAAGACTTATCCTGGTTTATGGAGAACACCCTGATTATTCGGCCGACTATATTGCTCATACTGTAAAAATAGTTTATGATGTTAAGAAGGGACATGGGGAAATCAGGAGAGTGAACATAAATGCTGCTCCTCTTGATATAGAAGGCTTCAGAAAAGTTGGTGAAGCAGGTATCGGAACATACCAGATTTTCCAGGAAACTTATAACAGGGAAGCATATTCATGGTACCATCTTGGAGGGAAGAAAAGAGATTATGAATGGAGGCTGACCGCTCTCGACAGAGCACAGGAAGCCGGTATTGATGATGTTGGTATCGGAGCCCTCTTCGGTCTTTATGACTGGCGCTTTGAGGTCCTTGGCCTTGTCCGGCATACTAACCATCTCGAAGCATGCTATGATGTAGGGCCCCACACTATCTCCTTCCCGCGAATAAAGGATGCCTTGAGCCTTAATATCAGTAATACATACCAGACAAGCGATGAGGATTTCAAAAAGCTGGTTCCTATTCTCCGTCTGGCAGTTCCCTACACCGGCATGATCCTTACTGCCCGGGAAGCCCCGGCAATAAGGAAAGATGTAATGCAGTACGGCGTTTCTCAGATCGACGGCGGCACAAAACTTGAACTCGGGGCATACTCAGGCTCTGAGAACGAGGTTCAGAACCTTAACCGCGAACAATTTAAAATAAATGATGACAGGTCGCTTTCAGAGATAATAGACGAACTTCTGACCAGCGATTATATTCCTTCATTCTGTACATCCTGCTACAGAATGGGCAGAACAGGCGAGCATTTTATGGAGTTCTCAGTACCGGGATTTATCAAAAGATTCTGCACACCTAATGCTATCCTTACCCTTTCGGAATACATATGTGATTATGCCACTGAAGAAATTGCCGAAAAAGGATGGAAAGCTGTCGACAAAAACATTGCAAAACTTGAACCTGGAGTCGCTAAGAATACAAGGGAAAAGATCGAAAGAATTAAGAAAGGTGAAAGGGACCTATATTTTTAAAGGCGACAGGCAGCAGGCGACAGGCAACAGGTATAAGTCTTCAAGCCACAGGCCACAGGAGTCAGGCTATATATAATAATGAGTTTTTCCCTGCAGCCTGTAGCCCGTTGCCAGTCGCCTACAGAATATGTTAATTAACACAATAATGTAACGTATCATGATAAAAGTTCTCGGGATCAAGATCATCGACAGGATCAAGGAAGCCGGACTTACCCAGGGTATCCTGTCAAAGTATGCAAGCCTTATAACCACCCGGCTTGGATTTCATGAGCTGTCAACGGAACTATGCAGCCGCGAGGCATATCTCCTGATTCATCTTAAAGGAAGTGCTGCAGAAACCGAAAACCTTAATTCTGAACTTAAAGGACTTGGAGGTGTCGATGTCCGCGAAATGATATTTGATGATCATAAACCCTTTGTCAATTTCACTTCTGAGGAAGGAGGGCTCAGGATTATGGGAATCCTTATCGAAAAGAAAGAACACGATGTGATAACAGACCTTCAAAGAACATTAACATCCTATGGCTGCGTTATCCGGACACGGCTTGGCGTAAACGAAGAATTCATTGGCGAACCTGCAGGACTGGTAATCATTGAACTGGTAGGCGATGAGATACAGATGGACCTTCTCGAGAATGATCTTCAGAAGATACCTAAGGTTGTCATCAGAAAAATGGTATTCTGAAAATCTTCTAAAGACTATCTCCGAAATCGCTCCTGAAGTTGCAGTCTGGAATCAGTATCCGGAATAAAGGCTGTTAAATAATAATTTAAATGTGCTGTACGTCTGAGCCCTGAAGATAATCTCAGGTCCAAAGGCGTATAATTTACCTGCACCTACCGGGGCTTCGAAAGCTGCCACCCCATTCAGTAAATATTGCTGTCCCCATGCCCAGCCACTTCTCAGAGATTGATCCGAATCGAACCAGGCTATGGGCTTTACTTTTATCTGACTGACTGCATCCGGTGTTATCCTGAAGACAGGACTTGAATCAAAAATAACATCTGCCTTTGACCCCATTCCCCAGCCTGAAGAAAGAGAAGAATCAATTCTTACCCTCATCACACTGCCGGGAACATAAAATTTTTCTGACGGTAATGGAACCAGCTTCCCGTTGCTCATCTCAACCAATGCATTGGTTACCGGTAATTTTAAATGATATGCAAGACTGGTGCTTCTTCCGATTGTTACAACTGACCCCCCGACTTCCATGAATTTTTTTAATTCAGCGATTGAAGTGTCTGCACTGATTCTTCCCCACCGTGACCTGTATTCTGCAGGAATATCCTTTAATTTTGTGGTATCCCGTGGCGGTGTAAATCGTTCTGAAGAGGTTAATGAAGGGATAGCGCCGCCAACAAATATGATCACATCGTATTTCTTTCGAAGGTTACCGGAATTTATTTCTTTTGCATAAATGGTCTTAAAAGAGAAATGATGCTGTTCCATGATCCACTTTAACCAGCCTGCTGCTATAGACCCACCGTATGTATCCCACACTGCTGTCCGCAATGGAGATATTTTCCGGGATAGGCTTACCGGACGTTTACTGGCTGAAATAACCTGAAGGCTTAACTCAGTGGAAGCTTTTTCGAGGATGGTTTTTGCCTTTTGGCCTGCAGGAATGAAAAAAGAACCCTGGCCAACCAGGTTTTTTCCAACAGATTGATTTTCAAATCTATAGACATCCAATCCGGAATGAAGCAGATCATTCACTGCAACGAAAGAATTGTCACACCTCGAATCCAGTATGTATCCTGCTGTGGTGGATAAAGCTTTAAAATCACCTGCAGGTGACTGAATCTCCCCATAAGGTATTGCTTTAAAGGGACCCTCAAATGCGTTTAAGATTCTTTTAAATGTAAAGCCCATTGTATATACAGGAGTCCACCCGGCCATGTCGTAAGGAGCGACAGGCGGTCCGCCGGGATATAAAAAATCATTCGGATAATCTTGTGGTTCAAACATATCCAGAATGTGCGGACGAAATGCCTGATTGGTTTTTACAATATAAGAACCTGCCGGATAATTATTTCCTTCAATATTAAAGTTGCCGGTTGCCCTTGAAACACTGATCCCTGACTGAATCAGGGCATTGATAAACTTAACGGCAGTAGGAAAATCAGGCTGACCTGCCGTTATGACATAACCTCGCGGATCGCGTTGGGTTGAGTCTTTAAATACTAAATCGTAATACTTCAGTGGTATGGTGCCCCGTCCCTCCCCTGGAAAAATATTTGAGGAATCACTGCCTTTTTTGTTTAGCTGATCCTTTTTAAAGGCATTATTGATAATAGCGATCCTCCTGGGATATATAGTCCAGTTATCCTGGTTTCCTTTCTCTATTGAGCTTTTTCCCATATTATAAATATTGAAAAGGAGATGTTCACGATTTCGGGCTGCATAATCCAGAACAGCATAGTTTAAGGAAAGAGAATAGTCAATTGATTTTTTGAAAAACCACTTCTGTGGCATCACAGGATAAGGCGTATTGCCATTGGGAATAAGACGATCGGGGACTAATGGGATGGACATCGGAGTAGGATTCCCGATTATTTCGGTCAGTAAACCTATCATGTTGTGAAAATAAGTGGTAGTTCTCAACCCGCCGTTGTACCAGGTAGAGAACGAAGAGCCGTTGCGCTCGGTAAAACCGGGTTTTCCCTCAGCATTTAGTCTGCTGATCATAGCAGCACCCATCCCGTCGATCCCTGCTATTACCTGCGGATTAATCAAATAATTAAATGGATCCCGGTAAGGTGGTCCTGCAACTACTGAACCTGCCGGACCTGACTGGTGATGATTGTAAATAATCTGGGGCATCCATTCAATATAGAGTTGTTTGCAGATATTGCGTGTTTCCTTCATGTTCATCATATAGAAATCACGGTTGTTATCGTGACCAACATATTTCTGGTACAACCTCGGGAGTTGGGAATAGGATCTTTTTAAAGTATCAGGGTTACTCATATACCAGTTGGATACCAGCTCCTGCCCGTCGGGATTAGCATGGACCAGAAGAATAATTACTTCGTCAAGGATTCGTAATGTTTCCGGATCATTTCTGCTTACAAGCTGCCAGATAGTCTCAATCAGCTGATGGGTTCCGACGGTTTCTGTAGCATGCAGCCCGCCATCGATCCATACCACAGCTTTGCCTTCTATTGCCATCGCATGGGCCTGCTCCTCAGAAATATCAAATGCACGGGCGAGCTTCCGGGATATTTCCTTGTAACGGTTTAAATTTTTAATATTTTCAGGCGAAGATATTATCATCATATACTGGGAACGTCCTTCTTCCGTCATTCCCATATTTACCAGATTTACACGGTTTGAAGCAGAAGCAATTTTTTTAAAATACTCCTCTGTTTGCGTATATGTAGCAATTTTGTAATTATCACCAATTGAAAATCCGAAATGTTGTTTCGGAGAGGGTAAAACCTGAGCTGCGGAAAGAAAAGTAACAGCAAAAAAGATTATGAAACCGAATAAAAGTTTTTTGATCATTTTTAGTATTATTTAGGGTATTACAAGCTATCTCCAAAAGCACAAATCACCTTTTCACAGGATGGTTCAGATTGTTTCTTCTGTCTCTGTAATGCTTTGAATCTCCCCATTCACCGTAAACAATCTCCGTTTCAGTAAGGCTCATCCTTGCTTCAAGACAGCTCTGGCAATCCTCTGCCGAATCATCGGTGCATGGTTTGTTGTCATAGAGCTTGTAGCCGTCGCGGTATTTACCCGGAGTTATATTCGGCATAATAATGTTAGCCCCGATCTTGATTGCCTTTTCCCTTCCGATCGGATCGATAGCCTGCAAAGCCGTAGAAGCAACAATATTGATATCTTTCATTATAATCCTGAGGATGGCTATCATTTTGAGAGTCAAATCAAACCTTTCTCCAAGGGGTAAAAGATCATCAGCATATTCAATAAGTGGTGTATCAGCATGTTCAATGTATGGCCCCATGCCGCACATGTCAATATTAAAATCTCTCATGAAGATCAGATCCCCGGCAAGATCATAGGCTGTCTGAAAAGGTAATCCGATCATTACTCCCGTTCCTGTCTGGTATCCTATATCCTGGAGGCTTTTCAGGCAATCAAGCCGTCTTTTAAAATCATGCTTTTTGTTTCTGGGATGGATTTTTTGGTATAGTGCCTCATTCGTGGTTTCAATCCTGAGAAGATACCTGTGAGCACCTGCATCGTACCATTTTTGATAAACTTCCTTTTCCTGTTCTCCCACCGAAAGCGTTATTCCAAGTTCACCTTTTGAGAGTTCTTTTATTCTGTACAAAATATTTTCAATCCGGTCGGTGACAAGAGAGCTTTCCAATTCTCCCGATTGAAGTGCTATTGAACCATAGCGGTTTTCGTATGCAAATTTTGCAGAAGCAAGTATCTCATCATCAGTAAGATTATATCGTTTTAGGTTCTTGTTTCCTTTTCTTATTCCGCAATAGAGGCAATCCTTGCTGCATATATTTGAAAACTCAATCAGTCCTCTGAACCACACTTTCTTACCAATATATTTTTCTTTGATACTGCCCGATTTTTTGAAAAGAAGGACCCTGTCCTCTCCCTGGCAGGAAAGAAGGGTAATAATATCTTCTCTTGAAAAATTATCTTGTTCCAGTATTTCCTTTATCCTCATCAGATGCAAAAATACTTTTTTAATCAATTGAGATGCCAGTTTAATTAACATGACCACTCTTTTGTTTTGTACTATTAATTTTTAGTATATTGCTTTCATTATTCAGATAAAAGAGGTGATTATAGTTTGTTATATTTCGGAAACCTATTTGTTCGCCGTTGCCAGCAACGTTGGTTTTCTGAAACGGTTTGGCGGTCTCTGATTCATTCAGAATAAGAATGACCGATTAATTTAATCAAACCTAAGGCTGAAAGCTAATTAGGGTCTGCTGTTTAAGTAGGACTATTTGACAATGTGATAATTATACCGATATTTGGGTTATTAAGTGCAAAGATATATGGAAAAATCAAAAAGAAAGCATGCACCTGCTCCAAATTATATTAGTCCAAGACAATTTACTTTAGATGGTTTTAAGACTCCCTTCGAGCGGGAACTTAATCCAAAAAATCGTTGGGTTGTTTTAGCCGGACTAATTCCATGGGACGAAGTTTGTTCGCTGTACCTTAAGAATGTTGGTTTAAGCAGCACGGGGCGCCCAGCCTTGAACCCGCGGATTGTTATTGGCTCACTTATCATTAAACATTTGTGCAACCTTGATGATAGAGAGGCAGTGGACCAAATGACAGAGAACATTTATATGCAGTACTTTCTTGGATATACAAGCTTTACCAATGAACCTCCATTCGATGCTTCTTTATTTGTAGATTTCCGAAAACGACTTGGCATGGAAAATATAAATGCCATTAACGAAAAGATTGCAGAGCTAAAAACCAAACTTACATCGGAAAAAATTACCTCACTCAATACACCCATCTCAGATGATAAAGAATCTGACAATAGAATCGATGGAGATCCTTCAGCGCTTCAAAATAAGGGACGAATTATCTTTGATGCTACTGCTTGCCCACAAGATATTGCCTATCCAACAGATCTGGATCTTCTCTCTGATGCAAGGGAGAAGTCAGAACAATTGATAGATAAACTCTACGATCAAGACATGCATGATAAGAAGCCCAGAACATACCGTGAAGTTGCCCGCAAACGTTACTTGCAAACAGCACAGAAAAAAAACAAGTCGCATAAAGAGATACACAAAGCAGTAGGTAGCCAGTTACGTTTTCTTAAGCGCAATCTCAATTCAATCAATAGGTTATTGGACTCTTATAAATCCATTCCTCTCAAACCTAAAAACTACAAGTACCTTTTAGTGATAAACACATTTTATGCTCAACAAAAGGAGATGTATGATAACCAGGTACACCGTATTGAAGATCGTATTGTTAGTATCCACCAACCCCATGTGCGCCCAATCGTCCGGGGGAAAAGTCAGGCAAAAGTGGAATTTGGCGCGAAGATTCATGTTTCACTCATTGATGGTATCTCTTTTCTGGATGAGCTTAGTTGGGATGCCTTTAACGAGGGGAGCCACATGATAGATTACGTGGAAAGGTATCGTGTACGGTTCGGATGTTATCCGCGAGAATTGCTGGCCGATCAAATCTATTGTACCCGTTCTAACCGTGCTGCATTGAAGGAGAAGGGAATTAAGCTTCTGGCCAAGCCTCTTGGAAGGCCATCGGCAGTGCAGCAACACGTAAGTCCGGGAGAGCGCAATCCGATCGAAGGCAAGTTTGGACAGGCTAAAACGGCATACGGTTTAAACCGCATAAAGGCCAGGCTTAGAGGAACAAGCGAATCGTGGATTGCCTGCATCATTTTGGTGCTCAACCTGGTCAAGTTGGCCGGGGCGGCACTCCTGTCTCTAATTTTTAAAATAGCAAAGAGTTTTTCAGCATCATGGTTAATAAAATCTGTATCTCAGTATGTTGAAGCAAATCCAAAGAGGTTCTCCTGTTATAAGGTTTTTTTCAATTCTGGTCAAGTTGACCTAAAATATGTCATTTGAGTTTAACAGCAGACCCTAATTATGATAAATGACAAACTGATATATCCTTCCAGCATCGTGGTTGTTGGAGGATCAGAAGATCTTTTAAAACCGGGAGGAAAAATCCTCAAAAACATAATTGACGGCGGTTATGCCGGTGACATTTTTGCTGTTAATCCTAAACAGGATCGCATCCAGGGAATAAAATCATACAGGGATATCAGAGATATTCCTCCTGTAGATCTGGCAATTCTGGCAATCGCTTCAAAATTCTGTTTCGAGGTTGTTGATATTCTTGTGAAGCAAAAGAATACACGAGCTTTTATAATAATCTCTGCAGGTTTTAGCGAAGCCGGAGAGGATGGCCGAAAGCTTGAAAATGAGATCGCAGAACTTATTGAAGATGCAGGCGGGTGTCTTATTGGTCCCAACTGCATAGGCGTTGTTACCCGGACATACCAGGGTGTTTTTACGACTCCGGTGCCAAAGCTCAGCCCTCAGGGATGCGACTTTGTATCAGGTTCCGGAGCAACAGCGATGTTTATCATCGAATCGGCTCTTCCAAAGGGATTAAGCTTCTCAAGCGTCTTTTCGGTCGGCAACAGTGCCCAGACAGGTGTTGAAGATGTTCTGGAGTACTGGGACCTTAATTATGATCCCGGGAAAAGCTCTCCTATCAAGCTGATTTATGTAGAGACAATACCAAATCCTGACAAGCTCCTGCACCATGCCTCTTCGTTGATCCGTAAAGGGTGCAGGATAGCTGCAATAAAAGCAGGCACAACCGAAGCCGGCAGCCGTGCGGCATCGTCACATACAGGTGCAATGGCATCATCCGATTCCGCGGTAGAAGCTCTGTTCCGAAAAGCCGGAATTGTCCGCTGCTCAGGCCGCGAAGAACTTACAACAGTTGCATCCGTATTTATTCATAAACCGCTGAAAGGCAGGAATATAGCAATTATTACTCATGCCGGCGGTCCGGCAGTTATGCTTACTGACGCTCTGTCGGCTGGCGGAATGAATATCCCTAAACTTGAACCCGGGGATCAGAACAATATTCTTTTGATGATGAACGCGGGGGCTTCAGCTGTCAACCCCATAGACATGATTGCAACCGCAACCATTGATCAGCTCGACAGGGTCATAGAATATGTGGATAAAAATCTGGAAGCTATAAATGGCATGAGCGTTATATTCGGGAATAACGGTCTGACTGACATGACTGAAATATACACCCTGCTTCACAGGAAAATAGAGGAGTGCAATAAACCGCTGTATCCCATTCTTCCTTCAATCTCCAGTTCTTCCGGAGAACTTGAAGATTTTATAAACAAAGGCCATGTCAATTTCCCCGATGAGGTTGTTCTTGGGAGGGCATTGACAAGAATATTCAACACCCCTTACCCTGCAGAGGAAAAGATCTTTCTGGAAAAGATAGATGTGCCTAAAATCAGAAAAATAATTGATAGTTCTGAAAACGGATACCTTGCCCCGGAAGCAATACAACAGCTTCTCAGTGCTGCACATATCCCGCTTGTTAAAGAGGCCGTTGCAACTTCCAGAAAGGAAATAATTTCACTTGCCGACAAAATGGGCTACCCTCTTGCCCTCAAGGTTGTAGGGCCGGTTCATAAATCTGATGTTGGTGGCGTAACCCTGAATATCAAATCGCAAAAACACCTTGAAGCAGAATTCATCAGGATGAATAAGATAAAGGGAGTTACAGGTGTGATGGTTCAGGAAATGCTTTCCGGAACAGAACTTTTCATCGGGGCTAAATATGAGCCAAGGTTTGGCCATATAATACTCTGCGGCCTCGGAGGTATATTTGTGGAGGTTCTTGGTGATATATCATCGGGTCTTGCACCACTTACCTTAAGTGAGGCTGATTCAATGATCAGGAGCCTGAGGGCGTACAAAATAATAAGAGGAACACGCGGAAAACCGGGTATCAATGAATCAAAATTTTCAGAGATAATTGTAAGACTTTCAAGCCTGCTCAGGTTTGCAACCGAGATAAAGGAACTGGATCTGAATCCGCTTATCGGAAGCCAGAAAGGAATAACTGTTGTCGACGCGCGGATCAGGATTGAGAAATGATAATGACAGTTAAAATGAAAATCTAAGGGAATAATTACTATGTTCGGACCATTATTTATCTTAATACTCATGTTTCTGGTTCCTGGTTGATTATTAGTTATCAGGTAAATATCCGAAGCATTTTTAATCTATGTTGATATTAACTTTATAATTTTTAATATGTATAACGTGAATCATTAATAATTTAAGATAGAGATTCCTCGCTAACGCTCGGAATGACATGTAACTATTGTGGTAAAAGGGTGGATCAGAGGCGATTCGCTCTTGCGAATCGCCTCTGATCCACCCCACTTGAAAAAAATACATTGTCATTCCGAATCCCGAGTCCTCGGGATGAGGAATCTCAATCTGATATGTAAGAAATTAAAGTAAATTATAATGAAGCGAATTATTTCATTACCTTTTTTATTCATGATTCCAGATAGTCATTATTTTTAAAAGGTAAACTGCAACAAGCAACAAGTAACAAGAAACCAGTAATAAAATTTACTATATGATAATTCCTCAGCTTTCTGTCTTTCTTGAAAATAAATCGGGGCGGCTCACCGAAGTGCTTGAGGTTCTTGGTAGAGAGAACATCAGGATAACAGCCCTGAGTATTGCTGACACAGCAGAATTCGGAATCTTAAGGTTGATAGTCCCTGATCCTGAAAAAGCAAAGATACTCCTGAAAGAACAGCATTTCACTGTGAATATTTCGGAGGTTATTTCTGTTTCGGCACCAAATGAGGCAAAATATTATGCAAAAGTGCTGAAGATATTATCCGATCTTGAGATAAGTGTTGAGTATACATATGCATTCTCACACGGTTCAAAGTCGATTATAATACTGAGGTGCAGTAATAATGAACAGGCTATTAATGCTCTCAAAGAACATGAGTTGGAGTTGCTGTATGCCAGTGACTTGTATAAGATATAAGATAAAAGACAAAAGTCGAAGCGAAGCGAAGACCACGCATCGGCGTGGGAAAAAGTCGAAGCCCTGCATTGCGGGGTAAACTCCGCGAAGATCCCGCTTCTGTGGGGACAAAAACAGAAAAATTTAGGATCCCTTCTTAGTAGGGGGTAGGGGTGGATTAAAAAACAATGTTTTATGGAAATCTGGAACAGGCATTTTGAGTGTATGGATCATGATGAACTGAGGAAGGTCCAGAGTGAACGTCTTGTTGAAACGGTCGAAAGGATATATTTCAATGTGCCTTACTACCGTCATAAGATGCAGGAAGCAGGACTCGGACCCGAAAGCATCCATACCATTGATGACATTGGCAGGCTGCCATTTACAACAAAACAGGATCTCCGCGATAATTATCCTTTCGGTCTATTCGCCGTGCCAATGAGCGAAATTGTAAGGATCCATGCATCTTCCGGTACAACCGGCAAAGCTACTGTGGTAGGATATACAAGAAATGATATCTCAACATGGTCGGAGGTTATGGCCCGCACACTTACAAGTGCCGGGGCAAACAGAAATGATTTTATCCAGATCGCCTATGGTTACGGGTTATTTACAGGTGGACTGGGACTCCATTATGGTGGTGAAAAGATAGGAGCTTCCGTGATTCCCATTTCGGGTGGGAATACAATGCGCCAGATACAGATCATGCACGATTTCGGCAGTACTATGATTGCATGCACCCCATCCTATGCACTTTACCTTGCTGAAGCAATCCAGGAAAGCGGCATCAGCCGTGAAGAATTCAAGCTGAGAGCCGGTGTGTTTGGAGCAGAACCCTGGACTGAAAACATGAGAAGGGAGATCGAAGATAAATTGAAAATAAAAGCGATTGACATTTACGGGCTAAGTGAGGTTATTGGTCCCGGTGTTGCCAGTGAATGTCTTTTTCAGGAAGGATTGCATATTAATGAGGATCATTTCTATCCTGAGATTATTGATCCTGAAACACTCCGGATCCTGCCTGAGGGATCAGTTGGTGAACTTGTATTTACGACTCTTACAAAGGAAGGATTGCCTCTGATCAGGTATCGTACACGTGATCTTACAAGACTCATCCGCGAAAAGTGCAAATGCGGCCGTACCATGGTGCGGATGGAAAAATGTCTGGGCCGGAGCGATGACATGTTAATCATCCGTGGTGTAAACCTCTTCCCTTCGCAGGTGGAAAGTATCCTTTTGGATATGAGTGAAATAAACCCCCATTACCTGCTTATTGTTGACAGGGTAAATAACCTCGACACTCTTGAGCTTAAGGTTGAGGTGGATGAAGCATTCTTACTTGATAAGATCAGTCAGCTGGAAACTCTCCGGAAGAAGATCCGGGATAACCTTGAAAGTTCACTGGGACTGGGAATAAAAGTAACACTGGTTGAACCTAAAATGATTGAAAGGAGTGAAGGCAAATCTCAACGGGTTATTGATAAAAGAAAGTATTAATTGTTTTAGTATGAATAATATTCCAATATCTGAAAATGTAATTGAGTCACTTAAGGAAGCCACCGGCGTAACCTCGCCCGGGTCGGCTTCCATTCGTGAGATAGTTCAGCTGGTAAACCAAATCGAAAACAAGACAGGTGTTCAGTTTGTCAGAATGGAAATGGGAGTTCCCGGGCTGCCTGCTCCGTCGATAGGCATCGATGCTGAAATTGAAGCGCTTAAAAAAGGTGTTGCATCATTGTATCCCGAAATAACTGGTCTGGGTATTCTCAAGAAAGAGATTTCGAGGTTCGTTAAACTATTTCTGGATATAGAAATAAGTCCTGCAGGATGCATCCCCACAGTAGGATCAATGATGGGATCGATGATCTGTTTTCTTGTCGCCAACCGTAATGACAGGACCAAGGAAGGTTCCCTTTTCATTGATCCGGGCTTCCCTGTACAGAAACAGCAGGTGAAAATGCTTGGTCATGATTATTTTTCCTTTGATATTTATAATCACAGGGGTAAAAAGCTGAGAGCCAAGCTTGAACCATATCTTCAGACAGGGAAAGTGTCCTCGCTGATATTCTCAAATCCTAACAATCCGACATGGATATGTCTGAATGATGAAGAACTTTCAATAATAGGTGAACTTTGCCGGAAATATGATGTTATTGTTATTGAGGATCTTGCATACTTTGGAATGGATTTCAGAAAAGACTATTCTAATCCGGGGAAGCCGCCTTTTCAGCCTTCTGTTGCCAATTATGCTGATGATTATGTTTTGCTTATTTCCAGTTCAAAGATCTTCAGCTATGCAGGACAGAGAATAGGAATAATGGCAATTTCAGACCATCTGTTCAACAGGTCTTATCCCGACCTGAAAAGGTATTATTCCACGGATAAATTCGGACACTCTGCAATTTTCGGAGCATTGTACGGAATATCTGCCGGCGTGACCCATTCGGTCCAGTATGGCTTTGCAGCTCTTCTGAAGGCTGTTAATGAAGGAGAGTACAAGTATCGTAACGATGTCATCGAATACGGAGAGAAAGCCCGTATTATGAAGAAATTATTTACTGAAAATGGTTTTAAAATAACATACGACAAGGACCTTGATGAACCTATTGCCGACGGGTTCTACTTTACGATTTCATATCCGGGCATGACAGCAGCAAAACTGATTGATGTGCTTCTTCGTTATGGAATAAGTGCGATAACGCTCGATACAACGGGAAGTGAAAGGAATGATGCCCTGAGAGCATGTGTTTCCAAGGTTCCCCGTTCTCTGTTCAGTGACCTGGAATCCCGTCTGAAACAATTTAATAAAGATCATAAAGATCATAAAGATTAGCCCCTTTCCTTACCTTTACCAACGGGAAAGGAGTAATAAAAGCCTTTCCACCCCGGGGGAAATCAGAAAGTGGGTAAAAGAAAAATAAATAAAATCCAATAAGAGGTTTAATTAAAACTTGAATAAAAATTATGGCAAAGGTCAAAGGAAGTATTGTGGTGAATGTAGAGAGGTGCAAAGGGTGCGGAATCTGCATTGTTTCGTGCCCAACCGGTACTATTGAGATGGCCAGGGATGTCAACAGTAAAGGGTATAATTTCGCTTACCCTGCACATCCGGAGCTTTGCATCGGATGTGCCAATTGCGCAATCGTTTGTCCCGATGGAGTAATTACTGTATATAAAACAAAAATATAGCCAGCCAATGGAAAAAGAATTAAGACTGATGAAAGGGAATGAAGCTGTTGCAGAAGCAGCAATCAGGGCAGGAGTCGACGGCTATTTCGGTTACCCTATCACCCCCCAGAGTGAGATAATTGAGTATCTCATGGAAGCCAATCCCTATGAAACGACGGGAATGGTTGTTCTGCAGGCTGAAAGCGAAGTTGCGGCAATTAACATGGTTTATGGAGGTGCCGGATGCGGCAAAAAAGTGATGACAACTTCATCCTCCCCGGGGATAAGCCTGAAACAGGAAGGAATAACCTATATTGCAGGTGCCGAACTGCCATGCCTCATTGTAAATGTGGTCAGGGGCGGACCCGGACTAGGCACTATTCAACCTGCCCAGTCAGATTATTTCCAGGCAGTAAAGGGAGGAGGTCATGGCGATTACCATCTTATCGTTCTGGCTCCGGCTTCTGTTCAGGAGATGGCTGACTTTGTCGACCTTGGATTTGAACTTGCATTCAAATACAGGAATCCGGTAATGATGCTTTCCGACGGTGCCATAGGCCAGATGATGGAAAAGGTCTGGCTCAGCCCTCCGAAAGAAAGATCAAAAACTGTCCCTGAATGGGCAACAACAGGTAAACCCCCGACAAGGGAGAGGAATATAATTACATCCCTCGAGCTCGATCCATACCGTCAGGAGATCTTCAATAAAAAACTGGTTGCCAAGTATAATGAGATTAAGGAAAAAGAGGTTCGTTTTGAGGAATTTCAATGTGAAGATGCGGAATATCTGCTTGTGGCGTACGGGACAAGCGCCAGAGTGTGCCAGAAGGCTGTTGAGCTTGCACGTGCTCAGGGAATTAAGGTAGGCTTATTGAGGCCGGTCACGCTTTTCCCTTACCCTTCAAAAAAGTTAAATAAACTGGCTGATCAGGTCAGGCTAATGCTGTCGGTGGAGATGAGCGCAGGTCAGATGGTAGAAGATGTGATGCTTTCAGTAAACGGGAAAATACCTGTATTTCATTACGGAAGAATGGGAGGGATGGTTCCCACACCCGATGAAGTTGTGGAAAATCTTAAAGATCGGATAATAGGAGGTTGATATATGAAAGATATTACTGGTATAAAGGAAATAATAAAGCCTGAAAATCTGGCTTATAAAAAGTCAGATATTCTGACGGAAGAAATAATGCATTATTGTCCGGGCTGCGGTCACAGCACAGCCCACAGGATCCTGGCCGAGATAATTGAGGAAGAAGGGATTCAGCAGGATACAATTGGTGTATCGCCGGTAGGATGCTCAGTATTCCTGTACAATTACCTCGATATTGACTGGCAGGAGGCCGCCCATGGACGTGCTCCGGCCCTTGCTACTGCAATTAAGAGGCTTTTACCTGATAAATATGTCTTTACTTATCAGGGCGACGGCGACCTGGCGGCAATCGGTACCGCTGAAACAATCCATGCTTGTAACCGCGGAGAAAATATCCTCATAATCTTTGTTAATAACGGGATCTATGGAATGACAGGAGGACAAATGGCTCCGACAACACTTCCCGGAATGAAATCGTCTACATCACCTTTTGGAAGGGATGTGAAAACAATGGGCAATCCATTAAAAATGACTGACATTGTTGCCACTCTCCCGGGAACTTATTATGTAACCCGTCAAAGCGTTCATAACCCTGCAAATGTCAGGAAAACGAAAAGAGCAATGAGGAAAGCTTTTCAATACCAGAAGCTTAATAAGGGAACATGCTTTATTGAAATAGTATCCAACTGTCCGTCGGGCTGGAAGATGACACCGGTGCAGTCAAATAAATGGATGGAAGAGAATATGTTTCCATTTTATCCGCTCGGCGACTTCAAAGTACCGCAGGAACAACCAGTACAGCAACCAAAATCTGAATAAAATGACCGAAGAAATATTAATAGCCGGATTCGGAGGACAGGGTGTTCTGTCGATGGGGAAAATAATAGCATATTCAGGCGTGATGCAGGATATGGAAGTAAGCTGGATGCCTTCCTACGGACCTGAGATGCGGGGAGGCACTGCCAATGTTATTGTTATCCTGAGCAGTGAAAGAATAAGCTCTCCGATAATCAGAGACTTTGATACAGCAATAATCCTTAACCAGCAATCGCTCGATAAATTTGAACAGTCAGTAAAAACGGGAGGTGTTCTCATTTATGATGGTAATGGAATAACCAGACATCCTGAAAGAAATGATATATCAATTTACAGGGTTGATGCTGCTGAAGAGGCAGCAAAAATGAACAGCCCGAAAACATTTAATATGATTGTTCTCGGCGGATTCCTTAAGGTGAAACCGGTTCTGACGATGGAAAACGTAATAAAGGGCCTGAAAAAATCACTCCCTGAAAGGTATCATAGTCTTATCCCGGAAAATGAAAAATCTCTGCTCAGGGGTGAGCAGATCATTAAAACTCTGCGCAACTCCGTGTTTGAATCTTAAGGATTACTCGTAGAAATGCATTTCCCGAATGTACTTCCAAACTTCAGGATGCAAATAGTAAGACATGTTTTTACCCCGTTTGATTCCATTCCTTATAAAAGTCCCTGAAATATCCATCAGAGGCGCTTTAACCCATTTTACTGTTGCTTTTACAAGGATCTCTTCAAGAAGTTCATTTTTCTTTTTAACCGTATCGGGCCTGGGATAAATATAAAGAGGGAACTGGGTTACCAGTTCAACGGCATTCTTCCATTTATGCAGGGTATACAGGTTGTCTTCTCCCATTACCAATGCAAATCTATGCTGAGGGTACTTCTCTTTAAGAAGGGCCATAGTATCGATAGTGTAAGATGGAGAAGGACGGCCAAATTCAATGTCGGAGGCACGAAGTTCTTCATTATTTCCAGTTGCCAGTTCTGCAAGGTAAAGCCGGTCCCGGTCGTTAAGGAGAGTCTCTTTCTTTTTAAGAGGATTCTGTGGACTCACTACAAACCAGACCTGATCGAGATCAGTGAATTCCTTCATATAGCCTGCAATTGCTACGTGCCCGATATGAACCGGATTGAATGAACCAAAGAATAAGCCTATTTTGGGCATACAGCAGTCTTTTAAATTTACTATATTTTAAACACCCTTTCCTGTTTCCCCCATGGGGGAAATGACTGATACACCTCCTGCCCCCTTAGGGGAAGTCCCGATAATTATCGGGAGGGTAGGGGGTAATTTATTTACTTTAAAATCTACTTTCTACTTTGATTGTTGATGAAGCTATATACTATATCATACACTTCCCTCTCAGCAACTTCGAGACTTTCATTTATCACTATATTGTCAAAATTACTGGCTAGTTTCATCTCCTCAATCGCTTTCTCAACCCTGATCTTAATCTTTGAATGGTCGTCAGTTGCCCTTGACAGGAGTCTCTTTTCAAGATCATTTATCGATGGCGGCATTATAAAAATTGAAATAGCCTGGTTCCCGAAGATGTTTTTCAGGTTTATACCGCCCTTTACATCAACATCAAAGATCACATGCTTCTTATCCGTCCAGATCCTTTCTATCTCGCTCTTAAGGGTACCATAAAAGTGATCCTTGTAAACCTCCTGCCATTCTGTAAATTCATTTTTACTGATCTTCTCCCTGAAGTCTTCAGCGGAAATGAAGTAGTATTCTTTCCCGTTCTTCTCTTTTCCCCTTGGTTTTCTTGTTGTGGCTGATATCGAGAATTCCAATCCCAGCCCTTTCCTGAGAAGATTATTCACCATTGTTGTTTTTCCTGCTCCCGACGGGGCTGATATAATTACTAGTTTACCTTCCATTTAATTTATACCACTTAGGGTTTTTCAGCACACTGGCATTTAGTTAAAGTATATTGTTTGCTTGTTCCTTGATTTTTTCCAGCTCATCCTTCATCATTACAACGAGTTTTTGGATTGAGGCATCATTGGCTTTTGAACCCATTGTATTTATTTCACGTCCGATCTCCTGCGCGATAAAGCTTAGTATCTTTCCATTCGGGGATGGCGTTTCAATGGTCTCAAGGAAATACTCGCAGTTTTTTTTCAGCCTGACCTTTTCCTCGTTTATGTCAAATTTCTCAAGGTAGAAGATCAGTTCCTGTTCAAACCTGTTCTTATCAAGATTCTCTGTTCCATTATTCTCTTTAAGGATAGAAATGAGCTTTTCTCTTACTTTTTCAATTCTGCCCGGCTCAAATGTTTCGACTGCTGAAAGTGAGTCAAGTATTCCTGATATCCTTTTTCTCAGATCAGTCTCGATTGATTTTCCCTCTTCAATCCTGTAAAGATCGAGAATATTTATTGACCCGATGATTTGCTTTTTCACGACAGACCACTCATCTTCAGGCAGTTCAGGCTTTTCTGTTTTAAGCGAATCCGGAAGCCTCATTATTATTGGCAATATCTGATCATCAATGTTTATTTCAAGCTCGACGGCTATCTCTTTCAGCTGTTTATAGTAATTTTTGACGATCGATTTATTGATCAACGGGACTCCTTCATCTTCAAGTATGTCGAAATAGACTGAGATGTCGATCTTCCCCCTGTCTAGCATCTGGCTGACAAGATTTCTTATTTCCGGTTCTTTCTCCTTGTAAAGCCAGGGAAGCTTGGCAATCAGATCAAGCTGTTTTGAATTCAGGGACTTGATTTCAATGGTGATTTTTTTCTGAGGCGTTTCAGCAATGGCTTTGCCATAGCCGGTCATGGATTTTATCATTTGGGGTCAGGTTAGTGCTGAAAGGTACAAATTATCATTGTTTTTTATAAAAGATGTTAAAAAAATAAATTATAAAAAACGCTAATTGTCAGATATTAAGCGTGATGCGAAGATTTGCATGATTAAGAGCATTTTTTATGGAATTGATTTTGATATTTTTGTATGTGTTAAACGTCTTAAAAGACGTTATAATTAATATCTGCATTTTTTTTAGCTTAACAAAAAACTCCGGCTTATGAAAGGAAGACCAAAACTCCTTGCTATTATTTTATTTATACTTTTTCATCCTCCTGTAATTTCTCAGAATTCAGGAACTGATGGCAGTACGGGCATAAATGTCGCAGATACCGATAAAATCGTTAACCTAAGTCCGGATGACACCATCAGACAGCCTGAAATAATATTATCACGCGACCGGGCAATCATGCTCCTGAAGAAGAACTTCCGGTTTCTGTCACCCAAAGCCGTACCGGTCGATACACTGGTAAAGAGCGATTCAGGCTATTATGCGGCAAAATCAGATACACTCTTTTTTTCGTCCCGGGTTCAGGCTTTCAGCGATTCGATAAAAGCAGCAATAGGTGTACTTATTGATAATTATGATAGTAATGATTCGAGCATTATCAATTTTACCGGAATCACCAATGAGGAGTATCAATTTTGGCTTAACTCAAAATCGGAAAAAGTGATTCGATTCTGGTTAAAAAATGAACTTAATGATTCCGTGACAGTCTGGATTGGAAATCCGTCAAGGAATACTATTGGTTTGTATCTCGAGCATGGGGTAAGCTTCAGACGACCATCCATGCAGGGAAATGTTTCGGAAGCCAGGATTAATATTGAGCCACAGGACAACACAAAACTGATGGATATCAGGAAGATCATTACAAAAGTGCAATACTGGAAACTCAGGACTGAAGCGTCATTCGCCCTTAACCAGGGTCTGGTAACAAACTGGGTAAAAGGAGGTGATAACAGTGTTTCCACTGCCCTTGATATTACATGGTTTGCTGATTACAGTAATAAACCAATGCTTCTCTCGTCGAACCATTTTGCCAGGCTTAAGTACGGATTGATTAAGACCGGCGATGACAAGGTTAGAAAGAACATTGATTTACTGGAGACAAATTCCAAGCTTAACCATAAGGCTTTCGGAAAGTTTGACTTCAGCGGTATCATGCTTTTCAAGACTCAGATTTCAAAGGGTTACAACTATCCAAATGAGGACCCGGTCTCCAAATTCATGAACCCGGCAATTCTTACTCTTGGCTTTGGTCTTGATTATAAACCAAACAAGCTTACCTCAATAAACTTCTCTCCCCTTTCTTACAAGGCAACCTTTGTTCCCGATACTGCAAATATTGATCAGACAAAGTATGGTGTGGCAGCCAACAGGAGATCAAAACATGAACCTGGAGCAAGTTTCATGATAACAAATGAATTCAGACCGGTGAAGAATATGGTGATTACAAACAGGTTACAGCTTTTTACTAATTATGTGAACAATCCTCTGAATATCGATATCGACTGGGAGATGATCTTTCAGACAAACCTGAACTGGTTCACTGACATAAGGTTAAATACTCACCTGATATTTGACGATGATACAAGAACACTCGTTTTTGATAAAGATAAAAATCCGGTGATGGGAAACGACGGGATTCAGAAAAAATCTGCCAGGATCCAGTTCAAGGAGTTGCTTGGCTTATCGTTTATTTTCAGGTTTTAAGTATTTGCCCCCAACCCCTGAAGGGGGCTTTTATAACTTGAATTTAAACCCCCTTTAGGGGGTAGGGGGCAGATTCTTTTGATATATCCTGAACCTCTTTACAACCTTTCCTGCCATCCTTTCACATTCAGCTCTCATTCTTGCATTATCTTCCAGTATAAGATGGCTGTCTAAAAGATCTTTGTTATTCTTTGAGGCCGAATTCAATATTTTGATTCCCATCAGAACATCTATCCCTTTCGCCCTGTAGTCTTTCTTTATTCCACCCAGCATCAACATCAGTTTTTTCGATTTTTTCATTTCCTTCAGAATTTTGAATATTCCGAATGGAAATAATTTACCACCTGCAGCTATTATTCCTGATGTCATATCCGGCAAAGCCACTATAAATCCGACCAGTTCATTACCCGATTTTGCAACCTTGACAAAATGAGGATCCAGGATAGGAAGATACCTTTGTGCGAATTCCGCTTTCTCAACATCATTAAGAGGCACATACCCGTAAATCTCACTGAAGGTTTCATTCATTAGTTCCAGAACAGGAAGAATATAGGGTTTGAGTTGCTTTTTGGAATTGAATTCAATCACTTCAATTTCTCCGTTTCTGGAATATCTTTCATTAGCCTTGATGTAAATAGGAGGGAGTTGATCGGGGATAGGTATAAGGTAATTAACCAGATCGATCTCTTTTGAATAACCCTCTGGTTCCATCATAGCAGGCATGTAAGGAGAATTTGTTGCAGCTGTGAAGAGCAAAGGTTGTTCGTAACCATCAATCTGGAATCCCTGAGGATCTTTATCCGAAAATCCCAGTGGACCGACAATTTTAACCATTCCCTTATTGATAACCCATTCTTCGACCTGTTTCAGAAGGGCATGAAACACTTCCTTGTCATTATAACATTCCATGAAACAGAATCTGCCATGCTTTTCGTTCTTAATAGAATTGTACCTGTTGTTCACAAGGCCCATGATCCTGCCAACAGCTTTTCCGTCCTTATATGCAAGGTAAAAAACAGCATCAGCATACTTGTACGATTTGTTTTTCTCTTTATTGAACAGAAGCCACTCATCGGAATAGAGGGGTGGCAGCCAGTTGGGTTCGTCCTTGTGTATCCTCGACGGAAGGTAAATAAACTCGCGAAGCTCTTTCTTCGTGAGAACCTCTTTAACAGTGATCTCTGACATCAGTTGGATTCATTTCTGCCAACAAGAAACAAAAAAAAACAGTGAGAATGTATTATATGCCATTATTTTTTCTTTCCGTTGCTAACCCCCATTGGCAGGCAGAAGGTAAATATTTAGAATATAATCAGGTCAACGATCACAAAAAGAGCATAAAGCAGGCTTGCAATGCCATTTGTGGTCTGAAATGCAAGTGTTACCCGGCTAAGATCATCAGGTTTAACCAGTAAATGCTGCCAGATAAGTAATCCCGTAAATAGTATTGCGCCTGTCCAGTAAAGTATATTCCCGTTACCCGCAAATCCAGCTGCCACAATTAAAATGAAAGTAAAAAAATGGACAATGACAGATATTGTTAAAGCTCTTTTTCTCCCTGAGGATGACGGAATGGAATGAAGGTTATGGTCTCTGTCAAACTCGTCATCCTGGAGTGCGTAAATAATATCAAATCCGCTTACCCATGTCAGAACGATAGATGAATATATTATCGGAACAATATTGAAAGTGCCTGTAACTGAAATATATGCGCCGATTGGCGCAAGGCTTAGTCCCAGGCCAAGGATGAAATGACAGAGATGTGTAATTCTTTTAGTGAGGCTGTATCCAAGTATTATCATAAGGGCAACAGGTGCAAGGAAAAGAGTCAGTCGGTTTATTAGTCCTGCAGAAACAATAAAAAATACCGAATTGATAATTACGAAAATGGCAGCCGAACTGGTACTTATCTTTCCTGAAGGGATTTCGCGTTTATCCGTTCTTGGATTGAGAGAGTCGAATTTCCTGTCAACAAGGCGGTTAAAGCCCATGGCAGCATTCCTTGCAAAGATCATGCAGAGAATTATCAGAATAAGTAACCTGACGCTGAAAGGATTCCCAGGCAGGGATACGGCCAGGGCAAAACCTGTCATTGCAAATGGCATCGCAAAAACCGTATGGGCAAATTTAACCAGCGAAAAGTAATCCCCTGCACTTTTAATTAGATTCCCCATTATATTCAAGGTACTGATTTACTTTAAATTGTTGCTGGTTCCTGGTTACTGGTTTCTGACCAACTGGCAACAAACAACTAGTAACGAGCAACTAGTAACGAGCAACTATTTATATGTTAGATCTTTACCTGATCTTAGCCTCAAGTTCAGTCTCAAAAGCCCTGATCAGGTTATTCATGACTTTTTCAATATTCTTGTCCGTCATTGTTTTAAGGTTATCTCTGAGAACAAAACTGACCGCGTACGATTTTTTATTTGTTCCAAGGGTGTCACGCTCATACACATCAAATAACCCGACTTCATGCAGGACATTTCTCTCGGTCCTGAATGCGATCTCCTTTATCTGTCCGAATTTAATGCCCTTATCAATCAGAATAGACAGATCGCGTCTTACTGAAGGATACTTTGGCAGTTCGTTGTATGAGATAACATTTTTCCTGATCATTTTCATTATCAGGTCCCAGTCGATGTGGCTGTAATATACATCCTGCCCTATATCAAACCTGGAAAGGTAACTTTTTGAAATTCTGCCTGTTTCAGCAACAAGCCTTTCGTTTAGCACATAAGTGATTGATTCAGCAAAATACATTTTTGTGCTTTCCCCGTTCATAAGAGATGAAGCATCAATGCCAAGCCGCGAAAGGACCATCTCTGTAGCCGATTTGATATGAAAGAAATCAGTCGGATTTGTTTTATAGTTCCAGCTCTCCCTTCCTGTTTTTCCGGTGACGAAAAGATCGAGGGAAGTTCTTTCATTAAAATCTGCCACCGCAGGTACAGGATTTTCAGAGCTTATCTTGAAATAGCAGTTCCCGAATTCATAGAATTTAAGGTCGTAACATTGCCGGTTGATGTTCCACAAAACTGAATTCAATCCGCCAAAGATTAACGATTGCCTCATGGCATTAAGGTCAGAACTTAATGGATTTGCAAGCCTGACAAGCTGGACGGGATCAAAATCACTACTCTCCTCATACCATGATGCCGGGTTCAGGGAATTACACATTATTTCAGCGAAGCCATTTGAAGAAAGCTGATCAGAAATAATATTTACGACTTTCTCCTTATCAGGCTTATCGTTATATGTCAGGGTTGAATTCACATGCGATCCGATCTCAACATTATTGTAACCATAAATTCTGAGGATCTCCTCAATCACATCTGCTTCCAGCCTTACATCAACGCGGTATGCAGGAATTTCAAGAGAGAGGATGTCATTATCTTCTTTTATTATTTCTATATCGAGCAACCCGAGAATCTTTCTGACTGTTTCCTTCTCAATATGCTTGCCAATGAGTCTGTCGATATTCCTAAAGCTGACATCCGTTTTTGCATTCTCTATTTTAGCAGGATAAACATCGATAATTTCCGAGGATATCTTTCCTCCTGCTATCTCCTTCATGAGCATCGCAGCTCTCTTCAGAGCCCATATTGTAATATTCGGATCAGTGCCTCTTTCGAACCTGAATGATGCGTCAGTCTGAAGACCGTGTCTTTTTGAGGTTTTACGGATTGATACAGGATTAAAGTAAGCGCTTTCTAGAAAAATATTCTTTGTCGATGATGTCACTCCCGACTTAATCCCCCCGAATACACCGGCAATACACATTCCTTCTTCCTCGTTGCAGATCATCAGATCGCGGGATGACAGATTTCGCTCTGCCTCATCAAGGGTAATGAATTTTGTCTTGTCAGGTAAATTTCTGATAATCACTTTTTTCCCTGATACCCTGTCAGAATCGAATGCATGAAGAGGCTGACCTATTTCGTGCTGAACGAAGTTTGTGATATCAACCACATTGCTTATTGGATTGAGCCCTATCGACCTTAATCTTGTTTTGAGCCAATCAGGCGATTCAGCGATTTTAACGTCACTTATTGTGATACCTGAATACCTGGGGCAATCGATAGTATTTTCAATTATTACTTCAAATCCTGAACTGTTGCTGTCGGACCTGAAGTCTTCCACCGAAGGCCTGACTGCCCTAAAACCGTTTCCTGAATTCAGGTTAAGGTAAGCTGCAAGATCGCGTGCAACACCATAGTGCGATCCGCTGTCAATCCTGTTTGGTGTCAGCCCGATCTCGTAAATTGTATCATGCTCAATACCAAAATATTCACTTGCAGGAGTCCCGGGTTTCGCCTTGCTGTCGAGGACCATTATCCCCTCGTGCCCTGTTCCCAGACCAAGCTCGTCTTCAGCGCATATCATTCCTTCCGAGAACTCACCTCTGATTTTTGATTTCTTTAACTCAAGGCTCTGATCTCCCTTAAAAACCATTGTACCGGATGTTGCAACAGGCACCTTTTGGCCGGAAGCCACATTGGGAGCGCCGCAAACTATTTGCAGCGGCTCCGGCAAACCAATATTTACTGTGGTTACAGAAAGCTTGTCAGCATCAGGATGTTTTTTGCAGGTAAGCACTTCGCCGATCACAACTCCTTTTAACCCGCCTCTGACGGATTCCCATTCTTCAAGGCCTTCTACTTCAAGTCCGATACCTGTAAGTATCTCGGAGAGCTTATGAGGATCAATATCTGTTTTGAGGTAGTCTTTGATCCAGTTATAGGAAATTTTCATTGATTATTAATTAATTTCACCTCTGCAAAAAAAATAAAATATCAATAGTATCTGGCTAAATGTATGAGATTACCTTCGGTGAGCTCGTCCCGCTAGCGGGACTCGGTTCTTCGCTCCGCTCTGAATGACAGGTAATTACAGGGTCATTAAAAACAGAAGTACCTGTCATTCAGAGCGAAACGAAGTGAAACGAAGAATCTCATACGCGTCTTATTAGTTTTCCCAGACAATAGTGATAAAACATCAAGATTGCAAAAATAAACAATTTCTCTAAGCGAAAGGGTATTTACCTATCTTTGTAAATCAAACACGGCATTTATGACTCTTGAACAGAACGACAGGCTTATCCTGATCACAAACGATGACGGATTATATGCATCAGGATTAAAAACCCTGATGGAGGTAATGGAAGAATTTGGAAAGATAGTCGTGGTTTCAACATCTGAAAGCATGTCGGGAATGTCAATGGCTCTTACTGTAAAAACCCCTCTCAGGGTCAAATTGCTGGAGGAGACAGAACGCAGAAGAATATATACCTGCAACGGAACACCAACCGACATTATAAAACTGGCTGTTAATCAGCTTCTTGAAAGAAAGCCCGACTGGATTGTTTCAGGAATTAACCATGGCGCAAATGCTTCTGTAAGCATCCTGTACTCCGGAACAATGGCTGCTGCGATTGAGGGATGCCTTTATGGTATTAATTCTGTTGGTTTTTCACTTAATGACTTTTCGCGATCAGCCGATTTTTCAGTCTGCAGGAAATTCATAAGGATAGTGATGCAGAAAATGGGAACCGAACGGCTTCCCGACGGGATCTGCCTGAATGTAAATGTACCTTCAATGCCTGAAACCGAGATTAAAGGTATTAAAATATGCCGGCAGGCAAAAGGCAACTGGAGGGAAGAATTTGAAAAGAGGAAGGATCCGATGGGAAAAACTTACTACTGGCTAACAGGGATGTTCCTGAACCATGAACCTGAAGCAGTCGACACTGACGAATGGGCTCTGGCCAATGGCTTTGTCTCTGTTGTACCTGTATCGGTTGATATGACAGCTCACTGGTTTACTGATAAACTGAAGGAGCGTTTCAGCTTATGACCAGAGCCGAAAAATATGATAAGTTTTATCTGGGTTTCCTAGCCGGGCTTGTCATCCCAATAATGATTTCTCTGATTGTTTGGCAGTTTTCCTCAGGTCATAATAGTCTTGCCGGGTATATACAGAAGATCATCAAAGCTGACATTCTCACTCATATAATTTCACTTTGCGTCTTTCCGAATATTTTCCTTTTCCTTATATTTAATCGTCTGGATATGCTGCGGGCCACAAGGGGCGTTCTGGGAATAACAATTTTCTGGGCAGTGCTGGTTTTTGCGGTAAAATTTCTGTTATGAAGTATTTTATTATTTCAGGGGAACAATCCGGCGATCTTCATGGATCAAATCTTGTGAAAGAGCTTGTCAGGTGCGATCAGCAGGCAGAAATAAAATGCTGGGGAGGTGATCTCATGGAAGCAGCCGGAGCAGATCTTCTTATGCACTACAGAAAAACAGCATTTATGGGATTTGTCGAGGTGGCTAAGAATCTTGGCACAATCAGGAATTTACTTGCTCTGTGCAAACAGCAGATAACCGATTTCAATCCTGATGTCGTTATACTTATTGATTATCCCGGATTTAACTTCAGGATAGCAGAATTTGCAAAAAAATCAGGCTTCCGGGTATTTTACTACATATCCCCGAAGCTTTGGGCATGGAAGGAAAGCAGGGTTAAAAGGGTTAAAAAGTATGTCGACAGGATGTATATCATTTTTCCCTTTGAGGTTGATTTTTACAGGAGACATAATATTGAAGTCGAATACCGTGGTAATCCCCTGCTGGATGAGACCGAAAAAAAGCTTATTGCTTTTCCTCCAAAGAATGATATAAGGAAAACACTTGGACTTGGAGATAAGCCTGTCATTGCAATGCTTGCAGGAAGCAGGAGTAGCGAGATCAGGTATATTCTTCCTGCTATGCTAAAGGCAGTTAGTCATTTTCCTGATTACCAGTTTGTTCTTGCTGGTGTAAAGAATTTGACTGATGAAATTTACCAGAGGGTTATCGGAGATCATAAGGTGATCCTTATTAAAGATATGACATACGAGATATTACATATTTCGGAAGCAGCACTTGTTAAATCAGGAACTGCTACCCTGGAAACAGCCTTGCTCAGTATTCCGGAGGTTGTATGCTTCAGAGGTGATTTTATATCAATGGGGATTGCATGGATCGTAATAAAGGTGAAATATATTTCACTGGTTAATCTTATTATGGGATATGAAGCCGTTAAAGAGCTGGTACAATATTCGCTTAACGAAAAAAATCTTGTCAGCGAGCTGAAAGCAATACTGCCGGGGGGCTCGAAGAGAGAAAAGATATTTGAAGACTATAATAAAGTCAGGGAGATCCTTGGTCCGGCAGGAGCGTCGGAAAGAGTGGCAGCAGATATGGTGAAGGTTTTAAGACATGACGGCGTTAAGATGTAACGGCGGCTTGAAGCCTATTGATAATCCGGCTTACCCTCGTGGGGGGAGCGGGAGATGGATTTATCTGAGACTAATGTTCAAAAGACTTCTGATAATACAAATCCTTCTTATTTCATTCACCGGACTCTCTTCCGGTCAGGTCAGGGTACGGATCTTTGCAGACCAGAAACCTTCATCTGCATCACTGACTGTTGCAGAAGGGAAATATGAACTTGATGTCTATGATGGAAAATCAATAAGCCTTACTGCCGGTGAGCCTATTCTTCTGGCAATGTATGACAATAAGATAGCAGTTAAAATAAGAAGCTCGGAGAGCTTCATGTGCGATTCATTGACTGTGAAAGAATTAACAGGGAATGGTCACTTTTTCTTCAGGATAAATGGCGGTTCTCAGGTACGCAGGATTTACAGTGGCGACCTTCAGTGTATTTCCGATCTTGGTATCCTTGTCTTCATAAATATATGTGATGTGGAGGAATACATAGCAGGCGTCGTCAGAACTGAGGGTGGACCGGGAAAAAAGATCGAATACCTTAAATCACAGGCTGTTCTTGCAAGGACTTTCTTGTATAAACACTTCGACAGGCATCTGATTGACGGGTATAACCTATGCGATAACACTCATTGCCAGGCATTTAATGGAGTTTCCACTGATACACTTATAACCAGGGCTGCCCGTGAAACAAAAGGTCTGGTTGTACTGGACCGCGACAGCACACTTATAATCTCAGCATTTCACTCAAATTGCGGGGGAGAAACATCAACATCTGATTTTGTATGGCTTTCGGGGCATTCCTACATAAAGAAAATAATAGATCCCTATTGCATTAATTCACCAAATGCAACCTGGAGAAAATCAATCCCTGTAAATGAATGGGAAGCATACCTTAAGAAATCAGGATTTGTATCAGCCGGAACAACACCTCCGTCATACAATTTCTCACAGCTGACAAGACAGAATAATTATCGGATAGGATCTTTTTCATTGCCGTTCGGGCAAATAAGAAACGATCTTAACCTTAAATCAGCTTTTTTCTCGGTGGTTAAAGAAGGCGATTTGATTACTTTCAAAGGGAGGGGTTACGGGCATGGCGTAGGCTTGTGCCAGGAGGGAGCGATGGTCATGGCAGCGAGGGGATTCAAATACAGCGAGATAATTAAGTTTTATTATTCGGATGTAATTATTACTGATGTTAATAACTCTAAAATTGTTAAGAACGATTTGTAAACTGGTGTTCTTTCGTAACAGCGTTTGAGTATTTTTGGGTTTTATTATAGTTCTGTATGCTGGCAATTTTAAAAAAGGAGATAACCGGGTTTTTCAGCAGTCTGACCGGATATATTGTAATTATTGTATTTCTTCTGGTAAACTCTTTGTTTATGTGGGTATTCCCGGGTGAGTGGAATATCCTTGACAGCGGCTACGCCGGTCTTGATACTCTCTTTTTCCTGTCGCCGTGGATCTTCCTTTTTCTTGTTCCTGCTGTCACAATGAAGATGATAGCCGAAGAGAAGAGGCTCGGAACTCTTGAGCTGATTTATTCAAAACCTGTAACAGAAAGAGGAATTGTCTGGGGCAAATACCTGGCAGCGGTTGCACTCGTCCTCCTTGCCCTGCTGCCGGGAGTGATTTATTATATTTCGGTTTATCTTCTTGGTGCGACCCCGGGGAACCTGGATAAAGGCGGCACGATTGGTGCATTCATCGGGTTATTCTTTCTTGCTGCTGTTTATGCTTCTGTAGGCCTGTTCGCCTCGTCGCTTACTGACAATCAGGTTATTGCATTTATTGTAGCGGTACTTGTCTCATTTTTACTGTTCATGGGATTTGATTCCTTCGCATACCTGCCCGGTCTTAAGAAAATTGATGAATTCGTCATTGGACTTGGGATCAATGAGCACTATAAATCAATTAGCAGGGGGGTGATCGATGTAAGGGACATAATATATTTTGTTGCAGTGGTTCTTATCTTCAATGAAGCAACACGCCTGGTACTTTTGTTCCGCAAATCGGAAAAAAAGAACTGGTTTCAGTTTGGAGTGGCACTGCTTGTAATTTTAACAGCTGTCATTGCAGGTTCATTTCTCAGGATACGTGCAGATCTTACAGAAGACAGGCGGTACACTCTTTCAGCACCAACCCGCAAAGTATTGTCAGGTGTTAAGAATGATATTTTTGTTCAGGTATATCTCGACGGCGAAATGCCTATTCCCTTTAAAAGACTGAAACGATCGGTAAGAGAGATGCTGGATGAGTTCAGGATAGCTTCAGGACGAAAAGTGGATTATGATTTTATAAATCCTTCAGAAGGAAATAATTCAGAACAAAGGAATGCTCTTTACCAGTCGCTTCTGACTAAAGGATTGAATCCGGTGAATATTCAGGATAAGGATGCCGAAGGCGGCTCAAGCCAGAAAATAATATTCCCCGGAATGATAGTGAATTACAACACGACAGAGGTGCCGGTTAACTTTTTAAAGAACAATCCGTCAATTTCTGCTGAGGAAAACCTTCTTCATTCAACCGAAGGGCTTGAGTACGAAATGATCCAACCCATTTCAACTCTCAGTTCAGATACAATTTACAAAGTGGCTTTTATTGAAGGGCATGATGAGATACCGGAAATCGGCGTTGTTGATATTACCTATCACCTGGCACGATTCTTTACTGTTGACAGGGGTATTATCGGCGGAGCACCCGGAATACTTGATAAATATGCCGCAGTTGTAATTGCCGGTCCTGAAAAGGAATTCACTGAAAATGACAAATTTGTTCTGGATCAGTATATTATGAACGGAGGCAAGGTCCTGTGGCTGATTGACGAGGTGAGTGTAAATTCCGACAGCCTTGTTTACGGGGAGACTGCAGCGCTGTACCGTCCGCTGAATATTGAGGATCAACTCTTCAGGTACGGCGCAAGGATTAACCCGGAGATTATACAGGACATTGATTGCGCACAGATAAGGCTTATTCTGTCGGGCGGAGGTTCGCGCCAGCAGCCTGTTTCCGTTCCCTGGCTATATTTCCCTAAACTGACTCCTTTTGCCGGGCATCCCATTACAAGAAGCCTTAATAAAGTGAAAGGCGAGTTTGCAAATTATATTGACACTGTCGGACTTGACAAAAACATAAGAAAGTGTGTTTTGCTTTCAACTTCAGCATACACAAGAACTCTTTCACCGCCTTTCATGATAAGCCTTAAAGAAGCTGAGATGACACCTGATGAGAGAGCTTTCAGCAAATCAGCCCTTCCGGTAGCAGTCCTGCTTGAAGGCAGCTTCACATCCGCTTTCAGAAACAGGATAACTGATAACCTTTTAAAAGACTCAGATCTAAAGGTAAAAACCGTGAGTGTGGAAACAAAAATGATAGTGATTGCCGACGGTGATATAATAAAAAATGAGGTAAGACGGACAGGTACAACTGAAACACCATTAACCCTTGGTCAGGACAAATACACGGGGGAGATGTTCGGCAACAGGGACTTTCTTATCAATTGTCTGAATTATCTTGTTGATGATAACGGCATTATGGGGCTAAGATCGAGGGAGCTGAAGCTCAGGCTGCTCGACAGTTCAGCTATCAGGAAGGAAAGGTTCAAATGGCAGATGATAAATATTGCCGGTCCGGTTCTTCTCGTGATATTAGCCGGATTAATATTCAACTGGTTGCGGAAAAGAATCTATTCAAAGGGCTGATTATGAGTAGAAAAACTATCAGATATTCAGTAATTGCCATTCCGGTCCTGATCCTTTTAATTTACTTGTTCAGAGAAAGATCGCCCTTTGGGGGAGGCAATACCTCATTTGCGGCTGAACCAAAAAATGAGATCACCAGGGTTGAATTTTCTGATGGAAAAAATACCCTGACTCTTGAAAAAAAGGGAGAAGCATGGTTCGTCAACAAAAATCTTGAGATAAGAAAAACCAGCGTTCTTTTAATATTGAAGATTCTCTCTGAAATGGAGATCAAGTCACCTGTAACCCCTGAACTTTTTAAAAAGGAAATAATTGAAAATGGAATTGATCCTTTGAGGGTGAGGGTCTTTGAGAAAGGAAAACTCATTAAATCCTTTCTTGTTTATAAGACAGCTTCTAATAAATACGGTAACATAATGAAGCTCAGGGAAAGCTCCAAACCTTATATTGTATTTATCCCTGGAAATGAGGTTGAGATCGGCTCAGCTTTTACAATGAATGAACTCTTCTGGCAGCCTTATACGGTTTTCTCTATTCTCCCCTCCGATATTTATTCGGTGGCTGTTGAAAACATGGCTGACACGGGCGCATCGTTTAAGATCAGAAATGAAAATTCCCAGCTCCGGCTTTACAATATTCAGGGAGAATTAAACGGTTGGGACACCTCGCGGCTGAACCGTTATATATCATACTTTACTCATGTTCCTTTTGAATCATGGGCTCTCAATCTCTCTGATGATGAAAAAAGAAGTATTGAAAAGGAAGAACCCCTTTATAAGATAATTGTGGTAACCGTTGAAGGTGCCACGAAAATAGTCAGGCTTTGGCAACGATCAGTCGGTGAAAATAATGTGATGAAACTAGATACAGACAGACTTTGGGCCAAAACAGAAGGTAGCTCTGATATATTTGTTATCAGGTATATGGATATTGATCCGCTTCTTAAAAAGTTGTCATATTTCTATCCAGTATAATATTTTGTTTGAGGTTAAGAGTTTTTTTTGTAATATTGATAGTCCGGAATTCAGGATGAATGATGCTTCAATTCATTAGTTAACCTTTGTTGCAAGTTGCTGGTTACTAGTTGCTGGTTGTTTTAAAAAGAGTGTGTTATATTTCGTTGAACCAGGAACCTGAGTTTTTTAGTAATTAATTAAATAAATTTTGACTTTCATAAAGTAATTTAAACCTGATATAAAATGAAATTTGTTGTATCCAGCACTGAACTTCTCGGTCATTTGCAGGCCATAAGCAGGGTGATCAGCTCAAAGAACACTCTTCCAATCCTTGATAATTTTCTCTTTAATCTTTCGGGGAATGATCTCGAAATAACGGCATCCGATCTTGAGTCAACCCTTATCACCAGGATGAAGCTCGAGAATGCCAGCGGCGACGGGATAATTGCCCTTCCTGCAAGGATACTTCTTGATACGCTTAAGGAATTTTCAGTTCAGCCGCTTGCATTTGATATTAACCCCGATACGCTGGCTGTAGTAATTACATCCGAAAACGGAAAATTCAATGTGGTGGGACAGAACGGTATCGATTTTCCTGCTCTGCCTTCAATCAGAAAGGAGAAGAAATTTTCATTTGTGATAAATGCTGATGTGTTGCTTGCCGGGATAAACAAAACACTGTTTGCAACGGCCGATGATGAGCTGAGGCCGGTAATGGGTGGCATTTTTGTTGAAGCATCGACCGATAAGATAACTTTTGTTGCTTCTGATGCTCATAAACTGGTAAGATATCAGCGCACCGACTCACATGCCGACGACAATGCATCATTCATTCTACCGAAAAAGCCGGCTTCTCTTTTAAGGAATATTCTTCCCAGGGAAGAGGGTCCCGTTAATGTTGAATTCGATGATAAGAACGCTTTCTTCAACCTTAACGATTATAGAGTTGTTTGCAGGCTTGTTGAGGGCAACTACCCTAATTATAATTCTGTCATACCTAAAAACAACCCCCGGAAAGTCACGATAGACCGTGTGGAGTTTTACAATACACTCAAGAGGGTATCAGTATTTTCCAACCAGGCCAGCAACCTGGTAAAGCTTCAGCTGAAAGGCAACCAGGCAATGGTTTCTGCCCAGGATATAGATTTCTCAATTTCTGCATATGAGAAAATCAAATGCCAGTACGAAGGCGATGATATGGAGATAGGATTCAAGTCGATTTTTCTTCTTGAGATACTCTCAAATATCTCTACTCAGGATGTTTTGATCGAACTCGCCGACCCAACGCGGGCTGGATTATTCCTTCCCGGAGAAAGCGGGAATGAGTCGGAGGACCTGCTCATGCTTCTTATGCCAATGATGATAAACGCCTGATAATTGGAACTTAACCTACGACGTCCGATAGCATTCATCGATCTCGAAACGACAGGAATTAATGTTTCATCCGATCGCATAGTTGAGATCTCTGTCCTGAAAATAAGTCCGAACGGGAAGGAAGAATGGATGACATCCAGGGTCAATCCTGAAATGCCCATTCCACCAAAATCGACGGCGATTCATGGAATTACCGACAGTGATGTTGCCGATGCACCCACTTTTAAGGAGCTGGCAAAAAAAATTGCAGCATTTCTGGAAGGAACGGATCTTGCCGGATTTAATGCAATCAAATTTGATATTCCGGTGCTTGCTGAGGAGTTCCTGAGGGTAAATATTGATTTCAATTTTCTCAAGCACAAATACGTGGATGCACAGGTCATATTCCATAAGAAAGAACAGCGCACCCTTGCTGCTGCTTATCAGTTCTACTGTAAGAAGGAACTCGAGAACGCCCATAGTTCAAAAGCAGATACCCAGGCTGCTTATGAAGTTCTGAAGGCCCAGCTCGACAGATACAATGACCTTGAAAACGATGTCGAAAAACTGGCCGATTACAGCTCATTTAACAATATCGCCGATTTTGCCGGACGCATTATCTTTGATGAAAACGGGATTGAAATTTTTAATTTTGGCAAGCACAAGGGTAAACCTGTCGAATCGGTTTTCAGGGAAGAACCTTCATATTATGCGTGGATGATGAATGGTGATTTCCCCCTTTATACAAAGAAAATTCTTACAGAAATAAAACTCAGGTCATTCGGAAAAGTACAGCAGTAAAATGAAGATTATCTGCATAGGACTTAATTACCGGAAACACGCCATTGAGATGGGAAGATCCTTCCCGGCAGAGCCTGTTGTGTTCATGAAACCCGACTCTTCGATCCTGAAGAATAATAAACCTTTTTTTTTGCCCGACTTCTCATCGGAGGTACATTATGAGGTCGAGATTGTTGTAAAGATCACCAGATTAGGAAAGGGGATCCTTCCGGAATTTGCACCAAGATATTTCAGTGAGATCACTACCGGTATCGACATTACTGCACGTGATTTACAGACAAGATTATCCATGGATAGGCTTCCGTGGGAAATATCCAAATGTTTTGACGGGGCAGCTCCTCTTGGAAAATTCATTCCGGTAAGCTCAGTTGATGATGTGGAAAATCTCGATTTCAGGCTCGAAATAAATGATAAAATTGTTCAGCAAAGCAATACCTCGGATATGATTTTCAGCATCAATGAAATAATTTCGTATATCTCAGGGTTTTTTACACTCAAAACAGGTGACCTGATATTCACCGGAACCCCATCAGGCGTAGGTCCACTGAAAAAGCATGATCATCTTGTGGCCTACATTAAGGAAATGCCTCTTCTGGATTTTATGATTAAGTAATTACAATGTAATTACATTGTAATTACAGTTATTATTATCTTAATCAATCATTTTATACAAGTTACATAATATATATCTTATGAAAACAAAAAACAAAGTATCCCGGCGGAATTTCATCCGGAAGTCGGCAGGTGCTGCTGCGCTTCTGACGATGCCAACAATTATTCCTGCAACTGTTTTTGGAGCCAACGATAAGGTCCGCGTAGCCGTTCTGGGTGTGAACGGTCGGGGAACGACCCATATTGAAGGATATATGAATCTTCCGGATGTTGAGGTAGCATGCCTTTGCGATCCGGATCTTGTCATTCTTGGACAGCGTGCAGCTGAGTTTGAAAAAAAGTATGGGAAGAAAGTGGATCAGAAGCAGGATCTGCGAAGAGTTTATGAGGATAAATCAATTGATGTCGTAAGTATAGCGACACCCAATCACTGGCATTCGCTTGCAGCAATATGGGCTTGCCAGGCTGGGAAGGATGTATATGTCGAAAAGCCCGGTTCGCATAATGTTTTTGAAGGACGCAAGATGGTTGAAGCTGCTGCGAAATATGACAGGATTGTCCAGCACGGGGTTCAGCTCAGAAGCTCCGTGGCGGTACAGGAGGCAATAAAACACCTGCGCGATGGACTGATAGGGAATGTATATATGGCCAGGGGACTTTGCTACAGGTGGAGGGATAGCATCGGAGACAAGGGCACCGAACCTGTTCCGGAAGGTCTCGACTATGATCTCTGGACAGGACCTGCAGCCAAGCAACCTTTCTCGCGAAACATTGTCCACTACAACTGGCACTGGACATGGAATTATGGGAACGGGGATGTTGGAAACCAGGGAGTCCATGAGACTGATCTTTGCATGTGGGGACTGAATGTAGGCCTGCCTGAACAGATCACAGCTGCCGGAGGAAAATTTCTTTTCAATGATGCTAAAATAACTCCCGAAGTTCTGTCTTCAACTTATTATTATCCTAAAGAGAAGAAAATCATTGAGTTTGAAGTGCGTCCATGGATGACCAACGATGAAAAAGGTGTTACAGTCGGGAATATCTTTTATGGAAGTGAAGGTTACCTGGTTGTTAACGGTTATGATACCTATCAGTCATTTCTTGGAAGAGACTATAAACCGGGACCATCGCGCAAGGAGGGAGGAGACCATTTCCTTAACTTCATAACAGCCGTGCGTGCTCACAATAAATCGCTTCTAAATGCACCGGTTGAAACAGCGCATCTGTCATCAGCCCTGGCCCACCTGGGGAATATTGCATATCGCACCGGACGTACGCTGAACTTTGATCCTGCAAAAGAGAAATTCATAAATGACGATGAAGCTAATGCTCTTCTTACGCGTCCGCCAAGATCGCCATACGTCGTCCCCGATAAGGTTTAATTGAACCAGTAGGATAGTTTTACAACAAGGCCGCGGTTTTTAACATGGTAGTTTCCTGAGTAAGGATTTACTTCATTTCCACCGAGTATATCTGACGCATAAGAATTCTCGGTATAGACAATAAACAGGTCTGAAACCGGAGCGAACCTCCACTGGAAACGAAGGTTCAGGTTAAGGTTATCGATCTGGTTATTGTACTGGATAAAGCTTGTGAAGAAAAGGTTATCAGTAAAGGTAAAATCAAATCTTGGTCCTATGAGAAGAAGCTTTGCACTGTTGTATGGCGATGGCAATGAAATATAATTATAGGTTGTAACAAGGGCAAGGCTGCCGTAGGGTTGAACCCGGTAGTTCAATTCGCCGTTCAGAGTAAGCCTGTTTCCATTATAATAGCCGCCATATCTGCTGGTAAGAGCAAAATTAAGCATTTTCCGGTTATCTGATGCATACGTTGCCCCAACTTCATTCCAGCCAAAATCTTCACCCGCCGCCAGCTTTAAACCGCCGGTATTTGTTGGGTCAAAAGGTGCCAGAAGCTTGATATAATTCTCTCTGAAATCTATTGAAAATGAGCTTTTGTTAAGCCACTCAAAATTGTACATTAGCTGAGTCTCCCTGTCAGTAAGAGAAAAGGAAGAATAAGGATCCATGTAAGTATCAATCTTCACTCCGGGCCCATGGCTGATTAACTTACTGTTCTTTGGGAAAAATTTGTACTGAAAGGAACCATTAAGCTGATAATACCCTTTCCTTCTTATATAACCAGTCTCTGCATTGAACCCTGAGCCTGTAAGCGCCTGGTTCATACTTACTGACATGAACTGCGATGAATATGAAATATTTGCTGCAAGAGCGGCATCTGTAAAAGTTATGTTTTCAGGAATATTCTGATGGTAGTAAACCTTCCCGTTCCAGCGGTTATCGGTGCTGGCAAGATTATATTCCATACCTGCTATCCTGTTATATTTGTTTTCTATAAATGTTTCATCATCTTTAACATTCATCACCTGTTTATTGATTATGAATGCGGTGATATTAGATCTGGAGAAGACCTGTCTCTGCAGTGCCGCAACCATATAGTTGGCAGCATGGATTTCATCTTTTTTGCCGGTCTGTATATCCATGATTCCTATTCTCCATCTGCTCCCGATGTTGCCGCTAAGGCGTGCCCCTGCCAGAACAGGGTTTTCAAGACCGATCCTCCTTGAAAAGAAGGGCCTTACCCTGTCAGTCCCAAGATTCGCAAACAGGTCACTGTTTTCAAGATAAAACTGCCGCTTCTCAGGAAAGAAAAGTTCATAACGGTCGAGGTTTGTTTGCTGTTTGTCAACTTCAACTTGTGAATAGTCAGGATTGATGGTAAGATCAAGATTCATTTTTGTTGAAAGTATCATCTTGGCATCGAGCCCTGCATTTTTGCTCCATTTGGTAGATTCACCGGCTTCATTAACCCTGGTAACTTTTCCAATGACATATGGTATTATGGAAAACCGTAATCCTGCGTCTTCCCTCGGTTTATCCCATAAAAGTGTTCCCACATATGGAAGCGAGCAATGAGGAAACTGTCGCGGAACCGGGGCCCAGGCAGATTTCTCATTGATTTTCAGATCCTGGCGTCCGAAATTAATACCCCATTCAGTATCCCCGCCAAAGTATCTTATGCTTCTGAAAGGTATACTGAACTCGCTAACCCATCTGTCATCATAGCTCTTGACAGCTGATTTCCACTTGATATCCCAGCTGTAATCAATTTTGGTAGCGTCATACTCCAAACCCTCAGTCTGTGCACCTGCCGCAGATATCCCAAAAGCAAACCCGTTTGTCTGATCATTGTAAGTGTTGAGAAAGAGCATGAAGTTATCGTTCTTCATGAAAGAGTAGTCCCTCCGTAACGATTCAACTGGCCTTTTCCCGGGAGTCGGATCATAACAAATAATGCCCACATACAAATTTGATTTATCATAAGTGAGTAAAACTTCAGTCTGAGCTTTGGCATACCCGGTATCAGTAGGTGTCACACGCTGGAACTTCCCTGTGCGCTCCGCTATCGACCAGGGTTCTTCATCGAGGATCCCGTCAAGTGTTATAGTTTTGTCTGTTTGAGTGATATGTATCTTGCTTTTATCGCGGTTAACTCCCCGTGTCTGGCTGAATACTGAATTGCCGGTGCAGATTATGAGGAGAAAAGCTATAATCGGGGAGGGCTTGAACATCTTTATCAAAATTTTGGTGAAGATAGAAAATTGGTTTGTGAATTTATTATTCTAATTTTAAGAGGTCATGTTAACCATTAACCTTTTTTAACACGGAGTCCCTTTATCTATTCCTGAAAAAGATGAATATATCAGTCAGTCTTAACGCAACCGAACTTGGAAAATCGGCGGCAAAATTCGCCTCCGGAATACTTAATGAGGCTGTTAATCTAAATGGTGAAGCCCGCATAGTTGTATCCACCGGCAGCTCGCAGTTTGAAATGTTTCAGGCGCTTGTGTTGGAAGAAGTCGACTGGACTAAAGTGACAGTTTTCCACCTTGATGAATATATAGGACTGCCAGTTACTCATAAGGCCAGCTTCAGAAAATATTTATACGAGAGATTTATAAACCTGGTACCTGTTAAAAAGTTCTTTAGCGTTGATGTGGAAGGAAGTATTGCAGGCCGTATTGAAGAACTGACTGCTGAATTGCGCAAAAGACCAGTTGATCTGGGTCTTATAGGGATTGGTGTTAACGGACATATTGCATTCAATGATCCTCCGGCTGATTTTATAACTCATGATGAGTATATTGTCGTAAAGCTTAACAAGCAGTGCAAAATGCAGCAGGTAAATGAGGGCTGGTTCAAAACATCAGGAGAGGTTCCGGATGAAGCAGTCTCGATGAGCGTATGGCAAATAATGCAGTGCAGGAAAATAATATCAGTTGTACCTCACATTGTCAAGGCTGAAGCGGTTAAAAAAACATTGAGCAGCAAGCTGACCAGCAAGGTGCCTGCTACAATGCTTAAACAACATCCCAACTGGCATCTGTTCCTTGACAGGAATTCGGCATCGAAGGTAATGACTTTGTAATAAAATATCTTACCCCCTTTCTTATTTCCCGGCGGGGGAAAAGCACCTTTCCTTCCCCCGTGGGGGAAGGTCGGGAAGGGGGTAAAGGATCAGATAAATGAACTAATCTAATGAAAGAACATATTGAAATACAAGCAATCCATTATGAAACAAATAAGCCTGTAAAGGTTGAAATAGCCGACGGACTGATATCTGATATAAAAGAAATATCAGGATCTTCCGGGATGCCTGGTCTTTATGTCGCTCCCGGGCTTTTTGATAACCAGATAAATGGATACAGGGGTGTAGATTTTTCAGATACAGGTCTTACGACCGGGAAGATGAAGAGTGCCGTTGAAGCTATCCGGAGGGATGGCGTTACAAGTTTTCTTCCGACAGTCATTACAGGCAGCCATGAGAACCTTCTGAAATGCTTCAGGAATCTTGCTGAAGCCATAAAAGATGAAGATGTCAGATATTCTGTTGTCGGATTCCATCTTGAAGGTCCTTATATTTCTCCTGAAGAAGGGTTTTACGGATGCCATCCTGCGGCCTTTATCAGGAAGCCTTCATGGCATGAATTTGAACAATACCAGGATGCTGCCGGCGGAAATATAAGGCTTGTGACTTTAAGCCCTGAGATTGAAGGTTGCATACAGTTCATAGATAAGTGCTTGCTGCACAATATTATAGTCGCAGTCGGACATACAAATGCCTCAGCAGAACAGATAAACAGGGCTGTCGGTCATGGGGCACGGCTATCAACACATCTTGGCAACGGGTGTGCCAACCTTATTGACAGGCACAGGAATCCCTTATGGCCGCAGCTTGCAAATGATCTGCTTACGCCATCAATAATTGCCGATGGTCACCATCTGCTTCCCGAAGAAATTCAGGTTTTTTACAAAGTGAAAGGACCTCATAATATAATAATTACTTCAGATGTGACACACCTTATCGGAATGACTCCCGGTAAGTATAATTTCCTGGGAAGCGAAGTTGTTCTTACCGACAAAGGACTAATTGAAAATCCTGTTCTGAATTGCCTGGCCGGAGCTTCAATGCCGCTGAAAACCGGGATTGGAAATGTAATGAGGTTTACCGGCTGCTCATTGGGTGAAGCTGTAAATATGGCATCAGGGAATGTTGCCCGGATTTATAATCTCTCCGACAGAGGATCTCTGACCCCGGGTAAAAGGGCTGATCTGATACTCTTTGAAATGGATGGAACCTCACCAATAATCAAGCAGGTAATTGTAAATGGAAGAATTGTCCTTCCACACACCTCAACCCCTCCACCTACTACTTTATGACACCACTTGACTACATAGTACTTATCGGATATTTCGTTTCAATAACAACCTTTGGGATATGGATCTCCCGAAAGATAAAAACAAGTGACAGCTATTTCAGGGGTGGAAGGAAATTCAAATGGTACATAATGATAGGACAGGCATTTGGTGTTGGAACCCACGCTGAAATGCCTGTGGCCCAGACAGGAGCAACATTCAGCAATGGATTTGCCACAATCTGGTACCAGTGGAAGAATATGCTTATAACACCTTTTTACTGGCTGATAGCGCCATTTTACAGACGAAGCGAGCGTACGACTGTGGGTGAAATAATTGAGGACAGATATGGCAGTGCAATGGGGATGGGTTACTCGGTTTTTGCTATTGCATTTTTTGTGTTCAACATGGGAGTCATGCTTCAGGGTGCGGCAAAGGTCATCTCTGTAGCCACAGGGAATCTTGTATCTCCGAATATGGTGGTTCTGGGCATGACGGTTGCTTTTATAATATACAGCTTTGTTGGCGGACTGATTGCAGCAGCCTACACTGATTTTATCCAGTCGTTCCTGATTATCACCCTTTCGATTATGCTTATACCATTGGGATTAAGGGAGATAGGCGGATTCGGTTATATGAAGTCTGTCCTTCCCGATCATTTTTTTGACCTTTTTAACAGTGCAAGCGGAATTGACGGATTTACAATCGCCATGCTTGCAGTTAATGGTATTGTGGGGATAACAGCCCAGCCTCATATGATATCGATGTGTGCAACAGGCAACACAGAGAGGGCCGGGAGAATCGGGCAGACATTTGGGTCGATGGTGAAAAGACTGGTTACGATCGGGTGGGCGCTGACAGGACTTGTGGTAGCTGCTCTTGTCATAAAGAACAAAGCAACTCTTCCCGATCCTGAGATGGCATTCGGATATGCATGCAGCAAACTGCTTGTCCCCGGACTGGTAGGTCTGATGCTTTCTGCAATCGTTGCTGCAAATATGTCGGCATGCTCGAATTTCATGGTAAACACAGGAGCTCTCTTTACAAAAAACTTCTACAAAAAGTACATAAAGCCTGATGCCGGTGACAGGACAATTCTCTGGATAGGACGTTATTCAGGTCTTGGTTTATCTGTTCTTGCAGTCCTTTTTGCCCTCAGCATTAAAAATGTTCTCAACGGGTTTTTATTTACTGAAACTCTGGCCGCATTTATGGGGATCATCTTTCTTGGGGGCATTATATGGAAAAGGGCGAATCGTTACGGGGCCGCTGCCGCTGTAGTGGTTTCATTGTCTGTCTATTATATTCTTAATTATATAACAACAGGCGATCTGGTGCTGGTTTACAAATGGAAACCCGGACCCTTCGGGATTGCCATGCTCTCTGGTTTTTTCATTTTCTGGCTGGTAAGCATTCTTACAAGGCCGGAAAAGAGTGAGAAGATTGAAGCTTTTTTTGACAATATGAGAAGAAAGTCGGATGCAAAAGAATCCGGATCCGATGGAAAAAAGCCCCTGGCCGAACTGACCGGCGAAGATCTTTTGCTTCTTGATATCCCCGGATATAAAAAGAAAGAACGACGGTCCAATTTCTTCAAACGCTACAGGGAAGACCTGGTAGGATTTTTACTGAGCTGGGTCATAGTTGGATTGCTGATATTGCTTGCATGGGGAATCCTACAGATATAGTTTACAGCTCATGGAGGGCCTATTATTATGGATCCCCTCCATCGAGTGACAGGAGTGGATTGATTTTAATTAAAATTAAAGTATCTTTATAGGATAATTAATATTTGAAAAGATGGGAAATTTCGGAGCTACTGAAATAATACTTATTCTCCTTGTGGTTGTACTTCTTTTTGGCGGAAGAAAGATTCCTGAGCTTATGAAAGGTATCGGGCAGGGATTAAAGGATTTCAAGAAAGCATCGAAGGTTGAGGATGAACCCGATAAGATGAAGGCGGAATCCAAAGAAGACGATAAAAAGGCATAACGGTTAGCGGCGGCAGTAAGATTTTATTATTGTCCTGAAGCTGAATCTTAATCTCTTTAGTCTGTTACAAGGTACTTTGGTGCCTTTCTGTGTTTTGTGGCCTGTTCATAGCTGTAAGCAATTTCAATTAGCACCGGTTCGCTCCATACCCTGCCGAAAAATGTAATTCCGACTGGAAGGTTTTCAACAAATCCCATTGGAACGCTGATTGCCGGATAACCCGAAATAGCTGCAAGTGATGAACTGCCTCCGATATAATGATCTCCAAGCAAAAGATCGGTTTTCCATGCAGGTGATCCTGTAGGCGCAATAAGTGCAGCAAGATCATTTGAATTCATCAGACTGTCAATCCCCTTTTCCCGTGTGGCTTTATGCATTTTTTCAAGCGATTTCTTATAGTCAGGAGAGGATAGGTCACCTTTTTTATCCGCCTGTTCAAGGATTGCCTGATCAAAATATCTGAGTTCTATTTTATCCGATTTATTGAATTCGATAAGCTCGCTGATATTTTTAACCGGCACATCATTTCCAAGTCCTTTAAAATAATTGTTAAGCCCATCCTTGAATTCATAAAGCATTACTTCGTATGATGCATCATCATATGCGGAACCTCTGGGAGCTTCAACCTCAATTACTACAGCTCCCTGAGCTCTGATATCTGAAATTGCCTGTTTCATAAGATTATCCACCCTTGCAGAAAAACCTCCTGAATTCTTTATTACTCCGATTCGCTTACCCATTAGTCCATCCTTCTTAAGGCTTGATGAATAATCTGTTAAAGATTTTCCGCCGGAACCTATGGTTTTTTGATCCCTCTGATCAATCCCGGTAAGGGTACCCAGACAGATCGCAGCATCTTCCACCGTCCGGGCCATTGGCCCGGGGGTGTCCTGAGTGTATGAAATAGGTATTATGCCAGTCCTGCTGATCAGTCCCACAGTTGGTTTTATACCCACAATCCCGTTATTGTTTGATGGACATACAATTGACCCGTTTGTCTCAGTCCCTATTGCAATCATGCACAGGTTAGCTGATACTGCCACCCCCGATCCGGAGCTGGAGCCGCATGGATTGCGGTCGAGGACATATGGATTTTTTGTCTGACCTCCGACTCCGCTCCAGCCGCTTGTTGATGCGTTGCCGCGGAAATTTGCCCATTCACTCAGATTCGATTTGGCAATTATTACGGCACCCGCCTCCCGGAGCTTTCTTGCAACAGGACTGTCGGCTTGCGGGAAAGAGTTACTCAAAACAGTGGCGCCTGCGGTAGCCGGCATTTTATCGTGAGTGTCGATGTTGTCTTTCAGAATAACAGGAACGCCGAAAAGCGGACCCCTTATCTTTCCTTCAGCTTTTTCCCTGTCGAGCTCTTCAGCAATCTGCATGGCATCAGGATTGATTACAATTATTGCATTCAGTGATGGACCGGTTTTGTCAATCTCTTCTATCCTGCCGAGATATGCTGATACAACTTCCGATACTGAATACCTGCCATCGCTATAGCCTTGCTGAAGATCCCTTATGGTTATTTCTTCAAGCCATGAATTATCTGTTTTTCCATTACTTACAAGCTTGTTATCGCGTGTTTTGCAGCCTGATATCAGGAAAATGAATAAAATAAAAATAATGTAACAATTAGACTTGGTTTTCATGTCGAATGGTTGTAACTGAAAATTAAATGTTTTACCACAAAGTTATCGGGAGTGGCGAATCTCCAACCTCAAAATAGATAACTTTAAAAAAAGCAGCTCATAAGAAACCTGTTGTGATTGGTAGTTTCATTCCTCCACAAAGTTTGGTTCGGGGCACTACTTGAAATTTC
>JBBSAP010000012.1:0-46281 GCA_038252165.1 Bacteroidales bacterium | reverse complement strand
TAAACATGCGAGCTCCATCCGACCATTAAAAAATAATTTTGTACGGATGAAAAAACCTTTAATTTATTCTTCTTTTATTTTGATTTCCCTGGCATTCATTTCATGCAATAATTCTTCCGATGGATTTAAGAAAATCAGTCGGGAGGTATTGGAGGATAAGATCGCCGGAGGATGGGCTGGTAAGATGATCGGCGTCACTTATGGTGCTCCAACAGAGTTCCGGGCCCAGGGCCGTATTTTTGATGATTCAATTAAATGGAAACCCTCTGATATAAAGGGTAGCATGTGGCAGGACGACATTTATGTCCAGCTTACATTCCTGATGTCGATGGATAAATACGGGATCGATGCACCTGCAAAAAAATACCAGGAAATGTTTGCAAAAGCCGGGTATCCGTTATGGCATGCCAATATGCAGGCCAGAAAAAATTACTATGACAGTATTTTTGCTCCTGCATCCGGAAGTCCTGAATACAACCTTCATGCTGACGACATTGATTTTCAGATCGAAGCCGATTATATTGGCTTCATGTGCCCGGGATTGCCACGGACAGCCTCTTTGATGGCTGACAAGATCGGTCATATAATGAATTATGGCGATGGTGTATACGGGGGTGTATTTGTCGCAGCTCTTTATTCGGAAGCATTTTTTGAACCGGATATCCCGAAGATTGTTGAAAAAGCTTTAAAGTCTATCCCTGCTGAAAGCGATTATTATAAGATCATCCGTGATGTAATGAACCTCCGTCAGCATTATCCATCTGACTGGCGCGCAGCATGGAAGGAACTTGAGGACAAGTGGGGTGATGTTGACATTTGCGGGGCGGGATCACCCTTCAATATTGACGCCAAACTGAACGGAGCCTATATTGTGATGGGCCTTCTATATGGTGAGGGTGATCCAATTAAGACTCTCGAAATATCAACCCGTTGCGGGCAGGATTCGGATTGTAACCCCTCCAATGCACTGGCTGTTCTGGGGGTAATAAAAGGGTTCAGCGGTCTGCCTGCCGGCATGCAGGAAGGCGTCAGGTCTATCGGCGATTCAACATTCATTCATACAACATATTCTTTTAACTCGGCAGTGAAGAACACATATAATTATTCACTTGATTTTATTGTCGCCTCAGGTGGAAAAGTAACAGGGAATAAAATCATTATAAAAACAGAAGAACCATTTGCTTCAGTGGCAGAGGTCTCTTTCCCCGACCTTGTTTTTGACAGGAAGATCCCCATTTTCGATAAGGAAAAATGGCAGCTTAAAGGGAAATGGGAAGTTTATAAGATACAGCGGGGAACGGATAAACAGCTTTTTGAACAGTCGATGTTTGCCGGGAAAGCTGGCGATGAGTTAATAATAAACTTCTCAGGAACAGGTATATCGCTTGAAGGAAACTGGTATCGCGACGGAGGCAAAGCAGATATATATCTTGACGGAACCCTTCACCGCTCAATTGATACCTATTATGATTTTGCGAATCAACAGCATACTGAAAGCATATGGCATGCACTGAACCTGAGTCCGGGAGACCATACTGTGAAGCTGGTGGTTAAAGGTGAGAAACGGCCTGAATCAGCGGGAACGAGAGTATATATTACAGCGGCAACCATATTTAAAACTGGTCCTAAGAAAAATGAGAATTTCAGATTTTCGTTTGAAAAATAAATCCATCCCTAGCCCCTCCTTCGCTTTCACATAGCTTCAGCGATGCCTGGAGGTGGTTCAAGGGCTCAACTTTTTACTTTTTCTTTTATCTTTTGAAAAATGTTTATTCCACAATCTTACTCACTGGCTGTTATCCTCTGCATAGTCACAATGATTTGCTGGGGATCGTGGGGCAATACCCAGAAACTTGCAGGAAAATCCTGGCGCTTTGAACTCTTTTACTGGGATTATGTAACCGGTATTGTTCTGTTTTCCTTACTTCTGGGGTTTACTCTGGGAAGTTCAGGTTCTGAAGGAAGAAGTTTTATTTCTGACATCTCTCAGGCCAATACCGGAAATATTTTAAAGGCAATGCTTGGTGGTGTGATCTTCAACGCCTCGAACATTCTTCTTGTTGCAGCTATGGCTATTGCAGGAATGGCAGTTGCTTTCCCTGTAGGTGTAGGAATTGCCCTGGCTCTTGGCGTAATTATTAACTACATTTTTGCACCCCAGGGCAATCCGGTTATTCTGTTCTGCGGAGTTGCACTGATAGTGGCGGCAATCATTATTGATGCTTTTGCCTATAAGAAGCACAGCGCTTCATTACAAAAAGTTTCCGGGAAAGGGATACTGCTTTCTGTTTCAGCAGGAATACTGATGGCACTTTTCTATCGTTTTGTTGCCAGCTCAATGGCTTCTGATTTTACAAATCCTGAAGCAGGAAAAATGACACCATATTCTGCTCTCTTCTTTTTCGCCATAGGGGTTCTCTTAAGCAATTTTCTTTTTAACTACCTGATAATGAAGAAACCATTTGAAGGAAGACCTCTTTCATTTAAAGACTATATGGCAGGAACCATGGGAGTACATCTTACCGGAATTCTTGGAGGCGTGATCTGGAGCCTTGGAATGGCCATGAGCATTATTGCGGCAGGCAGAGCCGGTTATGCCATTTCATATGGCCTGGGCCAGGGTGCAACACTAATAGCTGCCTTATGGGGTGTATTTATCTGGAAAGAATTCAAGGGGGCATCAAAACAGGTTAACACGCTTATATTACTGATGTTTCTTGCTTACCTGTTCGGACTGGCTATGCTGGTATATGCCGGAGTATAGTTCTGAAAGTATCTGTAAAGCTTACTAAAAGCTATTTTCTGATCTGGCCATTACCTTTTATTATCCATTTGTATGTGGTAAGTTCTTCAAGCGCCATCGGTCCCCTTGCATGAAGTTTCTGTGTCGAAATTCCGATTTCTGCTCCGAGTCCGAATTCGGCTCCGTCAGTGAAGGCAGTGGACGCATTTGAATAAACAGATGACGCATCAACAAGGTTTAAAAAGAGATTTTTTCGTTCATCATTTTCAGAGATTATAGCCTCGCTGTGCTTTGAACCATAAATTTCAATATGTTCAAGAGCTTCTTCAAATGATGCCACTGTTTTCACCGCCATCCTGTAAGAGAGAAATTCCGTACCGAATGAATCTCTGGTGGCTTTATGAAGAAGTCCTGAAGGGTACCTGCCCTTTAATGCCTTAAAAGCCTCTTTGTCAGCATAAATCTCCACATTTGATCCGGAACACAGCTCAACAATGAAAGCCAGGTCCCCGAGGCGTTTTTCATGTATTATGAGGCAGTCCAGGGCATTGCAAACACTCACTCTTCTTGTCTTTGCATTGTTTATTATATCCTTGCCTATTACTTTATCCCCATATTCGTCAAAATAGGTGTGACATATGCCGGCACCTGTTTCTATTACGGGAATAATGGAATTATCCCTGACGAAATCAATTAATTCCCGGCTTCCGCGAGGTATTATAAGATCGACATACTTCCGGGCATTCAATAGCTGGTAAGTTTCATTACGACCGGCAGGCAGGAGAGTTATTATGTCCGGATCAATATATTTCTTACCCAGACAACTCTTTATTATTCCAACAATGGCTTTGTTAGAATTTATTGCATCGCTCCCCCCTTTCAGGATGCACGTATTACCTGATTTAAAGCAGAGAGAAAAGACATCAAATGTAACATTTGGCCGTGACTCATAAATAACCCCGATCACACCAAAGGGAACTGTAATTCTGGAAATTATGAGCCCGTCAGGACTAGTGCTTTCTGACAGAACTCTGGACAGGGGACTGGTCATCCGAGCAACATTTCTTATATCCGATACGATCCCTGCTATCCTTTCACCGGTGAGTAACAAACGGTCATATTTAGGATCGGATTTATCAATAAGATCCAGATCCTTCTTGTTTTCCGAGATTATCAACCCTGAACTCTTTTCCGTCTCTACGGCTATCATAAGCAAAGCATCGGTAATTATACCAGGATCAAGAACATTTAATGACCGGCCTGCTTCGGATGCTTTCTTAAATGCAGATGTAAGATTCATTTAATAACAATTTATTGAATACATTTTCAGGCTTGGATGGTGTTAATATCCTCATTAATAATCATGTAGTCGTATTTAATCAGAGGTCTGCTTTGTTTTTCACCAATATTATTTGCAGCTTTCTCTGAATCATATTGTGATTTCCCCAAACCTATGCTGTTGCCATTTTCATCAAGGACCCTGATTATGTCCCCTCTTTTAAAGAAGCCCTCAATTCTTGTCACTCCTATCATCAACAGGCTGGTAACCTTATCATTCAGAAGGGCATCTTTGGCCCCGTTGTTAATATAAACCGCGCCCCTCGCAAACGTATCGGAGTGAGAGAGCCATTTCTTCACACTGTTTTTCTTATTATCGTTCGGAACAAAATGTGTAAACGGCACCTCCCTGCCTTTCAAAATATCAGTTACAATTGAATCGCGTGTCCCGTTGGCAATAAAGACATCAATTCCCAGCGAGGCAATTTTCCGGGCGGTTAAATATTTGGCATGCATGCCCCCGCGTCCGAAGTCTGATTTTCCAGATGCTATATATTTTTCGGGACTTACAGAATCGACGTTGATCTCTCTTATAATTTCTGCTTTACCGGTCCCCGGCATGCCATTATAAATACCATCCACATTCGAAAGGATGAAGAGTGCTTCGCTGTTCATCAGTGAAGCTATCATACCGGACAGTTCGTCGTTATCGGTAAACATCAGTTCATTTATCGATATCGTATCATTTTCATTTACAACAGGAAGGACATTGTTTTCAACCATTGCGGATATGCAGTTTTTCATATTCAGATAATGCCTTCTGTCGCTGAAGCTCTCTTTTGTTGCAAGCATCTGTCCGGCATTAATGTTGTATTTGCTGAAGAGGAACTGATATGTTGACATAAGCTTTACCTGACCGATTGAAGCCCATACCTGCTTAGCAGAAACGATGTTAGTTTTTTTCGAAGGATTTATTGAGTTCCTGCCTGCTGCAACTGCTCCCGATGAAATAAGGATCACCTCAAGTCCCTGCTTGGAAAGAACGGCTATATCTTCAACAATGCGCAGCATTCTTCCCACATTCAGGGACCCGTCATTTTGTGTTATCACATTGCTGCCAACCTTAATTGCAATTTTACTGTATTTCCATTCAGATTTTTTCAATATGTAATCTTTTAAGCATTTCTGCAGATTATTTCGCGTAAAAGTAAATGAAAATATTAATATATTAAAGTTTTATGAAAACAGGTTGCACCGACGGAGCTGGTATTCATTTCCAGCACTTTCAATGCTTTGGAACAATTAAAACCCTATATTTATTATCCAAAAAAGACCAGCCGCGAATTAAAATAAGGTCCTTAATATATTAATATCCAAAGCAATGAAAAATCTCAGCTTATCAATAATCCAATACTTATTTTTTGCTTTTTGGTTATTTGCAGTTTCATGTAATTCATCAGTGCATGTTCAGACAGAAGGTGAACTAAAAGTATGGCACACGATAACCTTTACTTTCGTCGGCCCCGAAACAAGTGAATATGACACAATAAATCCTTTCACCGATTACCGCCTCGATGTTGAATTCACCAATGGCAGAGATAAGATCATTGTTCCGGGATATTATGCGGCTGACGGAAATGCTGCCCAAACTTCAGCAAAGTCGGGTAATAAATGGCAGGCACATTTTTGTCCTCCCTCAGATGGTGAATGGAGTTATAGTGTCAGTTTTCTGAGAGGTAAGAATATTGCTATCGCGGAAGATCTGAGTTATGGTCAGAAATGCTATATGGATGGGGAGACAGGAACATTCACTGCAGGAAAAACCGACAAGGTTGCACCTGATTTCCGTGCAAAAGGAAGACTTCAATATGACGGAACCCGGTATTTGAAACATTCGGGCAATGGAGAAACGTTCCTCAAGGGTGGAGCCGACAGTCCTGAAAATTTTCTTGGTTACATGGAATTTGACGGAACATATTACGGCGGCAGCAATAAAACCCGGAGCGGAGAAGCAGTGCCAAACAGCGGACTCCATCTTTATGAACCTCATTTCAGAGATTGGAAAGAGGGTGATCCGCAATGGAAAAACGGAATGGGAAAAGGGATAATCGGAGCACTGAACTACCTGGCATCCAAAGGAATGAACAGTTTTTATTTCCTGACCCTGAATATTCTGGGTGATGGTGAAGACGTTTGGCCGTATACTGACCGGAACGAACGTTACCGTTTTGACTGCAGTAAACTCGATCAGTGGGATATTGTATTTTCCCATGCCGACAGGCTGGGGATCATGATGCACTTTGTATTACAGGAAACTGAAAATGAATGCCTCCTCGATTGCGGATATCTTGACGTTCAGCGTAAATTATACCTCAGAGAACTGATCTCCCGTTTTTCACATCACCTGGCAATTACCTGGAATCTTGGGGAAGAACACAATGCGGTCGTATGGTCCCCTTATGGACAGACTTACAAAGACACTAAACTGATGGCAGATTTTATCAGAAATACTGATCCTTATCACAATTTCATAGTTGTCCATACCCACTCCGATCCGGGACAAAGGAGAAAAGATATGACAGCATACCTCGGATTCAGTAATATAGAGGGTCCTTCAATCCAGTGCGGGAATATTGATGAAATACACAACGATGCCATAAACTGGCTTAAGCAATCTGCTGATTCGGGTCATAAATGGGTCGTCTGCCTCGATGAGATTGGCCCTGCAAGCAAGGGAGCTATGCCTGATTCCTTTGACCCTGATCATGACACAATAAGATATAAAGCACTCTGGGGGAATTTAATGGCAGGAGGAGCCGGGGTGGAATGGTATTTCGGATATATGTATCCGAATTCAGATCTCAGCTGTGATGACTGGAGAAGCCGTGAAAAGCTCTGGGAACTGACCAAAGTGGCTCTCGACTTCTTCCATAAGTATCTGCCTTTCGAAGAGATGAATAATTATGATGAGCTGACAAAAGATCAGAATGATTATTGCCTTGCTAAGGAAGGTAAGGTTTATGCCATATACCAACCGGAAGGAGTTGCAACTGAAATAAGAGTTCCGGCCGGAGAGTATTCAATCAATTGGTATAATCCGCGTGATGGAGGAGATTTGATGCAGACCAGTGTTAATAAAATAACAGTAAATGGTTTTATTTCTACAGGTGATCCTCCGGGGAATGATGGGAAAGACCGGGTTTGCCTGATCCGTGCTGAATAAAAGTCCCAGAGCTATCTGCCAAGGGATTTAAGATATCAATCCTTATTTTTCAGGAATTCAAATACCTGGTCATGGTATTCAATGAACCTCGTTTCAGAATTTTAAGTCAATCGCTTTGTCGATAAGAAATTGTTTGATTTCATCTTCCGTTGGTTCCGGTATAAGAAATTCAACTGGTTCAGAGTAAATGATATCCTTGAAATAACTGATCTGAGCTCTGAAAAGTTTTGGAGAGAACAGTTGGTCATAAATTTCATACGCTCTGTCAGAAACCTGATTTATTGTGAAGTGATCTCTTAAAAGAAAAAAGAAATCAACATAATCCTTCCATTTCGATCTGCGCCCGAGAGCGTACGCTTTCATAGCTGCAAGGTCAATCAATGATGGTAATTTTATATAATCCTCAAAACTTATATTAGCCTCAATTTTAAACGGATATTCAAAGAAAGTGAATGTAACGTCATTAACTGTCATATTCAATTGCTCTGTAACTCTACGGGTAACTAAACAGGAAAGTCCAAGTGATGATACTTTAGAAATTATTCTTTTCGGGTGAATAGATGTGCTCTTAAATAAATCAAAGTCTATCGATCTTCTATGTCCCAGATATAAGGCAATTGCAGTTCCACCGACAAGATTGAATTCACGCTTAAATTCCTTCACAAGTGGTAAAAGCTTAACCTGATTTCCTGACAATATCTCCTTATGCATATTTTTTAAAATAGAGTGAGAAGAAATTGTAAATCTCCGGAAAATAATTCAGCTTCCGTCTACCTTTTGCTCTGAAAAATATATTTGCAGTCTCTTCTGTCCCCAGAATTCTAAAAAGCGTTTTAATATCTTCCAATGATCCATAATTCAATATAAACTCCACAAGTATATCCAGACTTATATCCTCTTTCTTATCTTCCGGGATATACCAGAACAAGTGGCTGTGTTTACGTATAAATGCCCTTATTTCAGGAGTATTCATTCCGATCTCATCAGATTGTTTAAATATAGTGAAAAACTTTGAAAAAGCAGCACCGGAAGACTACACAAGGTGGACTTTCTAACGGGAGGCCATCTTTTATGAAAAATAGATTATTGTACTATTTTAAGATTAGTTCTCCCTTCAATCTCACATCAGCCGAAGATCCTCCGATAAAATAATTGACCCTTCCCTTTTCCAGAACAAACGAGTTATTATCAATGCTCCAGTAGGTCAGGTCTGAAGCTTTCAAAGGGATTGTTACTTTAACTGTTCCACCCTTCCTGACATAAATCCTGCTGAATCCCTTTAATGCCAACGCAGGTCTTTCCACTTTTGATCCCGGGAAACTTACATACAGCTGGGGTACCTCATCACTGTCGTAATTGCCAGTATTCTGAATATTGAAGGTTATATTCACAATTTCCTGGTCCGACAAAGAGTTCCTGTCAGTTTTCAGTCCGGTGTATTTGAAGGTTGTATAGCTTAGGCCATATCCGAATGGGAAAAGCGGAGTATTCTTATCATACATATAAGTCCTGCCATTCCTTATATTATAATCGAGGATCGGGGGAAGCTGATCGATTGATGTTATCCAGGTCTGGACCAGTCTTCCTGCAGGGCTGACCTTACCAAAGAGAACATCTGCAACTCCGTTACCAAGCTCCTGGCTTGACTGGCTTACATGAATGATCGCCGGAATATTGTCTTTAGACCAGTTTATTGCATAAGGGAAGCTGGATACTAAAATCAGGATTGTATTGGGATTAGCTTTGTAAACCAACTTTACAAGGTCTTCCTGCTCGAGCGATATGGCCTGTCTGTCAACATCTTCGCGACCGTCGCTTGAAACCTGGTTCTGTCCCCATCCCAAACCATAACTGAGGGGATGGTTGCCAACGCAAACTACTGCTACATCACTCTGCTTTGCCGCCATAATTGCCGAATCAGCTTTGTTGCTCATCGCAAATCTGACTGTTACATCACTCCCCAGGGCATTTTTAATCCCCGTGAGTATGTTAACATTGTAAGGCGGTGTACCAGAATACCAGTCGGATATCACTTTATTGGAGGATGGTCCGATGACTGCGATTGATTTTATCTTGTTTTTCTGAAGCGGAAGAAGCGAGTTTTTATTTTTAAGCAGAACTATTGATTTCTGAGTGGCAAGTCTGACAATATCACGCGATTCCTGTTTTGTCCAGGGCGCTATGGTATCTGTTATTCCAATCTCAGAATATGGATTCCCGGGCGAATTATCAAGCATGCCAAGCTTCATAACAACTTTCAGGTTTCCATAAATGGCGTCCTCAATCTGCTTTTCCGTAATCAGTCCCTTTACAAGAGCCTCTTTAAGCGGAGCTATGTAATTATCAAGAAATACGGTTATTCCGGCTTTAATACATTCTGCTGCCGCAATATCAAGCGAAGTATAATAAGCGTGGGTTGTCAGCAGCTGACTGAAAGCTCCTCCGTCAGTGCAAATAATGCCCCTCAGTCCCCAGTCATTCATCGTTACATTCCTCAATACAGGATGAACAGTGCAAGGGATGCCGTTGTACTTGTTATAGGCAGCCATAAAGCATTGTGAACCTCCATCCACTACTCCTTTGTAGAATGCATACGAATAATATTCGCGGAATAGTCTGTCATCAAAATCGGAGCTGTTATATGTACGGTTGTTTTCATTGCTGTTCGCAAGGAAATGCTTCATCAGTGAAGCAGTTTTCCAGTAGACGGGATCGTTTCCCTGAAGTCCTCTGACAAAAGCAGTAACGGTTGCGCCGTTAAGGAAAGGATCCTCTCCAAAACACTCTTCAGTCCTTCCCCATCTTATGTCGCGACCCATATCGGCATTTGGCGCAAACACAACCAATCCCCCCGTTCCGAATTTTTTATTCTGGGCCAGAAACCTTGCTTCGGTTGCCTGCCAGTCAGCTATCCTCATTATAAGTTCCGTGTCCCACATCTGTGCAAGACCATAAGCCTGGGGGAAAGTAGTTGTGGGAGAAGCCTTTGGTCCTTTCACTGCCCAGTTTGCCGGGCCGCTGTATGCAAGTCCGTGTAATCCTTCTATTGTTCTGGTTCCCTTTACTCCGAGACGCGGAACCGCAATACGGGTCGAGAGACAGCTGATCTTCTCATCCGGCGTCATCAGCGAGATAAGATTTTTAATCCGCTCATCTTCTGACAGACGCACATCATGGAAAGGATAATTCTGCGCAGATAGAGTCAGATTTAAAAAAACTAAGATCAGCAGCATATTAAATTTTTTCATAAATTGAAAAGATTATCGGTATTTATTAAAATGCTAATTTAGGAATACTTATTTATAATCACCTGATGTTTTTCTTATTCAGTACCAACTTATTATTCCTGAACAAATCCATTTTATCATTGCCCATAGTCAGATAAAAAGGATTAATTTATAAGGATGGATAATACCTCACTACCAGGAAGTGATCTGAAAAACTGAAGAATTTAATTGGTCGTGAATTAAAAACAATGCCGAAAAAAATGCAAAAAAGTAGTATTATCCTATTTTTGCCCTTTACTTTGCTTACCACCGGGTGCAGCAATGAGCGACTACCCTGAACATTGACAAGCTGCCTGAAAGTGGTATCAGATTTGAAACTGACAGCCTTTCCCGGGAGAGTGTCAGGGGATATTACCGGCTGATCCAGGGAGGGGACGACGTTGTTCCATGCAGCATCAAGTCATTTGCAATACCGGAATTAAATACCAAGGACCAGATCAGATAATTTAACAATGAAATTTATGGATCAAAATGCAAGAATGAAACCTATAAAGATTGTTAAATCTTTAATGCAACAGGATAACCGGATCGAACTGACCAATTTTCTTGAATCTCTGCCGGCAAATGAAGTGATATTTTTGATGAATAAACTTGTAAGGGAAGATCAGCATCGATTGCTTAAAATGATCAATCCTGAAGAGGCGGCGGATGTTATAGAAGAACTTCCTGAAGCCCAGGCTGCAGATATTATAGAAGAAATGGATGCAGGCAGTGCGGCTGCAATCATTAGCGAAATGACGAGCGATGAAAAAGCCGACCTGATTATAGAAATGAACGAAAAGGAGGCTGAGGCGATACTTACAGAACTGAATCCCATTGAGGCTGCCAGGATCAGAAAAATGATCGAATACGATTCGGAAACTGCTGGTGGATTGATGATAACTGAATACATTGCATACCATGAGTCAACTACTGTAAAAGAAGCAATTGAGGATCTCAGGCAAAACTTTGAAAAGTATAAAAACTACCATGTCCGATACATTTATGTTGTGTCCTCAAATAATCTATTTGTCGGGGTTCTTCAAATGCAGGATTTATTACTTGGAGATCCAAATCACAGGCTTTCTGAAATTGTTATCAAAGAGGTAATGGCGGTTAATGTCGATACTTCGCTTGATAAATTGAATGATCTGTTTGATACTCACAATTATTATGGATTTCCTATAGTTGATGACGACAATCAATTATTAGGTGTCATCAGAAGGAAGAATGTCCTGGAGGCTGTAAACGAAAGGTCAGCTTACGAGCATCTTCAAACACAGGGCATTGTTGGAGGAGATGAATTGCGGACCATGCCAGTTTTGCTAAGGTCAAAGAGGCGACTTTCATGGCTGTCAGTAAATATTTTACTGAATCTAATTGCTGCCAGTGTGATAGCTTTTTACCAGGACACATTGCATACAGTCATTGCATTGGCCGTTTTTCTACCCATCATATCAGATATGAGCGGATGCACAGGAAATCAAGCCGTGGCGGTTAGTATGCGTGAACTTTCTCTTGGGACTGTGAGACCAGGTGAGTTATTAAGGGTCTGGTTACAGGAAATATCCGTTGGAATAATCAATGGTATCGTTCTGGGAATTTTGATCGGAACAGCTGCCTTCCTCTGGAAGCATAACATTTATCTGGGGATAGTGGTCGGAGGTGCACTGGCAATAAACACACTGGTTGCAGTTTCTATCGGAGGTACTGTTCCGCTTATCCTTAAGAGGATGAATATTGATCCTGCCCTTGCATCAGGTCCCATATTGACAACGATTACTGATATGGTCGGATTTTTTCTGACTCTTGGATTTGCTACAATTGCTTTAGACCGGATTACAGGATCTTAGTCTTTGAGATCATTACTTTTTCCTGTCTATCATTTCTTTTAGAATTGCACCAACTCTTGAGGACTATTTTTCATAGGATTGCTTAATGGTTTTGTTGTCTGGTAAATCTTACCGCCTTAATAGGACCAGCCTCAATATTCGCCAGATTAATTAGTTTAAGAACAATTTTTTCCTCACCTGTACTCAAAGGTATGCTTCCGATTGTCAGCCATGACCAGGTTCTTTCAACTGACTCGCTTCTTTTTACGTAATCGCGTTCAGGAAGGATCACAGATTCGAATGGCTTATCAACAGTGAAAAAAACAGAACCTGAACTTGTGTGGAAAACCATTTTGCTCCCTGCTTCCGCAGGGATACATCCATATTGCAAATCGACCCTAAAGTTGCCACCAGTATTAATATTAAGTTTCCAGTATATCGAATCCCCGTTTTGGATCCAGTTTTCTGTATAAGACTGGTTGGGATGAATGCTGGAGTATTTAATCTTGCCTGAAAGAGATGCATCCTGTACGGGAAGTGTGAATTTTTTCTCATCAGGGAATCCGGCTTCAATAGTTGTAACGGGTTTATAGGATGTGACAAGCTCCTGATTAAGCTTATCAAGTTCAGAAAGAAGAAGCTTTGTTGTATTAGAATTATTATCAGATATATCAGTTTTTTGACCGGGATCATTTAGCATATCATAAAGTAGGGTATCTTTCAGGCTGACCACCAGTCTGAAGCGTTCATTTCTGATTGAGCTGTTGCATTTTTCAATCGGTCGGTTGGCCTGTCGGGAGAATATATATCTGTCAATAGTATTCCCGCTACCGGAAACAATGCCTGAAAGATCCAGGCCATCCAGAGGTTTTACAGGCTTGTAATCTATTCTGCAAAGGCCCATTAGAGTGGGTAGAATATCGATATCCTGAGCAAGCTGATCAGTTATCCCCGGTTTTATACGGCCCGGCCATCTTAAATAAAACGGTACTCTTACGCCTCCTTCATCTACCGATCCTTTTATTCCTTTCATTAATCCATTATATCTGTTGGTATTTGGCCCATTGTCGGAAAAGAAAATTACTATAGTATTTTCTGTAAGTCTCAATTCATCAAGTTTCTTCAGGATCCGTCCAATATTATCATCCATGTTTTCAACCATTCCATAAACTGACGAAAGAGTCGAATCAAGTCCCATTGAATTATATTTATTGAAATATTTCTCCGGCACCTGGAAGGGGGAATGAGGCACATTATATGCAACGTAGCATAAAAATGGAACCTCCCTGTTTGAATCGATAAACTCAAGAGCTTTTTCAGTGAAATAATCGGTAGTATAGCCAATTGATTTTACTTCCTCATCATTTTGCAGAAAAGGTCCGTCATAATAATAGCCAAGATGCCCCATGCAGAATCCTACATATTCATCGAAACCCTGTCTGTTGGGATGTTGCAGATAATAGCCCCCGTTATGCCATTTGCCGAAGCAACCTGTAGAATAGTCATTCTCCTTAAGTATCTCTGCCATTGTAACCTCATCGGTCCTCATGTTTTCAAATCCCTGTGTAACTGAGGAGACACCTGTCCTCAAAAAGTACCGGCCGGTAAGCATTTCTGCCCGGGTTGGTGCGCTCAAAGGACAGACATAAAAACGGTCAAAGCTAAGGCTCTGATATTTAAGCCGGTTAAGTACCTGTGTTTCGATCAGTCTGTTACCGTTGGCATTTACATCACCCCAGCCCATGTCGTCGGCAAGGATGATTACAATATTTGGTCTTGATTTGTTCTGATCAGAAGGAACTGCACCAAGCAACGATGGAGCTCCGATGCAACACATTATCAATAAATTACCTTTTTGCATTTATCTGAAACTTAATTAAAGTTTTTATTTGCGGTTTTGCTGACTATCTAATAATTCTCTCCAGTTCCACCCATAAGGGAAGAATCTTTCTGGCACCAGCCTCATAGAATGGAATAAAATCCGTTTTCATACCTGGTAGGTAAACATTATTCATTTCGATTATTACAGCATTATCTTCTGTATTTCTAACCTGATATGTAATTGATCTTGTGTCAATAACCATTCGGCCGTTTGAAGGCACAGGTCTGATGAACCTAAACCGGATGTTATAATAACCTTCATTTATTAATAAATTCCATTTGCCGAAAACTTCCTCCTGCTCCCACACTCCTCTTTCTCCGCCGGCATCATTTCTGTTCAGAATTACCGGATTCTCATTTGTTGTTCCAATTTCAATACAGGGAGGGCCTGTCATATTTTCCGAACCAGAAAGTTCCATAAAAACATTATCAAGTTCTGATTTCAATGCTTCTGCTATTTCAGGATAGCTGCTTACAATATTGCTCAGCTCATATGGATCTTTTTCAATATCAAATAATTGAAATTTATCAATTGTTGCATTATAATCAGTTTGCCCGACAATTTTATACCTGCCTTTAATCAAAGCAACATTATTGTAAAGTTCCGGATTATGTCTTGTCCAGGAGAAAAATAAGGATCTGTCGGCTGCAATTGATTGATCTCCAGTAATTAATGGCAACAGGCTTTTTCCATCAATTTTTCTGTTCTGAGGCACCTGTACTTTACAGATATCAGCTAAAGTTGGCAGGAGATCAATATTTGCTGCCAGTTCATTTATTTCTTTGGTGCTTATACCGAGGGCTGGATAATTGAGAAAGAAAGGAACTCTGACACCTCCATTGTAAACACTACCCTTTAATCCACGCATACCTGCTACATATCTTCGCTGCTGAGGACCATTATCAGTCATAAATATTATAACCGTATTTTTTGTAATTCCCAATTCGTCAATCTTATTCAGCACTTTGCCAATATTCTCATCAATATTAGTGACCATGGCATATACTTTTCTGGCATCCTCCTTATCTTTTTCGCTCATCTCTGGAAATGGGCGGTTGTCATTTATAAATCCTTTTGAAGGATCAATATCCTTATAGATCTGATAATATCTGTCCGGAACCTGTAATGGGGTATGAGGAGCATTGAAAGCCAGGTAACAGAAAAACGGATTATTCCCGTTTTTCTCGATAAAGCTGATAGCCTGGTTCGTAAAAATATCTGAACAATAGCCGTTATATTTTTCCTGACTGCTATTGTGCCAGAGAATTGGATCAAAATAACTGCTGTCACCCCTGAAGTAAGTTGTAATATCACCTGGCTGACCCATACCACCGGCAAGGTGGATCACAGATTCATCAAAACCCTGATCGGAAGGTCTGAAGGGATAATTATCTCCCAAATGCCATTTCCCGAAAATCCCTGTCACATAACCAGCCTGTTTAAGCATTTCAGCTATCGTCACCTCACTTGATGCCATTATTGCACCCCCGTTATAGGTATCTCTGACACCTGTTCGCAGAAAGTACCTCCCGGTCAGCAAACCTGACCTTGTTGGAGCAGAGACCGGGCAGACATAAAAATTGCTGAACCGTATACTCTGCCTGGCGAAGTTGTCGATTACAGGGGTTTTAACATGCGGATTGCCGGTGATTCCCAGATCACCATAGCCCTGGTCATCGGTGATAATAAGAATCACATTCGGTTTGTTTTGTGCCCGGGCAGAGAGCAACGCAAGACCTGTAAATCCTGCTGCAACAAGACCTCTTTTAAGAGAATGAAAATGATGATTCATGGATTATTACTTTCTTCCGGTTATTATTTTCCCTGTACCATTCTGCAACCAGATATCCAGACGTGGTGCATCACCATCATATGGTTTCCCGAGAATATCGAGATCCCCGTCACCATCAAGATCAACTATTTCAGAGTCATGAAGGTCGATACCTTCGGATATAACCATATCATGGGGGAAATTTCCTTTGCCATCTCCAAACAGGATCCTGTTTACTGCTCTGGTATTTCCTCCAAGGGTCATTTCAGCATACCATATATCCATGTTTCCATCCCCGTCAAAATCGATGATCGAAAGGGAATGTCCGTTACTTACCATTGGTACAATCTCCTTTCTTGTCCATGTATATTTTTGATATTCATACATATACAAAGGAGCCAACCCGTCACCCACAACAAGCACAACCTCAGGTCTGCCACCTTTTACCAGCTGACCTGCAGCAGAACGGCTGAATGTATATGCCCCATCGATCACATTATATGAAAACCGATCATCGCCAAGGTATTTGAACCATAGTCCGCCACCAACAATATCAGGAATTCCGTCACCGTCAATATCTGATTTTGCCAGGCCCTCATGTTCATTTGTACCTTTCCACCCCGGATATGTGCCATGTTGTTCCATCTGGCTATCAGAATAATATTTATATACCGGGATAAGCTTCCACTCAGCTATAGTGTATGGATCGGCAGGGATTCTAGTGAAATAAAGTGTCTGGTCTCCCTGGGCCCAGAAAACCAGGTCTGTTTTACCATCTCCGTCAAAATCACCAGCAATCTGATCATGTATCTTTTTACCTCCTGTATTTCTTATCAGATACCTTGGCCATGCAGGTTTGCTATAGTCGGGATATGGATTCTCCCACCACCAGACCTGGTTGGTTTTACTTTCACCGCCCGCGATAATATCCTGGTCACCGTCATTATCTACGTCCAGAGCAATTGTGCCTGCCTCTATAAAACATATTGCATCTTCGACAATATGTTTTTTCCATCCTGTTGAAGTTCTTTGATACCATACCAATCCCGGGGCAGAAGTCCGCTCGCTTATACAGAAATCATTTATGCCATCATTGTCGAAGTCGGCAACAGCTGCAGAGGTCTGTTCCTTTCCTTTATTGGGAACATCAATCATATCTGTTTTACTTGATATATGTTCCCATTTAACTTGACCTGAAGCAACAAGAATAATCCCGCTAAGAAACAACAGGGTTGTCAGAAACTTTTTCATATGGTTATGTTACCAGGTTTTCAGGCCATCCATGAGCGTTCACGGACCCGGGCATTTGAAATGGCATCAAGGGCAATATTGACATCCTCAACTATCTGGAAATCGTACATCCCAAGACATATAAAATCAGCCCCATTATTAAATGCATATTTAAGTCCTTCCTCCGGTTTGATCGCACCAGCTGCAAGGACCTTAAATGCAATCCATGGTTCCTTCAAAGTTCCCATATACCGTATAGTCTCTTCGGGATTAAAATCAAATTTATTATCGTTCCATTCCTGATTTGTTTGCGCCGACCAGTAATTATAACTATGGCAGGTTTTGACCCAGAAGTCCGGCTTAAGACCATAATCGACACAAGCTTTTATTGCCTCTATCCTATGAGCACCTATGCCTGCAGGTTTGCCGTTCGTCCTTATCTTTTCAAGTCCTGCTTTTATTAATTCCATCCTTTCAGTAACGGTTCTTTTCTTTGGATCATCCCATTCAGGATTTGTCCAGCGGTCAGTAATCTCTCCCTGGCAATAAAGAGCATCCCAGTCTGCTGCAAGTGACATCTCAATACCCTTTTTAAAATCCAGGTTTATCCCACAGTCAGATATAAACTTAACCTTTCCCCGAAATTCATGCCTGTATTTCTGAAATACCCTTCCCATCTGAGGATTTGAGATGATAGCATTTATACCGCATTTTTCGCCCAGGGCAAGGGTCTGGAGTACCTTTTCATCGGTATGATATGTCTTTACCAGCTTTGAAACATATATAAGGTCTCTGGCATGGGCCCATCCTCCGATAAGGTTACCTCCCATAAGGAGGCGGCTCAGTTCAAAATCTGCAGGATTACCATTCTTGTCCAGGTATTTAATAACCCCTTTGGGTACCTCACCCTTAAGGTCCTTAAGAGTTGAATAATTAAATTTCAGAAGGGTGGCTCCTGAATTTGCATCCATTCCTTCAATAGTCAGGAGTTTCTCCTCGAAACTGTCCCATTTCTTTTTCCTGTACAAAGCGTATGCAAACGCTCCGAGTGCAGGTATTGATATCAGGTCCCTTAACGCCTCGCGCCTCCCAACTCCGGATTTTGAATCGGAGGGTATTTCTCCGACAGGCTTCCGGGCCTTTTCTTCCTTCCATCGTGCAATTAACCTGTCAGCGCTGAAATGGAATGAGCGGGGGACAAAAATGAAAACTGCAAGTACAATCATTTCAATAAGGTTTCTGTTTACCCAGAGATAGCTTCCTTCTGAAGGAACTCCGTACATATATCCCGGAAACGGAGGATATGCCACAAAGTAAAAGAACAGCATCAGGGCTCCTCCTATGCTCGCAAGCCTTGTGAACAGACCAAGAATCAGTGCCAGACCAACGAGTATCATTACCCAGATATTAATGAAATCGACTGCAGCGACTACCGGGGGATTGTTTGCCATAGCATTGAACAGTGGCGCAAAGATCCATTTTGAACCTGCAAGATAGGGTGCCGAACTCCAGCCTGCAATCATGATTTTTGAAATACCCTCATAAAGGAAGTGCCATCCTATAACGATCCTAACCAATGTTAAAATCCATTGAAATATCCTGTTGACTTCTGAATCTGCCGGTGTTTTCATATTGCCTTGATTTTATGCTAATTTATTCATTTTATATGCAATGATAGCTAATTTATTTCACAATTCAGACCCCGGTTTAAGCGGGTTTTGATTTAATAATTGCTTCACTGGTGGGCACTAAGGTATAAAATTTGATCTTTGAAATTTTGAGTCTGCAGCACTTATAGAGTTTTCTTAAAGCGTGATGATTTGGAATTGAAAGCTATTCAGCCTGGATTAATCTTTCAAAATCCCTTTCAAGCTTCTGATCAAACTCCGCACGATTTTTCCACTCATCAGACCCATAGACACCTGCTTTTGTATAATCAAATGGTACAAAGTGGATCTTTCTGACAGCCGATTTATTTTTCAACCTGAAATCATAAATAGCCGGATTTACAAATTGAGGATCTGCGATTATGGAGTGAACATCTTTGCCCGATTTTTTCCATTCGGTAAAAGTCTTATCGGCAAACATTATTTCCCTTGTCCGGGTGTCCCAGTACATATTATTATCAGTGAACAGATTAAATTTATGCCAGTTACTGCTTAGAAGGGTGCCCCTGCTAAAATATATTATGTTATTTGTGAAAGAAAGGGACCTGTGCTCTTCTATCCTTGTAGCCTGCAGCTGCGACCTGATATTAAGAGCAAATATGTTATTTCTTATAACATTCTCCTTTCCGTAATGCTGATGAAATCCGGAGTTTTTACAGGCATAAACCAGGTTGTTTTCCTCGACAATTCCAAACGATCCTTCATCTGTATAAAGTCCCCAACCTCCATAATCGAATGAAAACACATGATGAATGTGGTTATTTGAAACAGTTGTTCCCTCTGAAGCTCCAAGAGTATAAACTCCTCCCATATCGCAAAGTTCACCCCAACCCAGGTGATGAATATGGTTGAACTCGATTTTATTTCGTTTGGATGGACTCGGTGCGTACCCCCACACCCAGCCCGCAGAGATACCAGAATATCTCAAATCAGCAATCTCATTATGTGTCAATTGATTATCACTTGCATTAAATATAATTATCCCGACTGCACATGGGAATATATGGCCTCCATCCCTGATAATGTTGTTATCGATGGTTATAAAACTCGTTAGCTCTTCCTGATTCTGACGGATTATGGTTTCTCCTATCTTTACTCCTCCGGCCCCAAGATCGTACAGATAACATTGATTTACAAGGCAATTGCTGCATGCCCGGCGAAACCAGAAAGCGTATGTACCTGTATGTGCTATTTCGCACTCCCTGAATTCAATCTTGTTCGCAAAATCGAGGGTAACTACTGCATCGACCGGAGCGGCAGCCTGGGCGGGTTCATTTCCGTCAGGAGGTGTCTTGTAACCTGCCACTTCAAACACCAGGTTCTCAAACTTCACATTTTCCACTTTTTTGCCTGATGAACTGTTACCCTGAATTGAAATAAACTCCCTGATTACAGGGATATGGAAGGTTGTGTTTTCAATTGTTTCACCTTCAAGAGGAATGTACAATAGGTAACCGTTACGATCGAGGAACCATTCCCCCGGAGCATCAAGGGCAGCTTTAAAATTCTCAACCAGGTATCTTGATTTATTATTTATCGGATTCCATGGCTTCATACCTTCACCCACTATATAGGCTGACGACCCGGTCTTAGAGAAACCAGTTACCCTTTTCCTTGTATTATCCCAGTTGTGGTAAAATATCATCAGGGCATCCTGAAAATCATTTTTTGAGAATGACACTAAACTTGCCGTGTCAGAATTGTCGAGCTCTACCTTCTGCACAGCCAGTTCCGGAGATCTTCCCTCTCCTTTTTCAAGAACTGTTTCAGTAACATTTTTCACCCTGAAGAAACCATCATTGGGACTCCTTGCACGGACAGCCCTTCTGCCGTTAACATAAAGCTGTTCAAAATAAGAATCGTACCAGGCTACCTGAGGGATAAATGCCCTCCAAAGCTTTTCATTCACTTTTTCAAATCCGGAAACCGGAATCCCGCCCCTGAAGACAGCCTTTGAGCCCGGTTCGGTCTTAAATACCAGCGGAGAAGCTGGTGTACCTGAATCGTCTGTTGTCAGAAAAAGAGGCTGCATCATCAAATATTCGCCACCTGTAATAATGATTTCAAGAGGCTCATTAAGTTTTGTGGTCTTCCTCATCTCCCTGGCTTTATCACGAGCAGCGGTGAGAGTAGTGAGTGGTTTATCAACAGTTCCCGGGTTAGTGTCGGTTCCGGCCGGCGAAACATAAATTTTCTGACTGAAAGCTAATTCCTGAAAGGAAAATAATAAGGTAATTAGCAGTAAAATAGCGGATTGACGCTTCATATACTTCTTAAATTAATGAAGTTATAAGTTAGCTGATTTAATCCTGAAATCCAATACCTTCAAATTGGCTGGCTAAATTCTGCAACAGGTATTGGCTTATTCATAAATATTGTTCAAGAAAACGCTTGCAGAGAACAAAGGAATATTTCTGGTCGTCAGGTGATCCCTCAAAAGCCTTTTCCTCAAATTCATACTAATCTATTAGTCCTGCCAGAGCCGCACCTATTAGACTCGATTGATCTACGCCGGTAAATTCCACATATCTTTTTAAGTCTCCGCTGAGGTATTCCGAAAAATATATTCCAAACTTCTCTTTCATCTTATGGAGCTTATAAAAAGTGGTTCCTTCGATAGTTATTAATACCGGCCTTTCAGAGGTGGTACCCTTTCCTGTTTTCAGAACAACGGCAGCCAGGTTTGCAGCCACAAGCTTGGCCGTACGGTCTATCAGGTTATCGATTATGTATGAACTCTTATTCCTGTCTTCTTCGCTACTGAAGCATTTTACAAGAATATTGCCGTTAGAACTGACAGCTGATACATAACTATTTGCCTCTTCCGCGGTAAGTTCTGCAATGCGGTTCAGGCTGTCAGTTCCTTGTCCGGAGAATATGCCTTCCATTGAAGCAGCCTTCAGGACAAAAAGGCAGAGGCCTCCGAAATATCCTCCCGAGAACATCTTTTCGAATGTATAATTCCCCGGATTCATGGTTGTACTATCAAAGGAAATATCAAGATCCGTTCTTGGTGCCTTTCCGAAATTTCCCGATTCAACATTGATGATCATACTCTTGCCAGGATCCAGCTCCGGGTTCTTAAGAATACTACTGTTGGCTTCATTATAACAGGTATTTGTGCCGGTACCCAGTATATAACCCATGAATGAATCATAGTCTCTGCCATATGAAGAGGATTTTCCTGCCAGAAGGGTTGCCACAGTATCATTGAGAAGAACTATCTTTTTATGAGGTGTGCCAAGGGCTTCAAGAAGTGATTTACCTATAATCTGACCAATCACCTCAGGTGCCTGAACCTCTTTGCAGAACTGCAGCAGCCGGCCGTCCTTATCAGGGAAAATTTCTGTTGGATAGGAAAAACAAAATCCTATCCGATCCGATTTTTCAGCCAGTGGTTTAATATATTCCGACATCATATCAAAAAATTCCTTCTTCGATACTTCCCTGTCAAGACCAGGCATTAAGCCACTGACGACCTTTTCAATTTCAATCTTCCCCCTTCTTGTGAATCTTACAAGGGCAGCCCTGAAATTGGTTCCTCCTGCGTCGATGGCAACCACGGGAGTCTCCTTCAGGAATTCATTGTCTGCTTCAATATAGGTCGGGATCATTCTGAGGGAGCTTTTCTCTCCCTTCAGCCCTTTAAGCATTTCCGAATTGAATAACTCTGCAAGCTGTTTCATGTCAATATCACTTGCTCTTAATTTGTGCTCCTCAAGAAATCTATCTGCCTTCTCCATTATGTTTAGATGTTTTTAGTTTTATTTCTTAATTCTGATAGTTTTGATAATCAGAATGTTGATATTTTGATCCATTTAATCACCAAAGTATAAAAAATATTTCTTTTAACTTTATCCTTGAAGTGTATTGGTGTATAAATAGATTATCCGACATAATTTATTTCGAAATGTTTCAAGTAAATCGATTTATATGAGCTTCGGTAAAAAATAATAACTTAAGACAGAGATTCCTCGCTAACGCTCGGAATGACATGTAATTATAATGAAGCAAATGAATTCATTACAATTTTTATTCATGATTCCAGATAGTCATTCTTATTTACATTTTAAATATATAAGCCAAATGAATAAAGTAACAGAAATTGCAAAAATGATCGATCATTCAATTCTTCACCCGACTCTTACTGATGAAGATTTAAGAAGAGAATGCGAGGTAGCCAGAAACTATAATGTTGCGTCCGTCTGCGTCAAACCTTATGCTGTGAAGCAGGCTGTTGAGCTACTCAGGGGGAGCGATGTGCTTGTCGGATGTGTGATAGGTTTTCCGGCAGGCAACTCATCAATCAAGGTAAAGGCCTTTGAAACTGAAACTGCATGTATCGATGGGGCTGTTGAAATTGATATGGTAATAAATATTGGTAAAGCACTTCAGGAAGACTGGCAGTATATCGAAGAAGAGGTAAAAACAATCGTTGAAACATCACACAGGTATGGAGCAATTACAAAGGTAATTTTCGAAACTGATTTTATCACAAATGACCAGCAAAAGATAAGGCTTTGTGAAATATGCTCAAAGGTCGGAGCTGATTTTGTAAAAACTTCAACAGGTTTCGGATTTATTAAAGGCCCCGATGGCAAATACTCGTATGCCGGAGCAACAGCTCATGACCTGGAACTTATGAGAAAACATTCTGCACCTGAAGTGAGGATTAAAGCTGCCGGCGGAGTCAGGACTCTTTCCGATCTGCTGAAATTTAAAGAGCTGGGCATATCAAGATGCGGAGCAACGGCAACGGCTACTATGCTGGAAGAAGCAAAAAAACTTTTCTGGGAATAAGTTTTAAAGTCTATGCTTGCTTTGGGTAAAGTGAAATCCTGAAACTAAAAGAATTTTATAATTCAAAACAGATGACAATTGTTATGAAAAACAAATCCATTTTTCCTGTTCTGTTTTTTACAATAACTATTTCCTTATCATGCAGGGAAGAGTTCACTCCACTAATCATTCATCCTGAAAATCCGCATTATTTTCTTTTCAGGGGGAAACCAGCGGTTTTCGTTGGTTCCACTGAACATTACGGTGCAGTGATGAACCTCGATTTTGACTACATAAGGTATCTTGATGAACTCACATCAAAAGGGCTCAACATAACAAGAACATTTTCTGGCATCTATGTTGAACCGCAGGGAGCTTTCAACATTGCAAAAAACACTCTTGCTCCGGGTCCCGGAAAATTTATCTGTCCCTGGCCCCGAAGCAATAAACCGGGATATAACGGCGGAGGCAACAGGTTTGACCTTGACAGGTGGGATGAAGCATATTTTGCACGTCTTAAGGACTTTATTGCTGAGGCCGGGAAAAGGAACATTGTGGTTGAACTCGACCTCTTCTCCAATTTCTACGATACAGTTCAATGGAAACTAAGTCCAATCTATTATACAAATAATATAAATAATCTGGAGCCGGTGACAGACCACAAGGAAGTTTTATCCCTTAGGCATCGTGAGCTTCTGAAGATACAGGAAAAGATGGTCAGGAAGATCCTTGAGGAATGCAATGCTTTTGACAATCTCTATTATGAAGTGTGCAATGAGCCGTATTTTGGGGATCTGGAGGCGCTTGATACCTGGGAGGAGTATATGACAAATATAATTGCCGAAGCTGAAAAGGGACTCCCAAAGAATCACCTGATATCCCAGAACATCCAGAACGGATCACAGAAAATTGAGAATCCGAATCCTGCTGTTTCCATTTTCAATTTCCACTATGCGAAGCCGCCGGTCACTGTGGAAATGAACTATGGTCTTAACAAACCGGCAGGCGATAACGAAACGGGATTCAGCGGAACAGCAGATGTGAATTACCGGACTGAGGCCTGGGATTTTCTTACGGCAGGAGGTGCTCTGTTTAACAACCTCGATTATTCGTTTACCTCCGATAATGAAGATGGCAGTTTCTCTTTCCCTTCCACCCAGCCGGGAGGTGGAGGAACTCTTCTGAGGAGCCAGCTTAAGATATTAAAGGACCTGTTCGGAGAGCTTGATTTTTTAAATATGAGGCCTGCAAATCAGTTGCTGAAGTCACATCCAGACGGAAATACAACAGTAAGAATACTTGCCGAGGTGGGAGAACAGTATCTTCTTTATATAAATAATATGTCCTCAAAAAAATCACATCTGCCAGAATCAGAAACCAGTATAGAAACTCCATTTGAAATATCACTTGACCTGACAGCCGGCAGTTACAATTGTGAATGGATTGATCCGGTAAGCGGACAGCGAAACAGTTCGGTTTTCAGCGGGCATAAAGGTGGAATTTATGTTTTCACCACACCTCCTGTTCTTGAAGATCTGGCTTTAATGATCAAAAGAAAAAAAACAATTCATCCAAAATAAAAATTTTATTTTGAAAATTCATGTAATGCAATACTTTGAACAATGAAAACCATCCTCATTATTTTCAATATGCTTGTGAGCATAAATGCTGCTCCCACACCTGAAGTAAAGCAGTGGAACATATTCGAACACTCCTTCAAGGTAAAATATACCGGCAATCCTTTCCAGGATGTAAGTTTCAGCGCTGAATTCAGGAATGAAAAATCAGCGGCGACTGTCGATGGTTTTTATGACGGAAATAATACCTTCCGCATCAGGTTCATGCCAGATAGTCCTGGCGAATGGACATTTACTACAAGCAGCAGCCTCAAGGCTCTTGAAAGAAAATCCGGTTCTTTTGTCTGTATCCGTCCGGAGCCCGGAAACCATGGACCAGTCAATGTACGCGATACATTTGATTTTGGATATGCCGACGGAACACCTTTTTACCCTGTGGGAACAACATGTTATCAGTGGGTATTCCAGGGTAACCCGGAACTTACCTTGAAAACACTTTCACAGACTGCCTTTAACAAGATCAGGATGTGCGTATTCCCAAAAAATTATGATGTCTATATCAACAATGAGCCTTCCCTTTATCCTTTTGAAGGATCAAAGGAAAAAGGATGGGATTTCGACCGTTTCAACCCTGAATACTTCCGGTTCCTTGAAGAAAATATAGGCAGGCTGATGCAGCTTGGAATAGAAGCCGATCTGATTCTTTTTCACCCGTATGACTGGGGGAAATGGGGCTTTGACAGAATGCCTCAGGACAAACGTGAGAAATATCTCAAATATCTTATTGCCCGTATTGCATCATTCAGGAACGTCTGGTGGAGTCTCGCAAATGAGTTCGAATACCTTCGCTTTCCTGAAAGCGACTGGGAAAAACTTTTCCTTCTGATACAGGAAAAAGATCCTTACCGGCATCTTCGTTCAATACATAACGGAGAGCACTGGTATGACGTGGAAAAACCATATATCACTCATCTGAGCGTTCAGACGACGAATTTCTTTGATTTGCAGGACTGGCGCGAACAATACAAAAAACCCGTGATTATTGATGAATGTGTATATGAAGGCGATATTCCGACTGACTGGGGTAATCTTACGCCTGAGGAGATGACAGGTAGGTTCTGGCAGGTTTATTGCAGAGGTGGATATTGTACACACGGCGAGACCTATCTTCACCCAGATAATATATTATGGTGGTCAAAGGGCGGGGAAATACACGGTCAAAGCCCTGAACGGATAGCATTTCTGTATAAAATAATGAAGGAACGCCCTGTCTCTGGTGTATATCCTTTTCATAACCTCTGGAATAAGGAAATGTATCTGTTCAAAACCAACGAATATTACCTTCATTATTATGGCAATACACAGCAGAAGCTTGCGAGGTTTAATCTTCCGGAAGGGATCCGATTCAGGATTGAAATAATTGATACATGGAACATGACAATAGACCCCGTTGACGGAACCTTCAGCGGTTTCACCGAAATAAAAATGCCGGGAAGGCCGTGGATGGCGGTACGGATACAATCGGTAAATAATTAGTATGTAAATCGCAGTATTATGAACAGAACAGGACTACTAGTCATCATCAGTCTGATACTTTTACCGGTATCTCATAAAGATGGTCTTTCTCAAAATATGATTAAGACATGGGAGGTCTATGAATTAACACTGGTCTCAAAGACTGTTTCGAAGAATGCCTATGTGGAATATATTAAGCCGGATAAACCGGCTTATCTCACGGCACGATTCAGAGGAACAGAAGGAAGATCTTCAGATCTTCTGATTACCGTTCCAGGATTCTGGGACGGAGAAAGAACATGGAGGATAAGATTTTCACCTCCCTGCAGCGGAACATGGCAATATGAAACACTCTCACCAGATAAAGATCTTACCGGTAAAAAAGGTGTAATAAAAGTTGGCGAGTGGACAGACGAGGAAAAAAATAAAAACCCTGTACGGCGGGGACTACTTATTGTGAACCAGTCAGGTGAAAGGCCGGGACGATATTTTACTTACACTGACGGCACACCGTGTTTGTGGATAGCTGATACATGGTGGGATTGGACCAACCGGAAAATAACCTTTGAATCATTTAAAAAGCTTGTTGATACCAGGGCTGAGCAGGGATTTAATATCGGCCAGCTGTTTTTTGCCGGCAATGGGTGGGGAAGGGAAAGTTCACTCCTCGACCCGTCGTACCAGAACCCTGATCTGGAGCAGATACACAAGGTGGAAAAAATGATTGAGTTTGCCAACTCAATGGGTATAACAGTCTGGATCCATGCATGGTGGAGCCGGGAAGGTATCAATAAAACTATTGGAGAAGAGAATGTTGTAAGGTGGTGGAGATATGTTGTAGACAGACTTCATGCCTATAATGTCATCTGGGTTCTTGCCGGTGAATACAATATGAATAATTATGGCGGATTTCCAGCTGAGTTCTGGAACAGGCTGGGAGAAACTGTAAAAGCCGAAGATCCGTACAAAAGGATCGTCAGTGCCCATCCCACCCCACCCATGTGGAATGGAGGTGCTGATGCACCCCAATGGTCAACGGCCGAAGCAATCCATGAACAGCCATGGCTCGATTACAACCAGAGTCAGACCGGTCATGCCCGCTGGTGCAATGAACTTATCCCTGAGATAATCACCAGGGCTTATAAAATGGAACCTGCAAAACCTGTAGTTGTTACAGAACCCTGGTATGAATTCATCGAAGGTAATCCGACTGCAATGGATATCAGGTTCGGAGCCTGGAGTGCTGTCATGTCGGGAGCAGCAGGACACTCTTACGGTGGAGGACATATCTGGAGGGTTCACCTGCCTGAACGCCCTGCAGGTATTGGCAGCTGGCCAATGGATACGAGCTTTGCAACCAATACAATGCTTTATCCGGGGGCAGTTTCCGTAGGATTCATGGGAAAATACCTCAGGAATCTTGAATGGTGGAAACTAGAGCCGCACCCTGAACTTATGCTTGAAAATCCGTCACCTTTTTGCCTGGCTGATATGGGCAGGGAATACCTGTTCTATTTAAGATACGGCGGTTCGGTTAAAATTGATCTCAGGGCTTACCCTGAATCCTCAGATTTCACATTTTCATGGACCGATCTTGTCAATAACAGTGAATTAAAACGAGGTGCGATAAAGGGAGGATCAATAGTTGAAATAAAATGCCCCGAGGATTATCCGGGAACGGTGAATTTCAAGGATTGGGTGCTTTATTTGAAATTATTATCTAATTGATCTCCAATATAGAATGTAGTCTCAGTTCCGGAATAACAATTATTGATCTGCCTTCTGAATATCTGAAATGAAGCAGTTTCCCTTCAGGCTGCAAAATTATTCTTGACGGTTTACTTCCGGTATTAACAGCAATTTTTATGTCATGAAGTGACGGAACTTCATCATATCCTATAGCGCTCTGATTAGTATGCTCACCCGCAATATTGATAAGATTTACAAGCAATTTTCCGTTTAGCCTGTTAACTGCCACATGAACGAGGTGTGTACCCTTGACTTCTATAAGTTTCCTGGGGAAAAGCTCCTCAATAAGCCCGTTTATAAAATCACGGATAACCGGTGTTTTATTTTCTGAATATGAGGTACCGGCATTAAAGTATATTCCTGCTGCCCTGCCTTTTCCAAAATTGTTTACCGAAGCAGCAACTATTTCAGACGGATAATTAAAATCACTTCCCTGATAAAACCTTGAAACCGGCCTGGAATTTCCGGTCATCTCAACTTTCAGGATCTCTGACCTTACCGAACCTATCCTGCCCGAAGCTGATATATATGCCGGGCCTTCAGGAAGTGTATCTGCTGGTTTAATTCCAAGTTCATTTTTAAACAACAGAGGTGTTTCGGAACCTATCACCAGAAGGTTGCCTCCGTTTTCCACATAGTTTCTGAGCTCAAGAATAAAGGAATCATCAAGATAGTCACATTCGGGAATTATGATCATGGGATACTTTCCCATTTTTCCCGAAAGATGGTGCTCCATTAGTATTTCCACTGCATTCTGCCCGTCGAGAATCGCATATAATGCTCCCTGGAGCATATCCAACGACCTTGAATAAGGGACAGGGGAGCTTTTCTGGTAAGCTTTTGACGGATAAACCAGGGCTATCTGTGGGAAAGGTATCGCTTTATGGCAGAATTGCCGGCGTTCCCTGCAGAAATTCCCAATATCTTCCAACAAATAAGCTATCCACGGCTTTATAGAAAGATCCCGGTTCTGCTGGAAATAGAACTGGACACCCCCTCCCATCGCTATTATCTCGGCCGCTTCCTGTTTAAGCTGAACGGCCGATTTGATGCTCATCGGCATTGATCCCCCGTTCCATGAGAATCCCCACGCCATCAGATCCCATGGTTTACCCTGTGGTGCCAGGCACCTTGCCTCAAATGCCGACCGGTAGACGCCGTTCTGAGGTGTAACATCACCCGAGAGAAAATCAACATTTATGTTTACTTTCTCAGGCATCATTGAAGAATACGACCAGTTGCTGGTTATCTGAAAACCATGATCAAACTCATGAATTGCATCCACATACTTCCTCAGGTGCTCCCGGAATAACTCCCTTGTATATTCAATGAATTCAGGGAAATACCTGTCAGTCCTTTGTCTGGGGATTTCCGTGATTCCTGTCTGCCGGGTAAACCGCTTAAGCGATGCTTCGCCATAGTCAGGCTCTACTGCCCAGCACTCACCGTCAATCCATGCCCCGTCAACATGATAATCATTGCTGAGCTCTTTCAGCTGAGGGATCATGTAAGTATCAAGGTAAGGGCTGAAAAAAGAGACTTTTTGTGTGCTTCTCTCACCATTTGCTTTAATAATTGCCCAGTCGGGATGCTCTTTAACGACCTTGTTATCCCAAACTCCTGAGAAATGCATGAAAAGCGCAACTTTGTTTTTCTCTGTTACCTGTCGGAAAAGCATCAGCGGATCCTTTTCAAAACCTTTCACATGAAAGCCAACTTTTGTAGGGTAGCTTGATATCCCCGGGTGACCCTTACAGTCAATCTGGATAAAATCAGGTTTGACTTTTAAAAGGAAAGTATCGACCATCTCGTATGTAAGATTCCTGCCTGCATCAGTAATATCTTCACTTGCATGAAGATCGAAATGGACACCGAAAAAACAGTCGGCCCTCCGCGGCTTTTCATATAGCTGAACAGACTGACCCGCTGAAAAAGGGCTTATTACCGCAGCTGTGATAACCAGAATGAATTTGATCAGTTTCATGTTTAATCTTTTCTTAAATTTAAGTAATATTTCATCTGTTTGTATTTTAATTTTTAATGGTCAGATGCCTGCCGGCAGGCAGGGAATATCTATGAATAATCATATCGGTTGGTGTTATTATTTTTGTAATCATAGATATTTCATAAATTGAGAGGATAATTAATATTTTGATCCGTAAGGATCATCATTTTAGTTGTAGGATAAATAGCAATGATATGAATAAGAAAATATGCGTACCATAGAACAGGTGCACTGGCCGAAATTGCTGAAAATGTAACAGAATATACAAACGGTAATTACATTGTTCTTGAAAAAGACACACTCCAGTACCGACAGGGATACTAATGAGATAAAAGAAAGAATAGAGCTCGCTGAGAAATGGCACAAAATGGAAAGTATATTGTTATCTTTTGTAACTACAAACGGAGAACTTGGAACGATTGCAAATCTTGAAATGCACAATATCCGTAAAAACGAAAACCTTACGGGTCATGACGAATACCTTGAATCAGTTTTGAAATCTGTTCTGCCCGAAATCGTAAAAATCTCCAGCAAATATAGGGGCGATACCCGCCTAATAGTTACTACTAACCAGTCAATATTGCAGGAAGGTGAGGACTTTTATCTCAGGATCAGGGTATTATCGGAATCAGATAACCTATCAGGAAAATTATATTTCCGGCCACTGGGTACTTATAAATACTCTGTAATCGATCTGAAGCGTATGGGTTCTCATGTATTCGAGATAAAAGTTCCTGCAGACCAAATCAGTAATGATTTTGAATATTATATAGAGGTACGGGATGTAAAGGGAAGTACCCTATATCCTGCAACTGCAAGGTATATAAACAATTCTGTCATCATAATCTAGAATGGTCTGGCAAACCATATCTTTAGTTAATAATTTCCTGGAAAGGCAATTTATGAGAAAGATAATTTTAGTTTTCATTGCATCAGCTTGTTTGTCATGTACAAACAAAGAAAAAATTCATTATAAAGACTATACCTCCCTTTGGGATACAGTAAGAGTACTGCATAACCCGGGAAAAGGATGGTACCACCATCTTCTGGATAATGGTATAGATAAGTATAAAATCAGAAATGATTCAATCTTTTTATCATTTCCTGCAATGGATCACCTTTATCTGCGGCTTGCCTGGAGTTATCTCGAACCTCAGGAAGGAAAATATAACTGGCTGGTCATTGATAGTATAATTGATAGATATGTTCCTCTTGGTTTCGGGATATCTTTCAGGATTACAAGCAAAGAGACAGGCAAGTTCCCAAATGCGGTAAACCAGGAGTTTAACAATATTCAGTATGCAACTCCATATTGGGTTAAAAAGGCAGGGGCAAAGGGAACAATCACAGAAATGTGGGGAATTAAATCATGGGTACCTCACTGGGACGATCCTGTATATCTGGAAAAACTTAACAAATTTCATAATGCTTTTGCAAAGAGGTATGACGGCAAACCCTGGATCAGATATATTGATATTGGAAGTATCGGCGAATGGGGAGAAGGACATACAAGTTTTTCCACAAAAATACCACCAACCCTGGAGGAGGTGAAAGCCAATATTGATGTTTTCCTGAAAAACTATAAAAAAAGTCAGCTTATTTGTACAGACGATCTGCTATATTACGGTAAAGATGAAAAGAATGTGAATTCACTTCTGGATTATACGCTTACAAATGGGATCTCCCTGCGTGATGACAGCCCGATGGTTAATTGGTATCTGCAGCAAAACCTTAACACCTGGTCAGTAAGTCATCCGTATTTTTACGATCCTTTGTATCTCTCAAAACCTGTAGTATTTGAACTTCAGCACTATGGAATTGTAAAAAGAGACAGCAACTGGCTGGGTAAAAATGGCGAAGGGACGATTGCAAGATATGGTCATTCAGGCGCAGAAATTATGAGGAAAGCCATTGAAACAATGCATGCAACCTACATCGGTTATCATGGATATGCTGAAGAATGGATAACCGACAATCCAGATCTTACAAACCAGCTTGCTAACCTGTGTGGTTCAGACAACTCAGATTTCTATACAAGCTGCTTTGGAACAGAGTGGTTTAGTTATATAAAGTCAGTCATACTTAATCTGGTCAAGCAACACGGGCTCGCTTATGCAAAACTTGATCTGTCGGTTGTTACAAGCGCTTATGTTAACGATCCGGTCATTTCAGGTTGCTATGCTTCAGAACATCCTTATCACCGCGATCATGAAGAATCATTTATTGTAATTTACCAGAATGTCCTTAAACTGTTTGATGAACTTCATGTTGAAGCTCCTGAACTGTTTATTGATTGTACATTTGAGACTGCAGGTAAGCTTCAGCTTCAGGATTATGCTTTTATCAGGCATGCCGAAGGCAACTGGCTGTCAAATATTGAGGAGCCTTTTCCAACCGGAGCTCTGAGGATGAGGCAACTGGCCTGGTGGCGTTCACCGGCCTTGCCTGCCGGATCACTTGTAATCGGGAACCTGCTGAAGGTTCATGGGATGGATGGGCACGAATAAACACTGAAAAAAAGAACGGTGGAATCGCCGGAGTCTTCAGGCAGGGGGCAAGGGAGAAATCAAGGACAGTCTTTGTCGCAGGACTTAATCCGGGAGAAAGATATTCAATTCTTCTCGCTCCTGAAGGAAAGAAAATTGCTGAACTTACTGGAGAACAGCTGGCTCTTGAGGGATTCAATGTGGAATTCACGAATAACTACGACGGTGCTGTATTTGAAATAAGGATTATTGATTAAATTCAGAACCTGAAAATAGAAAGATAATGAAACTACTGATTGCCATTATGATTGCCAGTTTGTTTTACTCTGTTCCGACTAATGAGTCAAATTCCATTTCAAACAAAAAAAAGCCTGTCAGGATTTTCCTGAAACCTGAGGAGAATTCATTAAGTACAAAAGAAATTCAACTGGCAATAGATAGCTGCTCAGGCGAAGGTGGTGGTGTTATCCATTTCATGCCTGGCACATACCTCACTGGAACTATCAATTTGAGAAACAATATCGCACTATTTCTTGAGAAAGGGGTAATAATTCAGGGCAGTGACAAATACTCCGATTACACAAATGACTCTTTTTTCTTTGGAAAGGACCTTTCGGATATCACAATAACTGGCGAAGGGGTGATAGACGGAGTTGACTGCTACAATCCGAAAGGGGAGGAAGGTTTCCGGGGACCTCATTGTATAAGATTAATCAACTGCATAAATATCAAAATAGAAGGAATTACTATAAAGAACTCTGCAAACTGGGCAATTAACTGCAGAAAATGCTCTGCCGGAAATGTAACAAATGTTACAATCCTTGGAGGGCATGATGGTCTTCACACAAGGTTTTGTTCTGATTTCACAGTCAGGGGATGTGATTTCAGGACTGGAGATGACGCTTTTGCCGGCAATGACAACCTGGATTTCAAAATCTCTGATTGCCAGATCAATACCTCCTGCAATGGTTTCCGGATGGGGTGCATGAATCTGAAAGTTGAGCATTGCAGGTTCTGGGGACCCGGAGAATATGTCCACAAAATACAGAAACGGCACAATATGTTATCTGCATTTGTGCACTTCTCGCCGAAGGATGAAAAGCCTCAGCTTAAGAGCGGGAACTGGATAATCAGGGATATCACTGTCGAGAATGTAGATAATTTTTATATCTACAACTATAAGAATGGCCTGTGGCAGACGGGCCAGCCTGTCACCAGTGTAAAATTCGAGAATGTTAAGGCAAAAGGATTACTAAAAGCATTTTATTTGTATGGAGACTCTGATCTGCGATTTGACCTCAGTATAAAGAATTCCGAATTTACCTTCAGGGAAGGAGCAGAATATCCAGCTGATGCGTTTGAGGGAGCAAAACTTGTTTCTCCGGAATTTTTCTATGCCATTATGTTTGGTGTATTATATTTGGACAAAGTGACATTTACAAAACAGGATCCTTCACTCATTTTTAAATGTGAATCAGGCAAAAAGGTTAAATTGAACAGAGTGAGCTTTAATAACTTATCCGGTTCTGAGCAGTATAAGTTTGATAAAATTGCTATCACAGAAACGAACCACATATCCATTAATGAGAGAAAAATTGCAAATTCAAAACAATGAACAAGAAAAACCTCTTTGAAGCACTTTTAAAAGGCGATATCAGGGGCGAGAGAGTTTTCTTTCGTCCGATCCTTATGCACTTTGCAGCCAGGTTCAATAATACAACTTATGGCAAATTTGCCTCTGATTATAAAGTTTTGGTAGAAAGCAACATACGCGCAATGGAATATTTCGATACGGACATGGTGTCGCTTATTTCTGATCCTTACCGTGAAACTTCTGCTTTTGGTGCACATATTGAATATATTGCCGAGGGTGTACCGCGTTGTATGGGTTATATTGTAAAAACATTGGAGGATGTCAGGAATCTTAAGATCCCTGATGTCACTAAATGTGAACGAACACTCGACAGAATAAATGGAGCTGCTTATTTTCAGAAATTACTCAAGGGTACTGTTCCGGTAAGCGGATGGATAGAGGGTCCGCTGGCAGAAGCATGCGATCTGACAGGGGTGAATGAAATGCTTATTTATTTGATGACAGATCCTGACTTTTCAAATCTTTTGATGGACAAATGCATGATAACCGCAAAGAGCTTCGCAAAAGCCCAGATAGAAGCAGGCTGTGACCTTATTGGGATTGGCGATGCCATCTGCTCCCAGATTGACAAAGACAGCTATGATTTATTTGTCAAACAAAGGCATGTTGAACTTATTTCATATATCCATGATTGCGGTATTTCTGTTAAACTTCATATCTGCGGCAATATCACCCATCTCCTCGAATCGATGAAAGACCTTAATGCTGATATCATCGATCTTGACTCGCAGGTCGATATCGATAATGCCAGGGAAATACTTGGAAATAAGATTGTAATTGGAGGTAATATAAATCCTGTTCTGGTGCAGGATAAACCCGAAGAAGAGGTTTATGATCTTTCAAAAAACCTTGTTGACAAATATAAGAACCAAAAGTATCTTCTGGCCGGAGGTTGTGAAATAACAGTTCTGACCCCACATAAGAATCTTATGGCAATGCGCAGGGCATCTATCCTTTAGTTCATGATTAAAAATCATAAATAAATGACAATCTGATTGCTCTTTTTATGATTGATTTTTAGTAAACCTCCTGTCGGCAAACCAGTCCATTTCCAACCATTCTCTTCCTGATTATTAATCTCTGAAAGTATAGAACCATCTGCCATTACCTTTGCAGGTTTTGCTGTAAGTCGAAGCAATTCTGATGATTTTTTATCAAATGTTTTAAATTTAATTTGTTTACCTGAGTAGTCTATTAATGTAATAACCGATGTACTTCCAAGAAGGTGGTTTTCATCTGCCGGAGCCAGTTCAGGCATTGCTGCCATTGCCCGCAGATAATGACGAACATAATCACCATATCCGTCAGTGAGCCAGATATCGTCACGGATATATCGGTTGCGGCCATCGGAGGCAACAGTATAGGTTGCCCAGTTAAGAGTACGGATTGCATTTTCCCTGAAGGCAGTGTCGCCTGATAAAGCACCATACATAAGCTCAACAGATGCCTGTCGGGAAGAGTGGCTGTTGCCCGGGACCCGATAAACAGTCTGTTCATTCATTACAGTAACTTTATATTTTTCATACTCATGGTTTCCAAGTTCCCTGTAGGTCCAGTCAATAATCCCTCTTACATTCTCTTTCCATGCAGGGAAAAGTTCCTGATGCTGCAAAATGAACATTGCGAAGCTTATTGCATTTGTCTGAGTGTCGCTCCATCCCGGGATATCCTCGAAAAAAGGCCCCCATTTATCGGTTTTTAGAGGATATTCCTTCATCCATTCAAGTAAAGTGTTAAAGCTTTTCTCGTATATATCCCGTTTAACCTGGTCAAGTTTTGCCAGCTCATCAAACAGCATCAATGTACCTGTCCAGTTTGAGGTATAAAGGGCTGGTTTAACTTTCTTCCCGGAGCCCATATTATCGAACAAAGAGCCTGTTTCACCAGTTTTGGCATGTACCCTGAATGGCAATGGAGATCTCAAACTGTCACCTTTAATAATGTGTTCTGAAAGGGTTCCAGCAACTTTTATTGCAGCATCAAGGTATTTTTGTTCTCCGGTTATTTTAAAGAGGTTTATCAGCTCATAACCAAAGCTACCAGCCTTGTCAGGTTGGGTTATACCTTTTCCGTTTCGCATATCTCCATCATATTTACCGGAATGAACCTCAGTATTGTAAGGGTACGGTATATATGGCCATTTATCTGAAGGATCAGACAATGACCGGTCGAGATAGGTATCAGCCAGATATTTCATATTTTCAATTATTTCCGGATAACCGGTGTAGGCATAAAGCAACCCCCATGACGATAATGCCATATTGATCTGATCGCCCCCAAGTCCGCGCATATCATGCTCCGGCTTCCATACCTGATGATTAAGATAGTATTTCAGACCATTGGAGTCAGTTTCCATATTTTTCCAGAAATTCCAGACCAGCATCATTACTGTATCATACGACTTACCCTTGTCTGCTGAAAACCATGGAAGAATTGATCCGTCCTCTTTATTTATTCTCACCGGGTGGTATTGAATTGTATCGCTTACCAGAATTGTATCATTTGTTACAATTACTGCTGGTCCTCTTCCTGTACAGGAGGAAAGCAGGAGCAGCAAAAGGATGAAAATCATTTCAACAGTTTTTTTCATGGTGAATTGAAAGATTATTAAGTATTTTTTGACTTAAATTAACCTAAAGATTATAAATTTAATATTTAAATCTAATAATTCAGCTATCCATTTTAAATTGACACATTATGCGTTTTAGTTTAGTTATTCTCATACTTTTCATAAAACTGACCTTATTAAAAGGACAAACTGTAAATTCCGTGCCTTATGAAAGAATTAATCCTGAGCTTCTTAACTGGCACTGGAAAGCCTCGTGGATAACTCACCCTTCAGAAACTGTACTCGATTATGGTGTTTACAATTTCAGAAAAACATTCGAGCTGAAAGAAAAGCCTGGTGAATTTATAATTCATATCTCAGCTGATAACAGATATCGTCTTTTTGTAAATAGTACACCGGTATGTTTTGGCCCGGAAAGAGGCGACCTTAAACACTGGTTCTTTGAGAGTATCGACATTGCTCCCCTTCTTGATAAAGGCAATAATCTTATTGCTGCTGTTGTCTGGAATTTCGGTGATATCAGACCGTGGGCCCAGATATCACTTAAGACAGGACTTATCATTCAGGGAAATGGGAAGGAAGAGGATATTGTGAATACAGATAAATCGTGGAAAGTAATAAAGAACTATGCCTATTCTCCTGCCCCGGCAAGTTCAAAGGAGACGTCCGGCCAGTTTGTTGTTGTAGGTCCATGCGACAAAGTGAATGGTGATCTTTATCCATGGGGATGGGAGCGTAACGACTTCAACGACAGCAGCTGGCTGGCTCCAAGGCCAATTGATGTGGGGCATCCTTATGGCATAGGGACCGATGTTAACTGGGTACTCACTCCGAGAAGGATACCTTTTATGGAACTCACAACACAAAGATTTGCCTCTGTAAGAAAGTCCGAGAATTGCATTATCCCTGAAGGATTCCCCGGACAGAAGAAACTTATCGTTATCCCTGCCAACCGGAAAGCTTTAATTCTTCTTGACCAGGGTGTTCTCACCACTGGTTATCCTGAGCTTATTACATCTGAGGGAAAAGGATCCCTTATCAAAATCTCCTATGCGGAAGCCTTGTTTGATAAGAATGGGCAAAAAGGCAATCGCAACGAAACTGAAGGTAAAGATTTCGTTGGATATTCTGATTACTTCCTGCCTGACGGCGCTGACGATAGGCTCTTCAGACCACTTTGGTTCAGGACATGGAGGTATGTACAGATTGAAATTGAAACTGGACCCAGGCAGCTCATCATAAATGACTTTTCAAGTGTATTTGCTGCATATCCTCTGAACCAGACCTCATCATTTGATTCGGATAATGAAACATTGAAAAAGATATGGGATATCGGCTGGAGGACCGCCCGTCTCTGCGCAAATGAAACATATTATGACTGCCCTTACTATGAGCAGCTGCAATATATCGGCGATACAAGGATACAGGCGTTGATATCACTTTATGTATCAGGTGACGACCGTCTTGTGAGGAATGCACTGATGCAGTTTGATGAATCGAGGATACCTGAAGGACTCACGCACAGCCGTTATCCGACTTCTCTCTCCCAGTTTATCCCACCATTCTCCTTGTACTGGATCGATATGGTACATGATTATTGGATGCTGAGGGATGATTCGGTGTTTGTAAGACAGTTTCTGGCGGGGATAAGCCAGGTCCTCGCCTGGTACAGGAACCAGATTGATGTTAACACAGGAATGCTTGGCAGTGTTCCATACTGGAATTTCGTCGATTGGGCAGTTGAATGGCCCTGGACAAATGAAAAAAGGATCGGTGGTGTTCCGGCAGGAGGTATGGAAGGTGGATCATCCATACTTACCATGCAGCTAGCATATGCAGCCGAAAGAGCTTCCATCCTTTTCAGAAACTTCCACCTGAATTATGAGGCGGATGAATACGCAGATATGGCTTCATCGCTCAGGAAATCGGTTTATGAAAGATGCTGGGACAGCTTAAGGGGCTATCTGGCAGAGACTCCTGAGAAGAAACAGTTCAGCATGCATGCCCAGATATTTGGTGTACTGACAAATACAATACCAGTGAGCCTTCAAAAGCAGGTAACCGAAAAGTCGATGAATGACAAAACTCTAATTCAGCCTACAATGTACTTCAGGGCTTACCTGGCCCAGGCCCTGAAAAAAACCGGACTGGCCGATCTGTATGCTGAAAGTCTTGGCCTGTGGGAGGAGATGATAAAGAACGGACTTACAACATTTGCAGAAAATCCTGATCCGACCCGTTCCGACTGTCATGCTTGGAGTGCAAGTCCAAACTATGATATGCTCGCTACAATTGCAGGTATCAGACCTGCTGAACCTGGATTTAAGTCAGTTGTAATGGAACCTGCACTTGGGAAACTAGGCTATATCAGGGGGAAGTTCATTCACCCTGAGGGCCTTATTTATTTCAATCTCATAAGAAAAGGTGAAAGAGGCATTTCCGGGGAAATAACACTTCCTGAAAGGGTGACCGGAATCTTGAAATGGAATGGTAAGACACAGGTATTAAACGGTAAAACCAAAATAGACTTATAAACCCAAAATAACTGATCTTCTTCTGTTTGTTGCCGCTTTCCTTTTTTCACGGATTTGACAAAGAAAGAAATGTAACAAATGTTACAATTGAAAATCAGACTTATAATGACAAAAAGTTGACTACCATAGAGGAGGCAAAAATAAGATTGCAGAATACTTATAATTTTGAAATAAAATAAGATCTCAAGGCTTTGCTTCGCTGGAGCTACGTGAAAGCGAAGATGGGGTGAGGGGTTGGTTTTTAAATTGTGTAACCCTTACTAAAACAAAAAACTACAATGATTTAATAATTTACTTTAATTAACCTGATATGATTTCACGTAGAAGATTTATATACAGATCAGCTGCAGTAGCAGCTTCAGCACTTTTAATACCAGATTTGCTTTCATGCGCACCAGGAAGTAAAATCAAGAACTTTGGATTTATCTCAGGAATTGTCGGCAAAGAGCTTGAGGGAGACTGGAAAGAGGTTCTCAAACAAGTTGCCTCGTACGGGTATACGGAAATTGAGACAGGAAATTATCTTGGCGAATCGGCACTATCATTTGTTTCATTTCTTAATAAAACAGGGCTGACACCTGTTGCAGGTGCAATGAATTTCAATGCCGACGATCTGGAACTCAGGAAGAACTTCTCTCTGATCAACAGCATGCAAATGAAATATGCTGTTGTTTACTGGCCATGGTTCACGGGGGGTCCTTTCAGGATGGAAGATTGTAAAAAGAGCGCCGAAAGGCTCAACTATCTCGGTGAACAAACCAAGAACCATGGGCTGACCCTTTGCTGGCACAACCACAACAGGGAGTTTACTCCTATGGAAACAGGACTGCCATTCGATTACCTGATGGACAATACAGATAAAGATCTTGTCTTATGTGAAATGGACCTTTACTGGGTAAAAAAAGGGGGAGGAGATCCGCTTACCATAATGAAAAAGTATCCGGGAAGGTTTCCCATACTCCATGTAAAGGATATGGCTCCCGGCGAGGCAATGGATTTTGAATGTCCGGGAAGCGGGATAATCGATTTCCCATCCCTCTTCAGGGAAGCTCATAGTCAGGGAATTAAACATTACATTGTAGAAAGGGATAATGTACCCGATGGTATGGCATGTCTGAAATCGGCAGCGCAATACCTGAAAACGACAACTTTCTGATTACTTTTATCTTTCCCTATGAATTCATTAAAGGAATTTACAGATTCTCTGCCCCTAAGGGTAATACAGAGTGGAAGCATCAGCGAAAAACCGGCTGAAGTATCGCTTAAAGCAGGTTCGTTGCAATTGATATACACCAATGGAGCTTTGAGATATATTTCATCAGGTGGCAAAGAACTTATAAGAATGATTTACCCGGCTGTGCGCGACAGAGACTGGCTGACAATCAACCCTGTTATCCAGAGCGAGAAAATTGACGCAAATGAAGATTCATTCAGAATAACATTGCACTGTGATTACAGGGAAAGGGAAATTGATTTTTCCGCCACTTATGTATTAGAGGGTACCAGAGAAAACACAATTACCCTGCTTCTTGACGGACATGCCAATGAGAAATTTGAAAAGAACCGTATCGGATTCTGTGTGCTTCATCCAATTGATGGATGTGCCGGAACGGAATGCGTTATAATTCATAACGATGGTTCACCTGAACAATCAGTTTTTCCTGAGGAGATCAGCCCCGATCAGGTATTCAGGGATATTAAATCGATGAAATGGATTGCAAACAGGGTTCATTGCCGGCTCGATTTTGAAGGCGATATTTTTGAGACAGAGGACCAGAGAAACTGGACAGATGCATCCTATAAAACCTATTCAACCCCCCTTTCAGTTCCTTTCCCTGTGACACTGGAAAAAGGGACAAAGATCTTTCAGAAAGTTTCGTTCAATGCTGAGGGAGAGTTTAATGATTCAGGCGATGCCGTAGAAAAAATCATTGTAAAGCTCTTTCCTGAAGAGTCATTCAGACTTCCTTCGATAGGTATTTGTCAGTCAAGCCGACATCCTATGACGCCCTGCGAGACAAAGATTATAAGGTCACTTCGGTTTGACCATTACAGAGTTGATCTTCATCTTTATAAAAGTGGCTGGCAATTCAAAGCTGAACAGGGATCCCGTGAATCATCTGACCTTGGCTGTCAATTAGAACTTGCCCTTTTCTTTGACAATAATATTCAGCAGGAGATAAACAACTTTTCTGACTGGTACTCACGTCGAAGACTTTCCGTTGCATCCATACTCATATTCCATAAATCCTTCCCTTCAACACCGGATAATCTTGCAAGGGAAGTCATTCCAACTCTCAGAAGAGTGAATCCTTCTGTTAATATAGCAACAGGCACAAATGCTAACTTTGCACAGCTAAACCGAAACAGGCCGGGTGAAACCGGTAATGACTCTGTCTGCTTTTCGATTCATCCCCAGGAACATGCTTCAGATAATTTAACCCTGACTGAAAACCTGGAAGCTCAGAAGTATTCGATCATGAGCGCTCAAAGGTTTGCCGGGAGAAAGGGGATATTTATTTCACCCGTGAATATTCAGAGGAGGTTTAATGCAAATACAACATATATCGAAATTCCACATTCCGGACCTGAAAAACCTCTCCGGATCGACAGCCGAATGATGTCTCTTTTTGGAGCCTGCTGGACAGCTATCAGTCTTAAATACCTCTGCGAAAATGGTTCAGAGAGTATCACATTTTATGAAACTGTAGGTGAAAGCGGAATTTTTCAGGGAAAGTATGATACTCAATGGCCGGAGCAGTTTTCAGCAGTGAAGGGGATGATTTTCCCGGTCTTTCATGTTTTCAGATTCCTTTTAGGAAATAAAGATCTGAAGCTGATCAAAAGCAGGAGTTCAAGACCACTGGCGATAGATTGCATTGCCCTTACAGATGGCAAAAAGGCAAAGATAATTCTTGTGAACCTCGGTGGATCAGTCCGTTCATTGCAACTGGAATGTTGTTCAGGTCTTTTCAGGATGAGGACCCTGAGTGCTGAAAGCTTTTCAGAAGCAGCATTGGATTTCCGATGGACAGGGATTGAAAATGAAAAAATAATAAAATCACACGATTCTTTTACGATTGAGCCATATTCATTAAATTTTATTGAAGGATGGAGAAAACATTGAATTTAAAAGAAAATAACTATCGGCAATCAAAAATAAATATTAATGGAGATTACTCACTCGTTACTAATGGCAACAATCCTTATCTAATTGGTTTATAAATGAATAAGAGCAATTCCCTTTTTAAAGGAATTACAATAGCACCTGCCTTGGGATCAGGAGATCCCTCATCCCGAGTCCCTGGGATTCGGGATGACAATGTTGCTTTTTATAGACTGGGAGGGAAGATGCGGAGATTCGCAGTAAAAAAGCAGAAACATGAAATGAATGCTCTCTGCGAATCTCCGCATCTTCCCTCCTATCACTTACTCAACTACATTGTCATTCCGAATGGAACCAAACCTGAGCTTGAAGGTTTGACGCAATGAGGAATCTAATAGTGATAAAGTAAATTGTATACTAAACTGTATATTCGTAAATGCCGACAGTCATTTAAAAGAAAATAACTATTTTTAAAATCGACTAACCTTATTTTACTATGGTACTTGTTCAGAACTATTCATTAGCTGTATTTTTATGTTTCGTTGCCATGGTCTGCTGGGGCTCATGGCAGAACACTCAGAATCTTATCGGCAAATCATGGCGGTTTGAACTTTTCTATTGGGATTATTCAATCGGGATCCTTCTATTTGCCCTGGTGATGGCCTTTACCTTTGGAAGCTTCGGAAACCAGGGAAGAAGTTTCATTCCTGACATTGTCCAGGCTGACCCAAAGAACCTTCTGTCAGCCGCCATCGGTGGCTTCATCTGGAATATTGGAACCCTCCTGCTTGTTGCGTCCATTTCAATAGCCGGTATGTCGGTAGCATTTCCGATAGGAGGAGGAATCGGATGGACCCTTGGAATACTTATTAATTACCTTGGCAAACCCGAAGGAAATCCATGGTTCCTGTTCGGTGGAACAGTAGTAATAATTATTGCCATTTTTATCAGCATGCAGTCCTACAGGAAACTTGCTGCGCAACAGAAAAAGCCATCTTTCAAAGGTATTGCACTTGCTTTCCTTGCCGGTCTTTGCATAGCATTCTTCTACAGGTTTGTTGCAGCATCCCTTGCATCCGATTTCTCTCCGGCCGATGATGGAAAAATAAGCTCATACACTGCTGTTGTTTTGTTCTCAATCGGGGCGCTTTTAAGTACAATAATCGTTAATCCTTTCTTCATGGCAAAACCGGTACAGGGAGAACCTGTAAGTATCGGACAATGGCTTAAAGGAACACCCCGGGCCCATCTGTTCGGATTACTTGGCGGAGCCATCTGGTGCCTTGGTAATTCAGTGAGCTTCATGTCGGTAGGCGCAGCAAGTCCGGCGATTTCCTATGGACTCAGTAATGCTGCTCCCGTCGTGGCTGCCCTCTGGGGGATTTTTATATGGAAAGAATTTAGGGAAGCACCAAAAGGAACCAGCATATTGCTTGCATTGATGTTTGCATTTTATCTGATCGGACTTGTATTAATTGTCTATTCACGTTTTGCCTAATACCCTATATTAATGAATAAATCAATCTCAATAATTATCTGCCTGATCTTTTGCAGCCTGTTTTCCTATTCCCAGGATAATATATGGAAGGGACCAGCTGTCGACTTCAAACACGGCAAACTAAAAATCTCTGAAAACAGACGATTCCTGATCCATGAGGATGGAACACCATTTTTTTATCTTGGAGATACCGGATGGGAGCTGTTCCATCGCCTCAATAAGGAAGAGACTGAGAAATACCTTGAAAACCGACGTGCAAAAGGGTTTACTGTTATCCAGGCTGTTGCACTTGCCGAACTGGATGGTATCAATACTCCTAATGCAGAGGGGAATAAACCACTTATTGACAACGATCCACTGAAACTGAATGAAGCCTACTGGAAACATGTTGACTGGGTAATAAAGAAAGCAGCCGAAAAAGGTATTTTTATTGGATTACTTCCGACATGGGGCGATAAATGGAACAAGAAATGGGGAGAGGGTCCGCAAATTTTCAATCCGCAGAATGCAAAATCTTACGGGAAGATTATTGGTGAACGATATAGAAATTTCCCGAACATTATCTGGATTCTTGGCGGCGACCGTCCGGTTGAGGAGCCTCTTCAGAGACAGATCATATCCGGAATGGCTGAGGGATTAAGGGAAGGTGACAATGGTTCACATCTGATAAGTTTTCATCCTCCAGGCGGACAGGGATCGGCCCAACTCTTCCAGAATGACAGCTGGCTTGATTTTAATATGAGGCAGAATGGTCACAGTCTAAGCTTTACGGAGCGGTATTTCATGACAAATGAAGATTATCAGCTGGTACCCGTTAAGCCGGTTATTGACGCTGAACCGGTATATGAAGATCATCCCATTAACTTCAATCCCGATCACAACGGCCATTCAACTGCTGCAGATGTAAGGAGACCACTTTACTGGGATTTATTCACTGGCGCATGTGGTCATACTTATGGAAATCACTCAGTCTGGCAGATGTGGTCGCCCGACAAAAAACCAATCAACCGGCCACTTATGCCATGGTACGAGGCAATTGATCAGCCGGGAGCAGGACAAATGATGTACGGGCGACTTCTTATTGAATCAAGACCAATTCTGACAAGAATTCCGGATAGTTCAATTATAGTTATTGATAAAATAGTAACATCCGTCCCGGGGGCAGGTTCATACAGGTTTACCGCCACACGCGATCAGGAAGGAAGTTATGCGTTTATCTATGCTCCTATAGGAAGAAAGTTCTCGGTCATGATGGATGTGATTAAGGGTAAGGATGTTATAGCCTGGTGGTACAATCCTCGCAACGGAGAAGCTACACAAATTGCACATTATCCCAATACCGGCACACGAACTTTCAATACTCCGACACCTGGTGAAAACCTCGACTGGATACTCGTACTTGATGATGCTTCAAAAAAATATCCGGCACCGGGTTTAAGAAAACAATAGTTATGCGCCTGGGATTATCATCATATACTTATACCTGGTCAGTAGGCGTACCGGGGTCACTGCCTGAAGCACCGATGAGCGTTTGCGGACTAATGGAGAGAGCTGAAGCAAAAGGAATTGACCTTGTCCAGGTAGCCGATAATCTGCCATTGGAAAAACTCACTTTTGAGGATCTGGATTTGCTTCGTGATTATTCAGAAGCGAAAAATATCGGCCTCGAAATGGGTGGAAGAGGGCTTACACAGGAACATACAATGAAATGTCTTGAGATCGCCGAAAGAATAAACTCACCACTCCTTAGGATGGTTATTGACAATAAGGGTTTTGAGCCTTCCATTCCCGAAATAAAACTCATCATAAAAGACCTTCTGCCTGAGTTCAGGAAAAGGAGAATAAAACTGGCAATTGAAAACCACGACAGGCTAAAAGCCAAGGTATTCGAAAACATAATTCAACACATCGGATCCG
>JBBSAP010000011.1:0-50341 GCA_038252165.1 Bacteroidales bacterium | reverse complement strand
CTGAAGTTGCCGACCATACTTTTCCTGTTGTTCTCTGAGGTTTTGTATGGATCTTAAGAAGGCTGTTGCGGATCTCGAAATTATCCTTTTCTGTATATGCATGAAGATCGTTCTCTACTGAATAATTGTCTTTCAGAAGCTTATCGCCCCAGTAAAAGTTTGTGAGCCATTTTTTTGTGTCAAGTCTGTCTCCTTCAAAATTATCAACGAAGGTAAGTTCCTTGGTTTTAAGCACATCAAACTTGTTGGAATCCTTTACCCTGAAGAACCAGACAATGTCCTCATTCTTCTTAAGTTTTTCGTATTCCTGAATATCTCTGAATTCTTCAGTCTTTTCAAATTTTTTGGCATCCAGGAGGTACCTTTTCTTTTCGTTAAAAGAGGGTGTTGCCACATACTCTTTCAACTCATTATATCTTGCAAGCCTGGTTGACCCGTCGATGTTCAGGAAATTTGCATATTCCTTTGATGATTTGAATTTATAGAACTCTTTTATGTCAAGACTGTCCTTCTGACGGTTGTATTCAAGCAGTTTTTTATATTCTTCTGTGTCCTTGAATGTTATGGGTTTCATATTCTGTTTGGCAAGAAAAGCAGAACTTTTAATGAAATTTCCCAGTTCCTCAAATCTCAGAACCGTCTTTGATTTGGTTACATTTGCAGGGGTCTTCAGGAATGCTTTAATTTCAGGATCTTTTTTCAGGGATTTAAACTCAATAAGTTTTCTGTATTCATCCGAATCCTTGAAGGTGATTGGCTTCATCTTTTGCTTCTGCCTGAAAGCATTGGATTTAATAAAACTCTCAATTTCCTCAAAATCCCTTATTTTTTGAGACCCGTCGAGATCCCTGAATCTTTTAAGCATGCTGCCGGAGATTGTTTTGAAATACATCATAATATCCTTTGCCTTCTGGAGCGACAGGAACTCTTTTTCTTTAATATATTCTTCTGAGTTCTTATACTTCAGCGATTCTATTTCCTTCCTTTTCTGAATAAAAGACGAGGAACTGACCAGGTCGTGAAGTTTTGTATATTTTGCGAGAAGATCGGATTTTGTAAAAGACTGGAGCTTTTCGAATTCATCAACCAGTGCTTTTTCAGCCTGTTCGATCTTTGATGTAGAAGGGATCAATCCAAGTAGAAGCCTGAGACTTGACATTGTAAAAAGGTTTTAAACAATCGGTTAAAGATATATAAACTTGTATAATAACGGTCTAACCTGTCAATTATTTGATCGGGAGAGGAGAAATCCTGTTTTACCCCCAACACCCCCGGGGAGGCCTTCATCGTGATATTTAAAGTTAAATCCATAATACAGGAGGGAACACTTGTCAGCAGAATGGCAAATTTTTCTGATAAAACTTGCAAATAATAAGAAGAATTTTCAGCTTTGACTAACCGTTCATTCTGACAGGTGAAGGTTATGATCCGGTAATTGAGTTAAGGATGTTTCTTATTACAATGAAAAACAGGCTTTCTTCAATATTTTTTATTCTGATACAGGGAATGGCACCAGGTGTCCTTTTTGCCCAGCAGCTCTCCGCTACGGATATTGTCAGAAAAACCGATGAAAAACTCAATGGGGAGATGACCGGGTACAGTGTCATGACAATGACAATCATAAGGCCGTCATGGCAGAGAACCGTGGAATTCAAATCGTGGTCGATGAAAAATGACTATGCACTTACTCTGATCACCGCACCGGCACGTGAAAAAGGACAGACTTTCCTGAAGCGCAAAAACGAAATGTGGAGCTGGAATCCTGCAATTAACAGGCTGATAAAGCTTCCGCCTTCAATGATGTCGCAGGGCTGGATGGGATCGGACTATACAAATGATGATATCCTCAGGGAATCATCAGTGGTCGATGACTATATCCATACTATCGAAGGGGAAGAGGAAATTGACGGCCGGATGTGCTACAGGATCAGTCTGCTGGCAAAGGAAGACGCCAGTGTGCTATGGAGCCGGCAGTTATGGTGGGTGGATAAAAAGGAATATATTACACTTAAGGCTGAGTTATTTGACGAGGATGGTGTGCTTGTAAGATCAGAATACGGAAAGGAGGTAAAAATCCTTGACGGAAGGTTATTACCCACACTTCTTGAACTGATCCCTGCTGAAAATCCGGGAAACAAAACGGTTCTGAAGATTATTGAAATGAAGTTTAATATCAAACTGGATGAGAGTTTCTTCTCACAGCAGAATATGAAAACTATCAGATAAAGTTGCTTGTTAACGCAGATATGACCGATTCACGGCTTGCATGGAAAAATCTCTGGCGAAACAAAAGAAGGACGATAATAACGGCGGCTTCTGTATTCTTTGCTGTGTTTTTTGCTCTTCTGATGCGATCATTCCAGCTGGGCGCCTACGACAGGATGTTCAGGAATGTAATTGAATCTTATACTGGATATCTTCAGATACAGCACCGCGATTATTTTGATGAGCAGGTATTAGATAACAGTTTTGAACTGACTCAGCCTCTTTTAGATAAAATATATTCTGATCCAAATGTGAGGACAGTGGTTCCACGGCTGGAATCATTTGCTCTTGCAGCCGATGAGAGCAGGACTCAGGGCGTTATGGTTCTCGGAATTGATCCTGAGGGCGAGGAAAAGGTAACTGACCTGAAAAGTAAACTTGTCAGATATAAATTATCTCCCGAAGCAATAAATGCTTTGAAGGAAAGCACTATTCCGGCCAGGACGAAAAAATTGCTGGATGTTTTTATAAATGAATCATATTCAAGTGAAGGCAGGTTGTTGATTGATCTTGACATAAGCAAGGATGACACTGCTGATGTTCTTCCGGTTTTGCGCAGATACGCTTCATTAAAAAACGGATATTTTGACAACAATGAGGCAGACGGAGCAATAATAGGTAATGGTCTCTCCGGTTATCTTAAAGCAGAGGTGGGCGACACCATAGTACTTGTGGGACAGGGTTATCATGGCACTTCTGCAGCCGGTAAATATGTAGTGAGGGGTATTGTCAGATTACCAGCTCCGGATATTGATAACATTATAGTTTATCTTCCGATAGCCTCAGCACAGGAACTATTTGCTGCTCCGGGTATGGTTACATCAGCAGTTCTGAAGCTGAACAAAAATGATGATAAAAATGTACTTCAATCAGGAAATTATCTCGGGAAGCAGTTAGACGAACCTCTTACAATCCGGACATGGCATGAGATGAATGCACTTCTTATAAACCAGATGGAGGCAGACAACAGAAGCGGAATGATCATGATAGGCATTCTTTACCTTGTGATAGCTTTTGGTGTCTTTGGCACCGTACTTATGATGATAGCTGAAAGAAAAAGGGAATTTGGAATGCTGATCTCTATAGGCATGAGGAAAAGAAAACTTGCAAAAATCGTCTCGCTCGAAATGTTACTCATCGGGTTCCTGGGCCTTGCTGCCGGAGTTGTTGCATCCCTGCCATTTGTTTTTTATGGCAATGCTCATCCGTTAAGATTTACAGGGGAGCTGGGTCGAATGTACAGTGATTATGGTTTTGAACCGGTAATGCCTACCCTGCTGCCCGGTACCTATTATCTGTGGCAGATAGTTGTGGTACTGATAATTCTGCTTGTAGCAATTCTCTTCTGCATCCGTAAGATATTCAGAATAAATGTAATAAGCGCACTTAGAGCATAAACTGATTAAATAATGATCATAGAAATAGCCTGGAAAAATGTCTGGCGGAACAAGTCAAGAAGCCTGATCGTCATTGCAGCCGTCACAATAGGTGTTTTTGCAGGAGTGTTTTCAATTGCTGCAATGAACAGTTCGGTGGTCCAGAGGATTGACGCTGCTGTTAATGAAGAGCTGTCGCATATCCAGATAAACAACAAGGATTTCAGAAGCAGCGGGGATATTCAGAATATAATTGAAGATTGCCCATCACTATTCTCAGTGCTGGATACAACCCCGGGCGTAATAAATACAACGGGCAGAATAGTGATCAGGGGCATTGCCTCTACAGCATCAAAAAGCACCGGGGTGGAAATAACAGGGATCGATGTTGAGAAAGAAAAGAAGATGTTCACCCTATCAGATAAGCTTATTCCAGGCACAGGGAGTTTTTTCGGATCTAAGACAAAATTCAATACTGTTTTCATTGGTGAAAAACTTGCCAAAGAGCTGAATATCATCAGGTACACTCTCACTAAGGAAGCATTTTTAAAACTTGAGGCAGAAAGGATCCCTCCGGCTGTAATTTCAAAGCTTGGATCGCTGCTCGATAAAAAATATCCGACTGATAAAAAGTTTTCGAATGCTGTCGATAATCTTCTCGAATCATCTGAAAAAAGGAAATTCAGCTATAAAATAAAAGAAGCAGCATGGTCATACCGGGAAGGTTCAAAAATAATCCTCTCCTTTCTTGATATAAATAACAACCAGACTGGTGCGGCATTCCGTGTAAGCGGAATTTTCAGGACAAACAACGATATGTTTGAATCACTCTCTGTTTTTGTACCGGTGAATGAGCTCAGGGATCTTACGGGGATGAAAGAAGGCACATATCATCGGGTGATAGTAAAGCTTGATAATGATGAATTGACTGATGAGATAACACGAAAGCTGAGAGAATCACTTTCGGGACTTGAAGTTTTGAGCTGGAAAGAGATTCAACCCGACCTGGCTATGATGTCCGACATGATGCAGCAGATATATGGTATCTTCATGGCTATTATCCTTGCAGCCCTTGCATTCGGGATTGTCAATACAATGCTTATGGCTGTTCTTGAACGGACAAGGGAAATCGGCATGCTGGCAGCAATAGGGATGAACCGCAGGAAGATCTTTTCAATGATTATGATCGAATCGGTATTTCTGTCGATAGTCGGAGGTATATTGGGAATGATTGTCAGCGGTGCTGTAATTGCAGCAACCGCAAAAAACGGGATCAACCTTGTAAAATATTCCGAGGGAATGGAAGCAATGGGCTATTCAGCTCACCTTTACCCAACCATTGATATTCAGTTCTTTATAACCACAACAATCCTGATTGTCCTTACAGGCATACTTTCATCAATCTATCCGGCACGCAAAGCCCTTAAGCTGAATCCTGTCGAGGCGATCAGGGGAGAATAAACAAAAAACAGATCATGGCAGTAGTGGAAATCAATAATGTGTACAAGTCCTATCACGATACAGAGATTGAAGTGAAGGCAATAAACGGTGTTACTCTCAGATTTGAGAAGGGCGATTTTGCAGTTGTTGTCGGGCCTTCAGGTTCGGGAAAGACTACTCTCCTTAACCTTATCGGGGGTCTCGACCAGCCAACTGCAGGCGAAATCCTGGTTGCCGGACATCGTCTGTCGGAGCTTCGTCCATCGGAACTGATTGACTTCAGGATGGAGCATGTGGGATTTGTTTTCCAGTCATACAATCTGATTCCTGTCCTGACAGCAGCAGAAAATGTTGGCTTTATAATGAACCTTCAGAAATGGCCAAAGGAGAAAAGAAAGGTCCGGACTGATGAGCTTCTCAGTTCAGTAGGTCTTTCTGACAGGCATAACAGCCGGCCATCGCAGCTTTCAGGAGGCCAGCAGCAAAGAGTTGCTGTGGCAAGAGCTCTGGCCACTCATCCTGAATTTATCCTTGCAGATGAACCTACTGCCAATCTCGATTCCAAATCGGCCGAATCACTTCTCGATATAATGGAGAAGCTTAACCATGAGGAGCAGATGACATTTATCTTCTCCACCCATGATGTAAGGGTAATGAAGAGGGCCAGAAGAGTTATCACCCTCGAAGACGGTAAGGTTATATCTGATGAAGCGAGGAACTGAAAATACATAAAGAACTCCAATCTGTATGTCATTATTTAAAAGAAGTTTTCATTTAATTTCAATTACAATCTTTCTTTTTCTGACATTTTCAACTGAGATGTTTTCGCAGGAAAAACAAAGGGCAATTACCCTCAGCGGTTATCTTACCACAATGCAAAGCGTTATGTTTGATTCCCTGTCGGGGCCTTTCCTGAATGAGAACCTTTTGCACAACAGACTGAATTTCAAAGGATATTTGAACGAAAATATATCGTTTGCAGCTGAGGTCAGAAACAGGCTTTTCACAGGCGATCTGGTAAGGCTCGGTAAATACTATTCCGGTCTGATCGGAAAAGACCAGGGATTGGTTGATATGTCATGGAATGTACTTGACAGGCAGTCTTTCCTGTTTAACACAACAGTCGACCGGCTCTGGTTTGATCTTCATTACAGCAAATTCCAGGTGACAGTCGGAAGGCAGCGGATAAACTGGGGCCAGACTATTGTATGGAATCCGAATGACATATTCAATGCATATTCTTTTTTTGATTTTGATTATATCGAAAGACCAGGAAGTGATGCTGTCAGACTGCAGTATTTCCCTTCATCATCATCATCCGCAGAAATTGCGGTAAAAGTCGATGATGAAAACGATGTCACGGCAGCAGCATTGTACAGGTTCAACAGGTGGGGATACGATTTCCAGTTTCTGGGAGGATTTGTAAACGGAGAGGATGTTGTTATCGGAGCTGGCTGGTCAGGTGCAATAGGTGGCTTATCATTCAGGGGAGAAGCCTCCTGGTTCGAACAGTACGAGGATTTCCCGGGAGATGAAAGTACCATCATTATCACAACAGGATTTGACAAGATATTTAAAGATAATTCGTTAGCGCAGGTTCAGTTGATGTACTGCAACAATCCGCTTGTCCTTAATAATTTCAACAGCTTTTATTCGGGCAATCTCTCCTCAAAAGATCTTGCCTTCTCGAGATTCTCGGCTTTCGGCCAGTACACATGGGCTGTGACTCCTTTGCTTAACCTTTCGCTTTCAGCAATGTGGTTTCCCGATCTTGAAGGATATTTTGCAGGACCTTCAATGGATTACTCGCTTGCAGAGAATCTCGATTTCTCTCTGATCTGGCAGCATTTCAATGCAGTTATGAACGATGAGAAATCGCGTATCAACATGGGCTTTCTCAGACTTAAATACAGTTTCTGAAAAATTCATACTTTTACCGCTTAATTAAATTCAGATTTAAAAATGGCACTGGTACATGAATTTGAAAGAAGCGGTAACTGGTTATTTAAAAGAAGAAGCTGGCTTCCGGCAGCATTTATCGTCATTGGAATATTTGTCCTGTACCTGACTAACAGGCAGGCAATTCTCTTCAGTTTGACAGAAGAGTTGATTTTTCTTGGAGTAAGCCTGTTTGGGGAAGCCATAAGGATTTACACTGTCGGATATGCACCGAAAAACACTTCAGGGCGCAATACTGCAGCCGGTCAGATCGCAGATGAACTGAACACAACGGGTATTTATTCCCTTGTCCGCCATCCTCTTTATGCAGGTAATTTCTTTATGTGGCTCGGGCCGGTACTTTTTGTCAGGACACTTGTTTTTGTAATATTCTTTATCCTGGTTTACTGGCTTTATTATGAGAGAATAATGTTTGCCGAAGAACAATACCTACGCAGTAAATTCGGGGAAACCTATGATAAATATTCGGAAAAAGTAAAAGCAGTAATTCCCCGTTTCAGGGGTTTTGTTAAACCGGTACTCCCTTTTTCCCTTAAATCGGTGCTCCGGCGCGAATACAACAGCTTTATCAATATTTTTATAATATTTGTTCTCCTCGATATTTTCAGGAATTATTTTCTGTCAGAAAGAGTATATCTTACCCCCATATGGATCTATATAGGAATCCCGGCAGGATTAATATGGATAGTGATCAGGCTGATTTTCAAAAGAACCAGCCTGCTCAACGATGAAAACAGATAAGATTTCTGTTAGTCTCTGCTGCCTCCCGTAAATATCATAATGTAATATAGCAGGGTTGCAAGTGATCCCAGGGCAGCAACAACATAGGTAAATGCAGCCCATTTTAGCGCATCCTGTGCTTTATCATGATTCATCGATGAAGTAATTCCTGTATTTTCAAGCCATACGAGAGCCCGTTTGCTTGCATTAATCTCAACCGGCAGGGTTACAAAGCTGAAAATGGTTGTAAATGCAAAAAGGATGATGCCAGCAAACAAAAGAGCCGGGAATGTATTCATAAGTATTACACCGGCCAGAAGGACCCATTGGACCCATTTTGAGGCAAAGCTTACAGGAGGAACAAGCTTGGATCTTAAATTAAGCCAGGCATAAGCCGTTGAATGCTGGACAGCATGGCCTGTTTCGTGGGCTGCCACAGCTGCCGCAGCAATGCTCCTGCTGTTGTACACATCCTGGCTGAGATTGATCGTTTTCTTGTCCGGGTTATAATGGTCGGTAAGCTGACCCTGGACACATTCTACTCTAACGTCATATATTCCATTATCCCTCAGCATTTTTTCAGCCACATCACGTCCTGTCAATCCTCCATCGGTAGGTATCTTTGAATACTTTTTAAATTTTGATTTTAAAACTGCGCTTACGATCCAGCTGAGGATCATGAAAACTCCGAAGATCAGCCAGATATTCATATTTACATGTTGCGGTTGCATAGTTATATTATTTTAATTATTCTTCAATGTTCTCCAAAACTCCTGCCAAACCTTTTAACCCGGTTTATCAGGTCATTTTGTCACAAATGCAAAATTAGTGAATAGTCTTTAATAAACCTAAGCCTTGCAGGTCCTGGCAACCGTTTTCGTCGGCCGGAGGGCGACCTCGGCCACCGAATACCAAAGAGCAGTGAAGGTCGTGCAAGGCTATGACATTACAGACATTAAGGACTTTAAAGACATTATTGCTTTCCGGACTTACCGGTTCAATTGCTATCTTTGTCTTATGCTAAAGTCATTGAACAAGATCCTGGCAATCTTCTTTTCATTTCCTGTCCATTTTTACAGATATGCCATTTCTCCGCTGCTCAGGCCCTCCTGCCGTCATGTGCCATCATGTTCACAATATGCGCTGGATGCTCTGAAAATACACGGCCCGTTAACAGGATCGTTTTTAACCATAAACAGAATTTTGAGATGCAGGCCCGGGGGTACTCATGGATATGATCCTGTCCCTTTTTTCAGAATAAAAAGATATAAGCCATTGAAATTTTATAAAAGGTGTAACCGTTTAAAACGTTAGGAGCATAAAAGGATCAGAAATTCAGTTCATCCTTCAGCTGCCTGAACCCTGCACGGCTTACGGGGAGCTTGTCACCCGACTGCAGGATAGCCACATGATTATCCTTTCCGTATGGTTCAATGCGTTTTATTTCTTCAACCCTGACAATATATGACCGATGTATTCTTACAAAATCAGTCTTTGAAAGATTGTCTTCATAAAACTTCATTGTTTGCTGTTTAAGAGCTTTTCCGGCTGAATGATGTATCATTACGTAATCATCCTGGGCTTCGACATACTTTATCTGATCGACCGGAATCAGATTGATTGCATTTCCCTTCCGGACAACTATCCTGTTGACCGGAGAAACCGGTTCAGGTTTTTTTGCCAGGATCTGGCTTGCAGGTTCCTTGTTTCCTGCACCTGCCTGTATCTTATCGGCTGCTTTCTTCACTGCATCCAGGAAACGTCTTTTCTGGAAAGGTTTCAGAAGGTAATCCACGGCGTTAAGCTCAAAAGCTCTTATTGCAAACTGGTCATAAGCAGTTGTAAAAATGATCTCCGGCTTCTCGGTCAGCACCTCAACCAGCTCAATGCCTGTCAGCCTGGGCATCTGAATATCCAGGAAGACCAGATCAGGTTTCAGTGATGAAATTGTTTTCAGTCCGGTAAAACCGTCGGCACACTCAGCAATAACATCAATGTAGTCAAGCTCCTGAAGATAAAACTTGATTATGTCCCTGGCAGGGGTCTCGTCCTCAATTATTACAGTTCTGATCTTTTCCATTTGAAAAACTATACCTGTTATTTGTTTAATTCTACATACAACCTCTCAGTAAGGCTATAAACATAATAAAATAAAATTCCCCCGGGGGTCCCGATATCGGGACAGGGTTAAATCTTAACAAATTTATTTTATTTCCCGGATTTTAGGTCTCCGCAGGGATAAAAAGTGAAACCGTGTAGATCCCGTTTCCCTTGGTTGTCTTTATAGATGCCCTATTCCCGAAGAAAAGGTCAAGCCGTCTGGAGACATTTATTAATCCGGTACCGGTGCCTTTCGCTGATGATGGAGCCTGATCATAATTGTTACTGATCACAATTTCGAGATATCTGTTCTCGCATGAGATGTTTGTCCTGATATTTACGCTTTCAGTGCTCTCATAAACGCCATGCTTTATAGCATTTTCGTAAAGAGGCTGAAGGATCATAACAGGCATTTTAACATCAAGGCATTTTTCCGAAATATTCTCCTCGGTGAATAGTCTTTCGCCAAAGCGTATTTTCTCGATCTCAAGATACAATCTCAGGTTCTCAAGCTCACTTCTTAAAGTGACAGGCTGTTCATCCTTCTTCGAGAGTGCATATCTCATGAATTCTGATAGCTTGATTACCATGTCCCTGGCTTTTTCAGGGTTTGTAATGGTGAGGGAGCTTATCGAATTAAGGCTGTTGAACAGGAAGTGGGGATTGATCTGGGATCTTAGCATTTTAAGCTCGGTCTCCTTGATCAGGCTCTCGAGTCTGGCCTCCTTTATATTCTTTTCCGACAGATTAAAAAGACTTACAAAGAGGTAATAGGCAAGAACGATCAGACCGTAAATAAAAACCCCGGTACCAACCCTGTAGGGGAAAGTCGCCTCCCAGTAAGCCTGATAATCATTGACTCTTGGCAAAATCGCCTGAACAAAATATTTGGTTATCAGGACCCAGAGCGCCACTGAAATTGCTCCGCTGAGGACCAGGTTGGCAATTTCAGAAATGTTCCTGCTGCTTTCAGCGTTGAAGTACCTGAACGGATACCATAACGACAATCCTATTCCTGAATAAATTGCCATCGAAATTATTCCGTCGGGAATAGCGGTGGTTGAATAGTCACCAAATGCATAATAGAATAGCAGAAGCTGGCCTGCAGTAATGAAAAGCCAGACCAGCCACCATATTATCAGCCTTGATCTGTTTGAAAGTATTGGATGCTTCATTCAGGAGGATAAAATTAATAACTTTTCACTTCCCCCCCGCCAAAGACAACTGCTCCCCTGATAACCAGATGTTTTGAGGGATCAACAGTCCTTCCGGGAGTTAATTTGCGTGTATCGCTGAATCCACCGAGAATAGGGGTAACTTCAATAGTAATATGCCAGTCGTCAGGGACTATAAGGGTTGCACCACCAAATACGCATGCGATCTCCAGTTCAGAAACACCCGGGGCAAGATTAGCCTTTGTGAGATCCAGCTCGGTACCACCAAAAACGGCTGTAATTCTTCCGCCCTTGAAACTTTGTGATACTATCTGACGTTCGCCGCCGCTGAAAATATTTACATAATCCACGTAATCATCCCCAATTACTCCTTTTGAGTTCAGGGTTGCCCGGTTCCAGCCACGCCGTTTTGACATGATAAAAATCACCCCGATAATTATAAATATTGAAGGCCAGAACATATTATACATATGAAAAGTCTCCCTGAAAAGCAGGGGGATCATGAAAAAACCTCCGACTGCCATAACAATGATCCCTCCGGTCTTCTCACTGGCTCCGAGTGTCATCACAAGGCCTATTGCCACAAGCAGCATCGGCCAGCTGAATATCACATTATCAATGAATTCAGGGAAAAACCCTGTATTCCTTATTACAAGGAACAATCCTGCAAGAACCAATACAACGCCAATCAGAGTTCTGTTATTTGTAAAATGACGATGTTCATTTCCCGTTCCCGGGGGTTCTTCGTTTAAGCGCTGACGCTCATCTCTGAATTCTCCTTTTGTTTCCATAGTTTTAAATTTTATTTGAAATTAATTGATTTTCCTTTTCTTTCTTGTAAAGGTGGAAACTATAAAGCCAAGTCCTACCAGGATAATTACACCCGGCCAGTAGATAGTCCTTACTATTTCGGGCAGCTCATAGTCCCTGTTCTCAATGAAAAACCATATTCCGAGTGAAATAAGCACCAATCCGCCGGTAAACTGAAGGTTGAGAAGAAGCAGGGCCCCGATGAAAACAAGTGCTGTTTCCCAGGTGAAGTAATCTTTCACGCCCCCCAGGCCAAGCATATCATTTGTGGCTACCAGGAGAGCAAGACCTAGTACTATTAAGAACAAACCGAAGCCAACCTGTGCGTGATGTTCGTAATGTTTGTTCAGGGAATGATCTCTGTTTTTCATGACATTTAAATTATCTGTCTCAAAAATACATCCGAAAAGAAACAATGGTTAATGAAAATCGGTAAGTTGCGGTAAAAAACCGGCAGAAGGTCTTTTTAGGCAATTGGTGTTACTTTTTTGTTGATAATTTTTTTAATTGGAGAAGGATTTATATTTTTGCAGACCAAATTTCAGAATGATGCCGGGTTTGTTTTCAATACCAATAAGTGGAATTAAAGTCGGACATCACACATTTGAATTTGAGATTAATAAGTCGTTTTTTGATCTGTTTGAAGAGTCGGAGATAACGGAAGGGGAGCTTATCGCTGTTACTGAGGTTTTTAAGAGCAGTTCGCATCTTGACCTTGATATAAGGATCTCGGGGAAAGTAAGGATATGCTGCGACAGATGCCTTGAGATGTTTGATCAACCTGTTGGATGTGAGAACAGACTTCTAATAAAATTTGGAAATATAAATGACGACAGCGAACCGGAGATCATCACAATATCTCATGATGAAAATGAACTGGAACTGAAGCAATCTTTTTACGAGTTTATTTATCTTTCGCTACCGATCCAGAGAATACACCCTGATGATGCAAAAGGGGTCAGCACCTGTGACCCTGTAATGCTTCAGAAGCTCAAAGAACACCTGGTAGAAAAAGAAATTGGTGATGATCCCAGGTGGGACGAATTAAAGAAATTAATGAACAATAATTAAAAAAGAGTAAAATGGCACATCCCAAACACAAACATTCGAAGACCAGAAGAGATAAGCGCAGAACACATTACAAGGCTACGCCTCCCACGGTTGGAACATGCTCCAACTGCGGGTCTTCAGTACAGTATCACAGGGTATGTCCTGAGTGCGGATTTTACAGAGGCAGGCTTGCCATTGAGAAAAAGGCAACCGCCTGATATTACTAATCAATCGGTATCGCTATGAATATTGGAATAGATGTCATGGGCGGTGATTATGCACCCTATGCTATTATTGAGGGTGCAGTTGATTCTCTCAAGCACTTTTCTCCTGATGATACTCTGGTTCTTCTTGGGGACGAGAGCTCCATACTTAGGAAACTTGATGAAATGAAGATATCTTCTTCATTTTTCGAGATTGTACCCACCACGGAGGTGATCGAAATGGGGGATCAGCCAGCCAAGGCATTTCCCCAGAAAAGTGATTCAAGTATTGCCGTGGGCTTCAGAATGTTGCAAAACGGATCCCTCGATGGTTTCTGCAGTGCCGGGAATACAGGGGCTATGCTTGTTGGCGCCAGTTATACGGTGAATGTCATCCCTGGAGTCTTCAGACCTGCCCTGGCAACAATTCTTCCCTGTATAGATGGACGCGATTCCGTTATACTTGATGTAGGGCTGAATCCCGACAGCAAGCCTGATGTCCTGCTTCAGTATGGAATTCTCGGAAGTATTTATGCCAGCTTTGTACTGGGGAAGAAGGATCCTACTGTTGGACTTCTCAATATAGGTGAAGAGGAAACAAAGGGTACATCGGCTGTTAAGGCGGCTTATGAACTTATGAAGGAACATCCTGGCCTGAATTTTAAAGGAAATGTCGAAGGACATGCCCTTTTCCATGAGGATATTACTGATGTTGTTGTATGTGATGGTTTTGTTGGCAACATAGTTCTTAAACTGGCAGAGTCAATCTATTCCATCACAAAGAAACTTAACATCTCTCAACCGTTTTTTGACCGTCTGAATTTTGAGAATATCGGAGGAACTCCAATAGTTGGAATAAATGCCAATGTTGTTATCGGACACGGCATTTCAGAACGTAAGGCTATTATGAATATGGTCCTTCAGACCAGGGCGGTTGTAAGAGCGGACCTCGCAAAAAAGATTATAGAATCAATCTGATTATGGGTAAAATTAGGGCTGTAATTACCGGAATTCATGCTTGGGTTCCTGAATACAGGCTAACCAATCTTGAGCTCTCAAAACTGGTTGATACCTCCGACGAATGGATAATGCAAAGGGTCGGAATAAAAGAGAGGAGAATCCTGAAGGAAGAGGGGCTTGGCAGCTCAGATCTGGGGGAACAGGCTGTAAAAGGACTTCTTGAAAAGACAAATACATCCCCCGACGAAATCGATCTCCTGATATGCGCCACTGTCACTCCCGACATGGCGTTTCCGGCAACTGCAAACATAATTTCAGACAAGGCGGGAATTAAGAATGCATTCAGCTTTGACCTGAATGCCGCCTGTTCAGGTTTCCTTTTTGCCTTGCAGACAGGAGCTGCTTATATTGAGACCGGGAAATTCAGGAAAGTCATAGTTGTCGGTGCCGACAAGATGTCGTCAATAACCGATTATACCGACAGAACCACATGTCCTCTTTTCGGCGATGCCGCCGGAGCAGTTCTGCTTGAACCGGGCAAAGGAGATTATGGTATAATGGATTATGTTTTTCATGTCGACGGGTCAGGTCGGAAATACCTCCATCTTAAAGCCGGCGGTTCAGTTAAACCAGCTTCGCATGAGACAATTGATGCCCGTGAGCACTTTCTTTACCAGGAGGGTCAGAGTGTATTCAAATTTGCAGTGGTAAATATGGCCGATGTTGCTGCAGAGATAATGGAACGCAATAAGCTCAAGGCAAAGGATATAGCATGGCTTGTCCCGCATCAGGCAAACCTGAGGATTATCGATGCCACAGGAAGACGAATGGGCCTGCCTCCTGAAAAGATAATGATAAACATCGAAAACTATGGCAATACAACTGCTGCCACAATCCCATTATGTATCTGGGAATATGAGAAAAAGCTTAAGAAGGGAGACAAGATAATCCTTGCAGCCTTTGGAGGAGGATTTACATGGGGAGCGGTGTACCTCAAATGGGGGTACGACCCGGTATAGGGATTTACAGAGAAAGCTGCATCTCAATAAAAGACTCATCAACATTTTATTTTTCCTTGCAATAGTTTTTATATTTGTGAGTTATTATGTTTGTAAGTATAATTCTGGGAAAATATGGGAAAATACAACGAAACAGACAACGCCACAATTAATCTCATAAGTAACGGCACAGAGATCACCGGAGATGTTAAATCAAACGGCGATATCCGGATCGACGGACTGCTGACAGGAAATCTTACAACAAAGGGGAAAGTTGTAATAGGACCAACCGGGAAAGTGAAAGGAGAGGTCTACTGTAAAAACTCCGAAGTTTCCGGAACGGTTGATGGAAGGTTATGTGTGAGTCAGCTGCTTACCCTTAAGACAGATTCAAAAATATCCGGAGATATTATAACTTTCAAGCTTTCAATTGAACCTGGAGCGAAATTCACTGGAAACTGCAAAATGAGTGAAAGCGAAAATAATGAAGGACCCTCTTTCGCAAAAACAAAAGAACCAGAAAAAATCCCTGAAAAGTCCGGGAAGTGAAGGACTGAAGGATTTTGGAAAATACTCAAGCCTGGCATTCCAGATGTTAGTCATTATTGGTGTAATGACATGGTGCGGAGTAAAGCTGGATAAATTGCTCGGATTAACCACCCCTGTTTTTACTGTAATTCTTTCCCTGCTGGGAGTATTTGCCGGTATTTATACTGCAATCAAGGATTTTATTAGGTGATCATTCTTCCCTGTGATTTTTAGGAAATATTCAATCGGACTTCTGCTTCTGGATTTTATCCTCCTGCCTGCCGGGTACCTGCTGGTTACCTTTACTGGCATAGCTCTTCGTTTCAGCGAAATTGCCATACTTACATGCTGCTTTTCTGCCATTGTTCTGTTATCGTTCTATATTTTCAGCAGGGGATTGAAAAAAGATCCGGCCAGCCTGACAATGTATCTTATGGTTGCGATTTCCATTAAAATGCTTATGGAAATGGTACTTGCGCTTATCTGGTTTTTTGTTGCTAAAAAAACTTTTGCCTCCTCGCTTTTATTATTTTTTGTACTATATTTGGCATTCTCTTTGTTTTCAATATTTTTTATGTTGAACACATTGAAACACAGATCTCTATAAAATAATACTGATTTGAACACACGACCTGTAATAATTATTTTGTTATTTCTTTTGCTTTTTATGGTATCTATTCCGTCGCAGGCTCAGGAGAAACAAGGAACCCCGCAGGCTGAAGAAGAATTTAGTGCAAGAGAGTTTATTCTTGATCATATTGCAGATTCTCATGAATGGCATATTATGACAAGAGGAAATGGTGAAAGTGTAGTAATTTATCTTCCCGTTATTGTTTACTCTGCGGGAAATGGCATTGATGTCTTTTCTTCCAGAAAACTGGCACATGGTCATGAATATAAAGGATATAAGATTGAGGAAGAAGGTGATCTTAAAGGCAGAATAGTAAAAGTTAATGAGGATGGAAGTATAAATGAAGAACATCTGCCGCTCGATTTTTCAATGACAAAATCTGTAGTCGGATTATTATTTGCAGTACTGATCGGTTTATGGCTCTTTTTGTCACTATCACGCTCCTACAAGAAAACTGGAATAAGTCATCCAAAAGGGATTCAGAGCTTTCTGGAACCAGTTATACTTTTTGTGCGCGACGATATTGCAATTGCAAACATTGGCGAACGCAAATATGAAAAGTATATGCCCTACCTGCTGACGGTTTTCTTTTTCATTCTTATAAATAACCTTATGGGGCTTATCCCGTTCCCTCCTCCTTTTGGAGCTAATGTAACAGGAAACATAGCAGTAACAATGACACTTGCTTTTTTTACATTCGTTATTATTCAAATCAACGGGTCAAAATCCTACTGGAGGCATATATTTGCAGCACCGGGCGTTCCATTATGGTTGCTGCCAATAATGATACCGGTTGAAATTATCGGAATACTTACAAAGCCGTTAGCCCTGATGATCCGATTGTTTGCAAATATTACTGCGGGTCACATCATCGTTTTGAGTCTTGTTAGTCTTATATTCATTTTCAAATCACTGGCTGTTGCGCCGGTGTCAATACTATTTGTGATATTCATGGATTGCCTCGAATTACTTGTGGCATTCCTCCAGGCATATGTTTTTACTTTATTGTCAGCTTTGTTTATTAGTCTGGCGATACAGGATGAACATCATTGATTTTTATTGTTTAATTAAAAGTAAATGTTATGACAGGTACATTGGCGGCAATTGGAGCAGGATTAGCAGTTATAGGTGCAGGAATTGGCATCGGAAGAATCGGTGGGTCAGCTATGGAAGCCATAGCCAGACAACCGGAAGCTGCAACAAAAATCCAGCTTGCAATGATTATATCAGCAGCTCTTATTGAAGGTGTTGCACTCTTTGCTGTTGTAGTTGCTCTTATTGCTTAGAAGAAAATGAAATCCTGCAACGGTTGGTTGCAGGGTTTCTTAACGGAAAATTCTTAAAATACTTAATATGATTTTAGCAAGTAATAGTCTGACAACTCCTGCCATCGGGACTATTTTCTGGACGGCACTTATTTTTACCCTGTTTTTTCTTGTCCTGAAAAAATTTGCCTGGAAGCCTATTTTGAATGCTGTAAAAGAAAGAGATGAGATGATTAAAGGATCTTTAGTTTCAGCCGAAAAAGCAAGGAAAGAGATGGTAAAGCTTCAGGGTGATAACGAAGCCATTCTGAAAAAAGCAAGGGAAGAGCGTGAGGGTATAATCAAAGAAGCGCGGGATGTTCGTGATAAGTTGATCGCTGAGGCTAAGGGCAAAGCTTCCCAGGAAGCTGAAAAACTTGTTGAAAAAGCCAGAGCAGATATTGAGATGGAAAAAACAAAAGCTCTGACCAGCATACGTGAACAGGTAGCAATCCTCTCTATCGATATTGCCTCAAAGCTCCTGGGGGAAAAGCTCAAGCAAACCGGGAAACAGCAAAAGCTAATTGATAATTACCTGAAGGATATTGATTTCAACAAAAACTAAACAGTTTTTAATTAATGAACGAAAGCAGGATATCAGTTAGGTACGCAAAGGCTTTATTCCAGTCAGCGCTCGAAAAAAACATTCTCGCCAGGATAAACCAGGATATGATTCTTGTTAAGGATATATGTAAAATTCCGGAAGTAAAGAATTTTCTGGCCAATCCTGTAATCAGACCATCAAAAAAGACAGAGATACTTCATAATTTGCTTGGAAAGGACCTGCACGAGCTTACGCTGGCGCTTATTGACCTTGTTGTAAAAAACGGAAGGGAAAAATACATACCGGCTATAGCAAGGGTATTTATACACGATATTCTGAAATATAACGGCATAACTGAATCATTTCTGACTACTGCGGTTATAGTTGATACTGCAATTAAAAAACAGATTTCTGACCTGATCGAAAAAGTATTTAAAACCAAAGTTGACCTTAAGGAGAATATTGATGATTCAATTATCGGGGGATTCATTCTGAAAGTTGACGACAACTATATTGATGCAAGCATAAAGAACAAACTAAGAAAAATCAGGTCAGAACTTGTTTCCGGAACATATGAACGAAGGAATTAATCTGAAAAAAAGATATTATAAGTATTTAGAAGATGGCAAGTATTAAACCAGCAGAAGTTTCAAAAATTCTCAGAGCGCAGCTTGAAGGCATTCAGACCAGCGCTGAACTCGAAGAAGTCGGTACTGTCCTTGAGGTTGGTGACGGGATTGCCCGTATCTACGGACTTTCAAATGCCGAATCAAATGAGCTGATCGAGTTTGAAAATGGGATGGAGGCAATAGTGCTCAACCTTGAAGAAGATAATATCGGAGCGGTGCTGCTTGGCCCGACAGAAGAGATAAAAGAGGGAGACATTGTAAAACGCACAGGAAGGATAGCATCAATTGACGTTGGAGAGGGATTGCTCGGCAGGGTCATTACTCTCACCGGCCAGCCCCTCGACGGTAAAGGTCCCATCGAAGGTGAACTTTTCGAGATGCCTTTCGAAAGAAAAGCCCCCGGGGTAATCTTCAGACAGCCTGTGAAACAACCTTTGCAGACAGGTATCAAGGCTATAGATGCCATGATCCCCATAGGCAGGGGACAGCGTGAGCTTATTATCGGCGACCGTCAGACCGGTAAAACAGCAATAGCAATAGATACAATCATTAACCAGAGAACTAATTTCGAAAAAGGTAAACCGGTATATTGCATTTATGTAGGAATCGGACAAAAAGGTTCAACGGTTGCTAATATAGCAAAGACACTTGAGGAACACGGCGCCCTCGAATATACTGTCATTATTCTTGCAACAGCCTCCGACCCTGCTGCTTCACAGTTCTATGCTCCTTTTGCCGGGGCTGCAATCGGGGAATTTTTCCGCGATACCGGCCGTGATGCCTTGATTATTTATGACGACCTGTCGAAGCAGGCTGTATCGTACAGGGAAGTTTCTCTTCTGCTGAGGCGTCCGCCCGGACGTGAAGCATATCCGGGTGATGTCTTCTATCTTCACTCAAGGCTTCTCGAAAGAGCTGCCAAGATAATTGAATCCGATGAGATGGCAAGACAGATGAACGATCTGCCGGATGTGATCCGCCATCTGGTCAAAGGCGGAGGATCGCTGACTGCCTTGCCGATTATCGAAACACAGGCAGGTGATGTGGCAGCATATATCCCGACAAACGTTATCTCAATAACTGACGGACAGATCTTTCTGGAATCAAGTCTGTTCAATTCAGGAGTACGTCCGGCTATAAATGTTGGTATCTCAGTTTCAAGAGTGGGGGGAAATGCCCAGGTAAAAGCAATGAAGAAAATTGCAGGGACTCTGAAGGTTGACCAGGCTCAGTACCGCGAACTTGAGGCATTCTCGAAATTCGGCTCCGATCTTGACGCTTCAACACTGGCCATCCTGAACAAGGGCGCCAGAAACGTTGAGATCCTGAAGCAGCAGCAATATGCTCCGATGCCGGTCGAAAAACAGATTGCCATAATATATTGCGGAACAACAGGGTTACTTAAGGATGTTCCTGTTGTGAAAGTCAAAGAGTTTGAGGTTGAATTCCTCGAGTATCTCGATCTGAAGCACAGGGATGTTCTTGATCAGCTGAGTGAAGGAATACTGAATAATGATATTACTGATATTCTCGAAAAAACAGCTCTTGAACTTGTGAAAAAATACAAGCCCTGAGCCATCCCGGGAAAACTGAATAAACAGATATTTAATGCCCAACTTAAAAACTATAAGGATAAGGATAGCCTCGGTGAAATCAACACGGCAGATAACATCGGCCATGAAGATGGTAGCTGCGGCCAAGCTGAGAAGAGCCCAGGACAAGATTGTCAGGCTAAGGCCTTATGCAAATAAACTTCATGATATTCTTGTAAGTCTTTCACAAAGCCTTGCGGATTCCGAAATAGAAAATGTTTATGGCAGGATAACTTCACCAGAGAAAATCCTGATCATTGTAATAACATCAAACAGAGGTCTTTGCGGCGCCTTTAATTCCAACGTAATTAAAGAGGCAAGAAGAATTATCGCTGAAAATTATTACGATCAGTATAAAAAAGATGACGTCAGGTTTCTTGTAATCGGGAAAAAAGGCTTTGATTATCTCAGGAAGCAGAAATTCAATATTGCATGGGAGAACAATGATCTTTTTAATGATCTCACATTTGAAAGAACTGCAGAAATTGCCGAAAAGGTTATGAATAGCTTTGTCACCGGTGAATTTAACAGGATTGAGATCATTTATAATCATTTCAGGAATGCTGCTGTCCAGCAGCTGACAAGGGAAGTATTTCTTCCTGTTGAGTCAGCTCCGTTAACAGGAAAAACATCAGTTCCTGCTGACTATATTTATGAACCTGACAGGGAAGCTATAATTAAAGAGCTTATCCCGAAATCGCTTAAGATTCAGTTCTACAAAGCAGTGCTCGATTCATACGTTTCAGAGAATGGAGCTAGAATGACAGCCATGCACATGGCTACTGATAACGCAACCAAGATGGTCAACGAACTGACACTCCAGTATAACAAGGCCCGGCAGGCCTCAATTACCAACCAGATCCTTGAAGTAGTCAGCGGGGCTGAAGCATTGAAAGGATAAGTATTGAAATTTATTTTGCTGAAAAGAATATGTACAATCAATCAGGACTGAAAATAATTGTTAATGCGTCATTGGTCAATATTTCGTACAACACGGAATCGGGAAGGCTGATCGACCCGGTGAAGTATGTCCTTTCAATAGGTGGTAAACGGTTGCGCCCGGTTCTTGCGTTAATGACCTGCAATCTTTTCAGCGACCAGATCGATGAAGCAGTGATACCGGTAACCGGATTGGAGATCTTTCATAACTTTACTCTTGTCCATGATGACATAATGGATAAAGCCTCTGTACGGAGAGGCTTTCCGACGGTTCACAGCAAATGGAGCATCAACCAGGCAATCCTCTCAGGCGATGTGATGGCATTCATAACAAATGAATGCTTCCTGCAGTCTCCCGCCCATCTTATGTTGAAGATATTCCGTATTTTCAACAAAGCGGCCGTCGAAGTATGTGTCGGGCAGCAGATCGATATGGATTTCGAAAAGGCAACCATTGTATCGCAGGATGAATATCTGAGAATGATCGAACTTAAGACTGCGGTGCTGATAGCAGCATCTGCAAAAATAGGTGCCCTGTTCGGCGGCGCTGACGATAAAGAAGCGGAAACATTGTATGAATTCGGCAGAAACCTGGGGCTTGCTTTCCAGATCCAGGATGATATCCTTGACACATACGGCGATGTGAAAGTCTTTGGTAAGGTCTCGGGAGGCGATATAGTAGCTGGCAAAAAGACGTTTCCTTATGTTAAGGCAATGGAAATTGCAGTATCGGACCAGAGAAAAAAGCTTCAGGAATTATATTCGGCTGAAACAACCGATGCTGAAGCCAAAATTAAAAGTGTAACAGAAATTTATGATCAGCTGAATATTAAATTTATCTCTGAGAACCTGGCCGGAGAATATCTCAGGAATGCATTAAGTTTTCTGGAGAAGTCGGGAGTACCGCAGGAGAGAAAGGAAGAACTGATACTGATGACAGGATCGCTTGCAGGACGCGACCGTTAGGTTGTTTACAAGTGAAGAAAGATTTTTTTAAACATCTATAATAATTCGGATTTATGGCAAAGAATGTTGGGAAAATAAGCCAGATCATCGGACCGGTAGTTGACGTAATATTTGACAGGCAGGGTTTTGAGATGCCTGATATTTATGATGCTCTGGAAATCACAAAGAATGATGGATCGATCCTGGTTGTGGAGTGCCAGCAGCATGTCGGGGAGAATACAGTCAGAACAATAGCCATGGACTCAACCGACGGACTGCGGAGAGGGATGGATGTCATTGCTACCGGATCACCCATAACCATGCCTATTGGAGAACAGATAAAGGGACGTCTGATGAATGTCACTGGTATGGCTATTGATGGCATAGGCAATCTGGATAAAAAGGGCGGATACCCTATCCACCGGAAACCTCCCAGATACGAAGATCTTTCGACTGAAAAAGAGGTTCTTTACACTGGGATCAAGGTTATCGATCTTATTGAACCTTATTCAAAAGGAGGTAAGATCGGGCTCTTCGGGGGTGCAGGTGTTGGAAAAACAGTTGTTATTCTCGAGCTTATAAACAATATTGCAAAGTCATATTCAGGACTCTCTGTTTTTGCTGGTGTCGGTGAGAGAACCAGGGAAGGCAACGACCTTCTTCGTGAAATGATCGAAGCAGGCGTTATAAACTATGGGCCGGATTTCCTCGAGAACATGAAGGCGGGAGGATGGGACCTTTCAAAAGTTGATATGGCATCTTTGAAAGAATCAAAGCTTGCACTTGTGTTCGGACAGATGAATGAACCGCCGGGAGCAAGAGCCAGGGTTGCACTATCAGGACTTTCTGTGGCCGAACATTTCAGGGATGGCGATGGGAAGGGCGGAGGAAGGGATATCCTGTTTTTTATGGATAACGTTTTCCGTTTTACCCAGGCTGGTTCCGAGGTATCTGCACTTCTCGGACGTATGCCTTCAGCAGTCGGATATCAGCCGACACTTTCAACTGAAATGGGTATAATGCAGGAACGAATTACATCAACCATCCATGGATCAATTACTTCCGTACAGGCAGTTTATGTGCCGGCCGATGACCTTACTGACCCGGCACCTGCCACTACATTTGCACACCTCGACGCAACTACAGTGCTTAGCCGCAAAATCTCCGAGCTGGGTATCTATCCGGCAGTTGATCCGCTCGACTCAACATCAAGGATACTGTCAGCCGACATTGTCGGTGAGGAACATTATAAATGTGCACAGCGTGTAAAGGAACTGCTTCAGAGATATAATGAGCTTCAGGATATAATTGCAATACTGGGTATGGACGAACTCTCGGAAGAAGACAAACTCGTTGTTCACAGGGCCAGAAGAGTACAGAGATTCCTTTCACAACCATTCCATGTTGCAGAACAGTTCACCGGTTTAAAGGGAGCGCTGGTTTCAATAGACGATACAATAAAAGGATTCAATATGATACTCGAAGGGAAGGTTGACCAGTATCCGGAATCGGCATTTATGCTTGTTGGCACCATCGAAGACGCCATAGAAAAGGGAGAAAAAATATTGGCACAGTCAAAATAAGATTATTGATGGTTGCTGGTTACTTGTTAATGGTTAAAAACAACAAGCAACTGGCAACAAGCAACCAGTAACACACTAAAAATGAAGATCGAAATAATAACTCCTGACAGGAAGATCTATGAGGGGGAAATAAAATCAGTAAGGGTTCCGGGAAAAAAGGGCTCCTTTCAGGTTTTGAAAGACCATGCTCCCATAATTTCCACGCTCGAAAACGGACCGGTAATTATTATTGATCAGGCTAATGCTGAAACTGTCTTTGAGATCAACGGCGGAGTAATTGAAGTCAAAGCCAACAAGATCATTCTTCTTGCCGAATCGGTGAAATAAGATTTACTGTCAATGACTACCGAGGAATTCCGGAAATATGCCCATGAACTGGTCGAATGGATGGCCGGGTACATGGATAATGTAGAAAAATATCCTGTAAAATCACCTGTAAAACCGGGAGAAATATTTAACCAGCTTCCTGATGACCCCCCGGTAAAGCCGGAATCTTTCGATGCACTTATGAAAGATTTCGAGAAGATCATCATGCCGGGAATTTCACACTGGCAGAGCCCTAATTTCTTCGCATATTTTCCGGCCAATACAAGCCCTCCTTCCATACTTGCTGAAATGATCATTTCAACTTTAAGTGCCCAGTGCATGATTTGGGAAACATCTCCGGCTGCAACAGAACTCGAAGAGAAAATGATGATCTGGCTCAGGGATATGATAAAACTGCCGAAAAATTTCGAGGGTGTTATTCAGGATACAGCATCCACCTCAACTCTGGCGGCAATACTGACTGCAAGGGAAAAAGCAACTGATTTCCTTATTAATGATGAAGGAGCGGTCAATTCCGTTACTCTGAGGGTCTACTGCTCCGAGCAAGCTCATTCATCGGTGGAAAAAGCCGTAAAGATCAGCGGTATCGGCAGAAAAAACCTTGTAAAGATCCCTGTAAGGAAGGACCTTACCATGGATATCCAGAAGCTCAGGGAAGCTGTTGAAAGCGACAAAAAGGCCGGGTTCAGACCTTGCTGTGTCATTGCGACGCTGGGGACAACGGGCACGACTGCTGTTGACCCTCTGAAGGCAATAGGGAATATCTGTGCCGAAAATGGCATATGGCTCCATGTCGATGCCGCAATGGGCGGAACGGCCCTTATACTGCCTGAATACCAGTGGATGCTGGACGGCAGGGAATATATCGATTCACTTGTGTTCAATCCACACAAATGGATGTTTACAAATTTCGACTGCTCGGCCTACTTTGTAAAATACCCCGGATATCTGATAAAAACATTTGAAATACTACCGGAATATCTTAAAACCAGGACAAGGGGAAAGGTAAACGATTATCGCGACTGGGGAGTTCCTCTCGGAAGAAGATTCAGGGCCCTGAAACTCTGGAGCGTTATCCGGATGTATGGCGTAGAAGGGCTTCAGGAGAAAATTCGCAGTCACATCAGGATTGCAAGACGTCTTGCCGAAATGGTTGCAAAGGAGCACGATTTTCAGATTCTTGCTCCGGTAACAATCAATGTGGTTTGTTTCAGGTATAAGCCCAGGGGTGTAAAGGAGGAGGATCTTAACAGATTCAATGAAACACTTAACCATAAGCTTAACGATTCAGGGAAAGTTTACATTTCCCATACTGTCATAAACGGCACCTATACTCTGCGCATGGTTACGGGCCAGACAAATGTCACTATGGAACATGTTGAAAAGGCATGGGATCTGATTAAGAATACGGCAAGAGCCCTTTAGAGGGAACCCCTGTTATAAAACCTGTTTTTGCTAATATTCATCCCGAAAACATCAATGCTAAAAATCAGCCTGACATAGGGATAATCGCCGGGTGCACGCCAGGAAGCCTCAATTCCCGAGGAAATCATAAAGGGCATCCTTAAAACATAATAATCTGCCATCAGCTGTACTCCAAACGAACAAAACGTTTCGGTGTAATCGTGTTTTGTCATTGTAACCTCCCTTATTCCCTGGGAATTTATATCCGAAACAAAAACGTAATTATCTTTTCCCCGTGTAAAATCATAGAAGAAATCGGTCCGGATTCTTTTTAAGTATAAAAGCCCGGCAAGATTAAAGTCAGGGTAAGCGAGTGGCATAAAATAGTCGAACGAACCCGTCTGAAGTTCCTGTGAAATAATGTTTTCATAAAAGGCATCGTCAAACCAGGTCCGGACTCCTGAATAGCCTCTTGCAAAAGAAGCCCTGTTGCCGAGAACAAATTTTTCAGGATTCTGCTTTTCAGCTTCCATCTTCAGTTTAAAACCGTGGTTTTTCATGAATCCCGGGAAATAAAATATAGTCTTTGCAGTGAGTATGTCCCCGTAGATTTCTGAGTCAAAGGGGTAATCTGAATAAATTACATCAAGTATCTGCGCCCATTTTGGATAAAGATCACGAATAGCCGACCGTTGATAGTTTGAAAAATAGAGCCTGCCTGTCAGCTGATTTTGCAGGTTATCATAAACTCCTTTGTCCTTTAAATAGATATAATCATTCCTCACCTTTGAAGAAGCCGATAAATAAAGGTATTTATTGAACCGGCCACCCTGAAATGATAATGGCAGCGACAGTGTGTTTGTCCATTCGTATCCATTAATAATATCTGCCGGGTCTGATACATTTTCCCTGAATTTCTCAACATTAATTGAATTTCCGTAATCAATCCGGGATTCAAAAACCGGATACCAGCCAAGCCATTTAATGCCGGCATGAAACTTATGTCTCTGATCTGAATACTCATACCCAAATGAGGAAATCAAGGTGCTCAGATTGTTCTGTGACATCAGAGTAAAGCCCGGTGCTATTGATGTCGGATCATCCTGGATCTTTTCAATATCTGCATAGAAAGGCATCCAGCTGTGAAACCTGAACAGATTCTGCCACTTTCTATAAGGAACAGGATTATAGATCTGGTCATTATATGATTTGGATCCGGAGGGTTCCGATTTGAACCTGTTGATCAGGTATGATGATTCATTGTTCTTTATCTCCGCATTTACCGAAACCGTTGGCAACGAAGTATAACTGATGTTATTTCCCGATGAGGAGTAATCTGAAAACAGCAACAGGAAGCCGGAGATATTCAGATCGCTGATCCCGAATCGCGATTTTGTAAGAGGCACAACCGATTTGTCGGGCCTGCACAAATAGATGTTATCAGTTCCGGAATGCGAACTGACAAAGAACAATGAGTCATTTCTGAGATATGTAGACTGGATATCATCGTATCCTGCCTCAATAAGTGTATGCCAGATTTTGTCCGTTAAGCTGAATTTAAGTATCCCCTCTCCCTGTTCTGTTAAATAAATAACAGAGAGTGTTTTCCCCGAAGCGTCCCATTGAGGCCTTTGCAATGATGCATTCTCCGGTGCCTGAACTGCCTGAAGCTTATAACCATTCATGGCATCGAGGATCAGCAGACTATTCCTGTTGTCGATTGTATTCTCGGTAGCAGCAATATATTTGCCGTCGGGAGATATCGATGCTGACATATACCTTGTTTTGCCTGTCAGCTGCCGAATGGTTCTATCCTTTATGTCCATGACCATAATTACCGACCAGCTCCTGTTTTCCCATCTCGGATCAGAATGCGTTTCAACCCATAAAAGCTTTCCTTTTCCGTACGAAATAAACCATGGAAAGCCATAGCCCGGAATATGGATCTTTTCTTCCGATTTATCCGATGGCCTTATCAGAACAAATGACGGCGGATCCGTAAGTGAAGTTTTAACAGCTATTATGCTGTCGTGACCTGCAAGCACCGGGGAATAATAGTTTATATAGCTTTTATCTTTCGGAGGATTCAGTATTTCATAGGATTCACTTCGTGACTCAATATCGTCGGCCGACCAAAGTGTTTTTAGCGTGTCGAAGGTTTCCCTGAAAAGCCTTTTTTTTGTAAGGGAGGCAGATTTTAAGAGGCTCAGGTTGACAGGACTTAATGTAAAAGGTGCTTCTGCAGTAAGTTTGAGCGCTTTTTTCCACATCTGAGGATCATACTTTGCATACGAAAATGCCACCATCTGATAACCTGACTGATAATGGTCCGGCACGAAGTCACGAAATGAACCATTAAGTATTTTGTCATACTTGTATATGCCGCCATTTTCAATCATCATTGCCTTGAGCTGCTTCTGAAAAGAGGGAGTCCGTCCACGCCCTGATCCCGTAAGGACCGATTCAGAAAAAACAGCATCCCCTTCAAGGAACCATAAAGGCAGTAGGGACGAAACTATTCCGACAAATTGCTGGCCGGCAATATATGACATTACTCTGGTAAATCCCCTGTTCAGCGATTCCATCTGAAGCACATGAGTAAGCTCGTGAATTGCCAGCTGGGTGTTGGGATCGAGAGGAATTGAATTCTGCTCAGGGGTAGGATATATTTCCATCCTGCTTGGTGCCCATGCAACATAACCGTTTGATTCAGTCGTGTAGTTATGAATGATAACAGGTATCCTGAATTTCTTTTCAGGGTACAGGGATCCGAGCTTAGAATAAGCATTATCAAGGGATCTTGCAAAATCAATTCCGGCATCTCCGTAACTTTTCGGATAAATGATGTTAAACCTGCCGGTCTTTATCTGCATCCATTTCAACGAGGACGGATCCTGCCCGGTATTATAGTACTGGGCGGAAATAACTCCGGACAGGGAAATGAAGCAAATGCAAAAGAGGACGCGAAGAGATTTCACTCAAAATCATTTACTCAAAAATAGTAAAATTAGTGAGTGTCTCAACCATGAGCCATAGTCTGAAAAATTTACTAATTTCACGGTTCAATTATCTATATGGATTTCAGGATAAAAACCAATTGGGGAACTATGAAAAGATACAAGCTGACGAACAATATAACCGGCTGGGTGGTTTTTGCAGTTGCTGCAGTCACCTATCTTTTAACAATTGAACCGACGGCCAGCCTCTGGGACTGCGGTGAATACATAGCCTCATCTTACAAGCTTGAAGTCGGGCATCCTCCCGGAAACCCGGTATTTATGGTATTTGCAAGGTTTTTCACACTTTTTGCAGGAGGAAACACTTCAATAGTGGCTGCAATGGTGAACGCGATGTCGGCACTTGCAAGTGCTTTCACAATCCTCTTTCTCTTCTGGACAATCACTCATCTGGCCAGAAGGATCTTTTTACGCAATGAGGATGATTTCACCACTTCAAGGATAATCGCAGTCATTTCATCTGGTATCGTAGGAGCTCTGGCCTACACATTTTCGGATTCATTCTGGTTTTCAGCTGTTGAGGGTGAAGTATATGCATCTTCATCCCTCTTTACCGCAATGGTCTTCTGGGCAATACTTATGTGGGAGGATGTGGCAGATGAAGAATATTCCAACAGATGGATAATCCTCATTGGCTTCCTTATGGGGCTTTCGATAGGGGTTCATCTTCTTAATCTTCTTACTCTTCCGGCAATAGTCCTTGTGTATTACTTCAGAAAGTATGAGTTTTCATGGAAAGGCTTCATGATATCACTGGGAATTTCAGTGATCCTTCTGTCATTGCTTCTTTACGGTATCATGCCGGGAATTGTTACGATATCATCAAAGCTTGATATGTTTTTTGTGAACAGCTTGAAATTACCGCCCAACAGCGGGATGATATTCCATTTTATTCTTCTGACGGCATTTTTCATACTTGCAGTAAGGTCGACATTTTCATCAGCTGAAAAAGTAAAGAACTCGGCTTATGCCATTGGCGCAATGATGCTTTCAGGGATCTGGATAATTTCAGGATCGATGATCCTTGACATTATATTCCTCGCATGCATAGCCGCATATATCTGGTACCTTGCCGGGAAGAACCGTGTGGTCCTTAATACAATTCTTACTTTTGTGATGGTGATACTGATAGGATATTCAGCAAATGCGATAATTGTAATAAGGGCTTCTGCCAACACCCCTCTGAACGAAAATCAACCTGAAAATCCCTTCAGCCTTCTTTATTTTCTGAACAGGGAACAATATGGTCAGCGTCCTCTTTTCAGGGGGCCTTATTATAATGCACCGGTAATTGATTATAAGGAGGGCAAGCCCAAATATGTCCTTGAAAACGGTAAATATATTATCAGCGCCCATGACCTTGAGCGGGAATATGATCAGCGGTTTATAACCATTTTTCCAAGGATGTGGAGCGAGCAGAGCGAACATGAACCTGTGTACAAGGAGTGGGGCAGAGTCAAAGGAATCCCTATATCTGTCACAAATCAGGCTGGTGATAAGGAGATACTCCGCAAGCCCAAATTCAGCGAGAACCTGAGGTTTATGTTCTCATACCAGTTCGGCTATATGTATGCAAGGTATTTCATGTGGAATTTTGCCGGAAAGCAGAATGATACTCAGGGAACTGGTGGGGCTGTAAACGGTAACTGGATCACGGGGATAAATTTTCTTGATGAGCCCAGGGTAGGAACTTCTGACCTGCCGGCAGGCATGAAGAAGGACACTTCAAGAAACGTCTATTTCCTTCTTCCATTCCTGCTTGGGATCATCGGACTGTTCTATCATCTGAACCGCGATTACAAGAACTGGTGGGTAATACTACTTCTTTTTCTTTTGACCGGTGCGGCGATCGTTTTCTATCTCAACCAGTATCCGAATCAACCGAGGGAACGAGATTATGCCTATGCCGGTTCATTTTACTTTTTTGCAGTGTGGATAGGACTGGGAGTTCTGGCTCTTTTTGAAGCTCTTTCGAAGCTTACAGGCGAAAAGATCGCAGCCCCTCTTTCGGGTGTAATCTGTTTTTTTGCAGTTCCTGTGCTTATGGGATTCCAGAACTGGGATGATCATGACAGGTCAGGCCGTTACCTCGCCCGCGATGTGGCATTTAATTACCTGAATTCATGCGCGCCCAACGCAATACTTTTCACCAATGGAGATAATGATACTTTTCCTTTGTGGTATGCCCAGGAAGTCGAGGGAATGAGAACCGATGTCAGGGTCTGCAACCTTATGCTTCTGAATACCGACTGGTATATCAACCAGATGAAAAGGACGACTTATGAATCAGGTCCCCTGCCTGTAACTCTCCCGCCAGCCAGGTATTACGACGGCGTGAATAACCAGGTATTCATTGTCGAAAAGACAAAAGATCCTGTCAGTATATCTACCGTCATCGACTGGGTCAATAGCGATAACAAAGCAACCAAGGTCCAGGTTTCTGCTACCGAAATACTTGATGTAATACCGTCACGGACTATAAGGATCCCTGTTGATTCGGCAAAGGTAATTGCCTCGGGAACCGTCAGGCGCGAGGATGCAGACAAGATTGTTCCTTATATTGACATTAAGCTGAAGGGGAATTCAATTCTTAAAAGCCAGCTTATTGTACTTGACATCCTAGCCCATAATAACTGGGAGCGGCCAATATATTATGTCACCGGATATCATGAGGACGCACTTGGGCTTGAGGAATATTTTCAGATGGAAGGACTTGCTTACAGGCTGGTTCCAATTAAATCAGAAAACAAAGGATGGCTGGAATATGGCCGGATCGATTCGGATATCCTGTATGACAATATAGTAAACAAGTTCGTCTGGGGTGGTGCAAATAATCCTGAAGTCAACCTGGATTATAACCATATCAGAACATTAATTGTGATAAAGGCAAGGCTGGTATACTCACGTCTGGCAAAAGCCCTGTCTGCTGAGGGAAAGAACGAAAAGGCGGTTGCAGTGCTTAACAGCTGTCTCGCTTTGCTGCCTCCCGACAGGTTTCCGTATGATCCCTATTTCACCGATCTCATTGATGCATATTTTGCAGCAGGAGAGGCTGATATAGCGGTTGAAATGACAAAGAACCTTAGTGATTATTATTTTGAAAAGCTGAATTATTACCTCAGGCAGAATCCCTATGTTTTAAGTTCGGCAGAATATGAAATACAATCTGCCATTCAGTATACATCAAAGGCAGCCGGATATTGCGAGGCGCACGGTAAACAAGAGATTGCCGACGGGATTACCAAAAAGCTGGAAGCATACTATGCTGAATATATCGGCAAGCAGCAAATTAAAACGAAATAAAAGGATCAGGAACGATAGGTAACGGAATTGTGAACTTCCTGCTTGAGATACTTTTCCAGCAGGGCATATACATTCTCAGGATAAACCGGTTTAAGAATGTATTCGTTGCATCCGGCAATATAGGCGTCAGATTTCGACTGTTCTGAGGAAAATGCGGTAATCATAAGAACGGGAACACATTTCCTTGTTTTTCTGAATATCCTTGTGCAATCGATTCCGTTAATAAGAGGGATAAGAAAATCCATTATCACCAGGTCAACCTTTGCTTCTTTGTTGTTTAAGAAATCAACAAAATCCTTTCCAGTGCGGAATTTGATTACTTCTGCCCCTGAACTTTGAAGAAGAGTTTCATAGTACCTGATAGATGGAACATCGTCTTCGACAATGACAATAGTCTTATCGGATAATTCTAAACCACTGAAATTCAGAGACATTATAAAATTGAATTTGACTTGTATAAATTTACGACAAGATATAAATGTCTGCTTGTAAATCGAACACAATTATTAACAACTTATGAACAAAATTAATGCCGGAAACTGAATTTTCAAAGAATTTCGACAAGAAAATTTTTAAATATTTATAATTAAGCAGGGCAGGGCCGCCTGTGGAGCTAACTACCTGCATTCCCAGGAAATTCTGGTATTGTTGACAATTATATCAGCCTTGGCTTCGATTGCTATTAGTGCAGCATCGCAATATTCTGTTTCGGACCCTTCCAAAATGATTCCGCCGCCAATTTCATATGTTACCTGCTTGCAGACCTTACATGTTCCCAGCGCTTCACATGAATTAAATGCCAGCGTAATAAATAAGAATGATATTATAAATAGGATTTTCCGTTTCATCTGAAAATATTTTATCAAAATTAAGAATTGTTCTGATTCTGTTCGTGTTTTTGTTTAAAAACGTATTTTTTATAAAATTATTAGGTATTTTGATGCAACTATTTTCTAAAGAACAAGTCATTAAGCAGGAATGAAAACAAAAACTTAAGAATAATTAAAGTCATGGAAGATGCAAATAAAATGAGGAAACACGTGACCGTGGTTGGAGCTATACATATAGGCTTTGGATTCATTGGTCTGATTTTGGCTTTGGGTGCTTTTTTCGCACTGAATTTTGCAAAAGGAGTTGTAGGCAATGATGAGATTCCATCGATGGTTTTGGGATTTCTCTCAATAAGCGTTCCATTGCTGATAGGGTTTTTATCGACTATTGGACTGGTGGGAGGGATAGGACTTCTCTCTTTTCAGGGCTGGGCAAGATACCTTGTGATTATTGTGGCAGCAGTAGGATGCCTCAACATCCCGATCGGAACATTGAAAGGTGTATATTCCCTATGGGTTCTCCTTCAGGATGAAACTATTAAGTTGTTCAACGGTAAAAGAGAAATAACCCGGTAATCAGCAGCGGAAAACATTTTAAAAGAACTTACAAAGAAATCCAAAGAGATTAACAGAGCTGCACAGGGGTTTTTCTCTGTGGCGCTCTGTGTATTCTCCGTGTCACCTGGTGGCATTTTTTATTTTCTTCTGCTCAAAATACCCTGGCTAAGGACTCACGTCCTTATTTTTTTTCTAAATTGTCGCAAAATAATTTTTATGAGCGACGACAACAAGATCATCTTTTCAATGTACCGTGTCGGGAAGACTTACCCTCCCCACCGCCAGGTACTAAAGGATATCTCACTCTCATTTTTTCTGGGTGCGAAGATCGGTATAATCGGACTGAACGGATCAGGCAAATCAACCCTTCTGAAAATAATTGCAGGACTTGAAAAGGAGTATCAGGGAGAAGTCACATTCCTTCCGGGTTACACGGTCGGACATCTGCCCCAGGATCCACTTCTCGAAGAGAGCCGTACAGTCCGTGAGATAGTCGAGGACGGCGTTAAGGAAACCATGGATCTTATTAAGGAATATGAAACAATAAATATAAAATTCGCCGAACCTGAGGTGTACGGGAACCCTGACAAGATGCAGCAGCTCATGGACAGACAGGCAGTACTGCAGGAGAAGATCGATTACCACGACGGCTGGAATATCGACTACAAGATACAGAGGGCAATGGATGCACTCAGGTGCCCCGAGAGCGATGCAAAAGTCAGTATTCTGTCAGGGGGCGAAAGAAGAAGGGTTGCCCTTTGCAGGCTCCTTTTAAAGCAGCCGGATATCCTTCTGCTTGATGAGCCGACGAACCATCTAGATGCAGAATCTGTCCAGTGGCTGGAAACAACTCTCAAGCAATACCATGGTACAGTCATATGCATAACGCACGACAGGTATTTCCTTGACAATGTTGCAGGCTGGATCCTTGAACTCGACAGGGGCGAGGGCATACCATGGAAAGGGAATTACTCATCATGGCTTGAACAGAAGACAAAACGGCTGGAAGTCGAGGAAAAAGGGAATGTAAAAAGAAGGAAGATCCTTGAAAGGGAGCTTGAATGGGTAAGAATGTCTCCAAAAGCAAGACATGCAAAGTCAAAGGCAAGGCTGGGTGCTTATGAGAATCTTTTAAACCAGGATATCAAGGCCAAGGAAGAGAGGCTTGAAATATTTATTCCCAACGGACCAAGGCTTGGAGATAAAGTTATCAGGGCTTCAAAGGTTGCCAAATCATTCGGCGATAAGCTCCTGTTTGATGATCTCGGTTTTAATCTGCCTCCAAACGGAATAGTCGGTGTCATCGGTCCGAATGGTGCCGGAAAAACAACTCTTTTCAGAATGATAATGGGTCAGGAAAAACCGACCAACGGGGATTTTCAGATTGGAGAAACAGTAGTACTCGGATATGTCGATCAGGCTCATGCGGGAATTGACCCGGCTAAGTCAGTATATGAAGTCATTTCTGGCGGACAGAATGATGTTATGGTTGGAAACAGGCTTGTTAATGCAAGGGCATATGTTTCGAGATTTAATTTCACGGGAGCCGACCAGGAGAAGAAGTGCGGCGTGCTGTCGGGAGGGGAAAGAAACAGGCTCCATCTTGCGCTTACTCTTAAATCGGGAGCAAATGTCCTTCTGCTCGACGAGCCGACTAACGACATTGATGTGAATACACTAAGGGCTTTGGAAGAGGGGCTTGAGAACTTTGCCGGTTGCGCTGTGATTATATCTCACGACAGGTGGTTCCTCGACAGGGTCACCACTCATATGCTTGCTTTTGAGGGCGATTCAAAAGTCTTCTGGTTCGAAGGGAACTATTCCGACTATGAGGAGAACTACAAGAAACGTGTTGTAGATACGACACCGGTGAGGATCAAATACAAGAAATTGGTGTGAGGCACGGGGTTCGGGGGGTGGGTTAATAAAGGTTACTGCCCGTTGATAAAGATTGCTTCGTCGCTTGCTCCTCGCAATGACTTTGCTCTTTGGGTGGTATTGTATTAATAAAAAACAGACAAACAACAGCCTTTGTTATGAAATTTAAGAACTGTAAGAAACTGTGTTTAGCATTGATTATCCTGGGTTTAGCTGTAGCTTCAGTTAACGCCCAGATCGGCAGACGCTTTCCGCCTGAAAAAAAGATTGTGACGGATCCTGTGACTGGCATTCAGCTCACATTCCTTACAAGCACACCAGCAGGCGACTCAAAGATCTATCAGACACACCGTCAATGGACCGCCGACGGCAAATGGCTTATATTCAGGTCCGGCAGGGTACCAGGCGAAACACTGGCTGTAAATGAGAAAACAGGAGTTATAGTCCAGGTCTCGGAAGGTGGTTATATGGGGATGCTTACACTGTCACAGAGATCAATGAAGCTCTATTTCATGCGGATGGTTCTCAGGCAGCCCGGCCAGACCCGTGGCGGACCTGTGCAGATAGTTGAGGTCAATCTCGACAAGCTGTTAACCGACAGTGAGGCCGGAACATTGAAAAAGGAGAATGAATACCAGAGGGTATGCGGAACAATTCCGGCAGAAATAGGAGCAGGAGGCGACATGGCTCTCGATGCTGATGAGGATTGGGTATATTTCAGGGTGGGTAAGGATGAAGCTGCAAAACATCTGCCGAAGGGGACCAAAATAGAATCTAATTTTGGTCCAAGGAATATGGGCGCAGGACCTTCAGGGATAGGGAGCCTGAATGTAAAAACAGGAGAAATGAAATTTGTTGTTGCGGTTCCGTTTCAGGTCGGCCACATACAGACAAATACATGGGTACCGGGTGAGATAGTTTTCTGCTGGGAAACCGGAGGGAAAGCTCCCCAGAGAACATGGACTGTGATGTCAGATGGTTCTGGCCTGCGTCCACTTTATCCTGAGTCGGAATATGAATGGGTTACACACGAAGCGGTCATAACGAAAGATGAAGTTGCTATAGCAATAATGGGTCACCGGAAGATCGGTACACCGGAAATGCCAGCTGATCCTGCCAACCCGGGCCAGGAGAAGGGATGGGGACCTTCAGGGACCCGTGAAAAACCTTCAGGGCTTGGAATAGTCAACCTGAGAACCAGGGAAATGACGATAGCCGGACAAACTCCTTCAGGCAGCGGGTTATGGCATGTAAATGGGTCGGCTGATGGAAGATGGGCGGTAGGAGATGACTTTGCAAGGAATATTTACCTGATCGACAGGCATACTCATGAGATGATCCTTTTTTCGGCCGGGCATAAAACAACCGCTTCAGATCATCCTCATCCCACCTTCAGTCCTGACGGAACCAGGATAGAAATCCAGTCAGCAATGCTGTCAGAAAACAACCGGTCGATGAATATCTGTATAATGCCGGTTCCGGAAGAGTGGCTAAGCAGGAAGTATTAATATTACCTGAACAGCTTTGGTACAAACTCCGAGAGATAAACCCTCAAGTTTGTCCAGGTGTGCCCCCCTTCGCATCTTGAGATGTAGTTCTGAACTTCTTATTATCTGTTTTACAAATTGATTTGATCAGCCGGCGTCCCGACATGACACCCGTCGGCAATCCTCCTCCCGGCTCAACCCACTGGCCACACATGTAGAAATTGCCTAATCCGGGTAATGTCTGCGACATAGGTTTCATCAATACATTTGAATTATCAGGAGTGATCAGCCAGCCTTCAAAGCTTCCTTTCCAGTTGCCGGTATATCTTTCGAATGTAAGAGGAGTAGCTACATCGATCATTTCAACCTGTGAGGAAATACCCGGAAAGCGCTGTTCAAGAAGTTCAATCACCACATGGGCTATTTCATCTTTTTTACTGTCATATTCCATTCTGTCCTCATTAAGTTTTTTCCAGTAATCATAATCTGTTTCTAACATCACGGTGAGCGCTGTACGGCCCTCAGGGGCCATTGATTGGTCATGGTGATAAAGATGAACCGGCAGCCTGTCACGTTTTTTATCACCAATCAGCACCTGTTCTTTCAATGGGAAGCTGAATCCTGAAACAGAATACGGGATATCATCAAATCTGCGGGTTACACCCAGACCAATAAAAATAAGCGGAGGGAATGGCAGCCATTTATCGTATATAGATCTGATCTTTTCATCAACATATTTCCCTTCAAGCATATTAAAAATGGTGCTGAATCCATCAGCAGCAGAAATAATAATATTACTCCGGTATTCAGTACCATCGGACAGCTTTATTCCCTTAGCCTTCCCGTTTTCGGTGATGATCTTATCCACATAGTTCCTGTAATTAATTACACCACCAAGAGCTTTATACCTATCCTCAAGAGCTTTTGACATTGGCAGGGACCCGCCAAGCGGATATCCGGCATTCCTTTTATGAAGGTATGCAAATGTAAAGAACATGAATATTATTGAAAACTCCGGTATCCATATCTCATCAAACGCGCGTTTCAAAAGGGGATCTTTAAATCGGGCTGCAAACTCCTTACCGGTAGTCTTCATCCATTCCTTCATCTTTTTGCCTTTGAAAACGAAAGTCCAGATCAACCGGATTTGTTTAATGAACCTTTCAGGTAGAGGAGTATTTCTTGACGGCTGGTCAAATGCAAGGCAGATTTTAATCGCTTTTATGAACTCTTTTATTTGCTGGCTGTCCTGTTGTGAAAATTCAAGAAGATGTTTCTCAAGCTTGTCAACATCTGCGTAAAAAGTCAAAGTGCGGCCGTCAGGGCTTTCAAAATGCATGTATTCATCCATGTAGATAAACTCTCTTCCCTGTGTTATCCCGACTTCTTCCCAGAGGTCATGCATGTTGCTTTTTGGAGATGAACCAACCAGCCAATGTATGCAGGCGTCTATTGTATAACCTTTTCGTTTCCACGAAGTGCACAGCCCACCCGGCTTATCATGCAATTCAAATATCTGCGACTTGTAACCATTCATCTGGGCATAGATCCCGGCAGAGAGTCCTGCAAATCCTGCCCCGATAATTATTATGGAATTATCCTTGATCGGGTCTGTCATAGGTTTAATTTGTTATGCGTGAAAATTGTTTTCTTTGCAAAAGATAATAATCTTATTTCATATCTGACATGAGAATCAAAATAAATGCACTGACAGCAATAGCTGTAATTACAATGTTATTACAGTCCGGACTGCTTGCCCAGACAAAAAAGGCATTGCCTTCCGCACCCGGAAAAGCCATCCCGACTGTGGTTCCGGTTATTGTCGGCGGAGAAGCACAAAAGATCCCCGCTTTTGAAAACTCCGAAGAGTGGATAAAGCACGATCTGTGGGTCGAAACCGAATTTGATACCGACGGCGACGGTAAAAAAGACAGGATGCATGTTGATGTTACGCGGCCATTACAAACAGAGACTGAAGGACTCAGGCTTCCGGTCATTTATGAGTCAAGCCCCTATTTTGCGGGGACAGGCTCCACAGCCAGTCAATATTTCTGGAACGTCCGGCAGGAACTTAATTCCGATCCTCCAAAAAGGAATGATCCACCGCCTATTGTAAGACGCGGGCAACGACCTGTTATATCCACCTCACAAACCAGGACCTGGATCCCTTACGGGTTTATTGTTGTGCATTCATCTGCCCCGGGGACAGGGCTCTCCCAGGGTTGTCCGACTATTGGAACAAGAATAGAGGCATTAGCACCAAAGGCCGTTATTGACTGGCTCAATGGCAGGGCCAAGGGTTTTACCTCCCCCGATGGATCAGAAGAAGTGAAAGCGTACTGGACCACCGGTAAGGTCGGAATGATAGGTACTTCATATAACGGTACAATTCCATTTGCCGCAGCAACCACAGGTGTTGAAGGCCTTGAAGCGATCATCCCGGTATCGCCCAATAACTCATATTATCATTATTACCGTTCAAACGGACTGGTACGCAGTCCCGGCGGGTACCTCGGAGAAGATGTCGACGTCCTTTATGATTTTATCCATTCTAACCCCGATAACTGTGCATACTGCGACAGCGTTTACAAGAAGAATATCATCCAGGCAAATATTGACAGGAAAACAGGCGATTATAATGACTTCTGGGCGCAGCGCGACCTTATGAATTATATGAAGGATTTCAGAGCTGCCACTCTTATGGCCCACGGATTCAACGACTGGAATGTAATGATAAGCCACAACGCCCGCTTCATAAAGGTTTTGAAGGAAAAAGGGGTTCCATTGCAGGTCTATTTTCATCAGGGAGGCCATGGAGGTGAACCTCCCTTCGCGATGATGAACAAATGGTTCACAAGATACCTTTTCGGAGTTGAAAACAATGTTGAGAATGACCCCAGGGTATGGATTGTCCGCGAAAAGGATGACAGACTTAAACCAACTCCATATGCGGATTATCCAAATCCTGATTCATCGCCTGTTGAGTTTTTTCTTTTCCCTGGTGCACCAAAGGCAGGATCTCTTGTCACGGAAAAACCAAAAGGAAACAGCTATGAGACGCTTACCGATAATTTTTCATTCAACGGATCTGCTCTCGCACAGGCAGAATGGACTGAACACAGGCTGCTCTATGTAACTGCTCCCCTGAAAGAGGACGTACATATTTCAGGCACCCCTTCAATAACAATAAAAGCATCCAGTGATAAGTCAGCCGTCAATCTTTCGGTCTGGCTTGTGATATTGCCCTGGACAACCGCGCCAAATGCAAGAAACACCGATAATATTATCACCCGGGGCTGGGCTGATCTTCAGAATAGCAAGTCTCTCTCAAAAAGCGACCCGCTTGCACCGGGGCGTTTCTATGAAATTACGTTCGATCTGGAACCTGACGACCAGATAATACCTTCCGGGAAACAGATAGGGTTGATGATTTTCTCTAGCGACAGGGAATTCACGCTCTGGCCCGAACCTGGTACAAGACTTACAGTGGATCTGAATGGGACGTCGTTAATGATTCCTGTCCTGGGAGGAGCTGAGTTATTCAAGTAAAAAGTCGTGCAAGTCGTGCACGACCTGCACGACTTTATTTCATTGTAGCCTTTCTTGTAGTTGAATTGACCGGACCGCCCTTGCCGTTGATGATGCTTTTAACGATGCTCTCCTTATTCCCGTTCAGCCAGAAGATGATCTTATTATGGATCTTATCTTCGAGATTTGCAGGCGATTCAATTGCATTATCGACGATTACCGGAGCATCGTAAAAGACATTATAGATTCCTATGCCCCATGCTTCATGGTTCTTTACGTTATCAGAAACCTTATATGAAGCGTACCCGTAAATACCGTCATGCTTCCATGAGTCCACTGTTGGAGGATCGTAAGGCATCTCACTCTGATAGAAATATACCCTGCCGTTGTTCCCGTTCCATAAAGTCTGATACTCCTGGAAATGCTCGTTGAACAATCCGTAAATTGTCACATTGTCACCGTTTACAATTAATCCGTTTGCCGCCCTGTTCTTCTCCCAGCCAACTCCATTCCCGTGATCGGCCCTCCAGAGCCAGATATGGTCAACAATCACATGCCTGCTGTTTATGATCATGCATGCTCCGGCAGACCCTTCGGCCGGACCTCCTACCCTGAAAAATATGTCATAAAGGAAAACCGGATTTGCGGCATCCTCCTTCGCTGAAGCTTCGGAGGACCCATGCGGCATGCGGGAACCAGATTGGCCAACCACGAACAATTCTTTTGAGAAAACTTTTCCAGCATCTATAGTGAGTCCGCATACAGTTACCCCGTTAACATCCGATATCTCTACTGCTGCATTGCCATTTTCCGGTATCAGGGTTGCCAGCCCGATTCCCATTATAACTGTACCAGGTCTGGTCACTTTCAGACTTTTGTCCAGAAAATATCTTCCCGGAGTTATCAGCAGGTGTTTCCCCTTTTTCAGGGCAGAATTCATTGTTTCGGCATTATCAACACCCGGTTTTGCAATATAGAATTTATCTATGCCAATGGTCTCTTCTGTATTATTTCCGGAAATCCAGTCAGGTCCAATGCTGTTCCGTTTCAGCTTAGGGACTTTTATTATAAACTGTTTTCCGTCGAATGCCAGGAAAGGTTTTTCGCGGACTATCGGGGTTTCTTTTATTGTTGTATAAGGCAGCTCCGGCCAGTTTTCAGCAGGAGCACCATTCACCCCTACAAACATCATGTTCCAGTTTCCGCCTATCCATTTGCCCATGTCGGAGTTTCGTGTAAACCATTGCTGCTGGGGACCCGATGTGATATTACCATCAACTTTTGAGTCGGCAAGAAAACCGCCGCTTGCATATCCTTTGTCGAAAAGCTGCAGGTTGCCTTTTATGTGAACTCTTCTCAAAGGAGATGCCTGCGATACACCCCATACCATAGTGGAGTTGTCTGAAGGTATCACTGTAAGGTTTTCAACGGATCTCCAGAAATTTACAAGCACACTGCCTCTGTTTAGAGTATTTGACCTTACAGCTCCGTTTATCATAACATCTTCAGGAGACTCACCGAGTCCCAGAATCTGCATATAATACTCGACCTTAATATCGAGGTCATATTTTCCCGGTTTGAATAAAAGGGCATAGCGGTTGGTGCTGAATTCGCTCCTTCGGGCTGACTGCCTCGCAAAAACTGTATCAATAATAATCTGGATATCCTTCATATCCATTGAAGGGTCGAAGACAAAAACATTTTCACCAAAGACCGGAAGGTTAAATTTCCTGAAATTCTCAGGCATGGCTTTGCCGGAAGCTCCTGATACCTGAGCATAGCAATGTTGCATTGTGGTGAACAGTATCAGCATCAATGCGGGTAGAATATACCTGGTCTTCATAGTCTTATATTTTAGATCTTAATGAACAGTTTATTCTTATAAAGCCAGTAACACAGGTACCACAATGCCGCCCAGACGCCAAGGCTCGCAATTATTTCAGTCGTCATCTCACCTGCCCACGAGAACAGCAATTTGCTGAACGGAGAGACGATCCTTGTCATTAAACCGGCCCCCCCAACCGAAAAGAACAGGTAAATGAAAATGCTGTTCATACCGACAATAATAAAGAACCGTGATCCTTTTTGAAATATATTTTTTACATCAATAAGCCAGTAACAGAAGGCAAGGACAAGGATAGCCCATCCTCCGCTCACAAAGACAAATGATGAGGTTGCGATCTTTTTGATTATGGGAGTTATATTAAGCAGATCAAGGGAATATCCGATTACGAGACCCGATATGCCGGCGATTACAAGTGCCCGGATCTTTTGTCGCGAAGTTTTTTCACTCATAAGAAGTTTTCCGCAAAGCACGCCCCAGACTGTATGGGCTGTTGTGGAGACAAAGTTCAGGGTTGCCCATTCGCTTGCTTTTTTAACGCCCTCTATCTTATTGTTGAACCAGGCCCCAAGGTTCTCGAAGTTCACCCATGGATTATTAAATCCTTCCACGGGGAAAAAGCGGTACGCCAGATCGATCAGAAGCAGGATCACAAGGGTAAAGATCAGCTGGAATTTAAAGCTCTTATTCCTTATAAGGAAAGCTATTATATAGGTTACAGATAATTGTGCAAGGACATTCTGGAACCTGAAAACAAGATGCCCGGCATCGACAAAATAGAGGGCCCATCCGAAGAACAGCAGCAATGCCGCTCGCCTGAAAGCATGAAGATTGATAGATCTGCTGCTTTCTCCCTTTTTTATCCTGTTGGCAACGGCAAAAGGGATTGCAACGCCCACTATGAACATGAAGAAAGGCTGGACGAGATCCCAGAAATGAAGTCCGTGCCATTCATGATGATGAAGCTGTGATCCGATAAAATGTACAAATCCGCTATTGGAATGTAACAGATGCGAATAGAGTTCCGTTGCTTCTCCTGCAAGAAGGAACATTGTGAATCCGCGGAAGAAGTCTACAGATGTCACCCTGCCGGGGGCAGGAATAATAGGTGTTTGGATTTCTGAGGACATATTTCAGGTTTTTGGAAGTTTATTAAGGGTAATCCAAATGTAAGGAATAATGTATTATGTAATATAGGTGATGTCTGGGAAAGTCGTAATGGTTTAACGACATAAAGGTTCAAAGATGGCACTATCCTTTTACGGCCAATATAAGGATAAAGAATATCTTTTTATTCTATACTTTCTTTGCTCCTCTGCCTCCGCCTGCTACACTGGTCCCTCCCGCCACGGGTTTCGGACAAAGTTCACGCTCTCCGTGGCCGGCCGGCACACTTTTCCCTCCCGCCACGGTTTCGGACAAAGTTCACGCTCTCCGTGGCCGGCCGGCACACTATTAGAAATTGAATTGAAGATTCCGTCAGGAAATGACACTAGCGGTGTCATCTTGAAGTCCACCCCTCAGGGGTGGGGAGATCTCCCTTTATTCCCTTTCCCCGGATGACACCGGGGCTATTGGAAGCCAATGCCGCTGGCATTGACAATCAGATTGCGTTCAGCAAAATCTGTTTGTTCTGTACTTTCTTTGCTCCTCTGCCTCCGTCTGCTACACTGGTCCCTCCCGCCACGGGTTCGGACAAAGCTCACGCTCTCCATGGACGGCCGGCACACTATTAGAAATTGAATTGAAGATTCCGTCAGGAAATGACACCAGCGGTGTCATCTTCCATTAGCCCGGGTTACACCCCGGGCAGAAAGACACCCCACAGATATACAATCCCGGAGGGATTGACTTCCAATTGATTAATAGAAATATTTTCATATATTCTTTTAGTGCTAAACTTAATCGGAATAAATATGTCAACCTTCACTCAGATTCTTTATCAAATAGTCTTTGGGAGTAAAGACTATACTTCTTTCCTTAACCGGGAAATCATGTAAATTATTTCCGGATTTTCCGGGATGGCAGGTCGGTTATGGGGCGTTCACTTATCATATATCGACGAAACCAGTTCTGATAAAATATGTATTGAACCAGGAATATCACCATAAGGGAATTACATTCAGGGAAGAGATGATACAACTGCTAAATGACAATTTAGTATCGTTTAAAGAGGAATACCTGATTATTTAATCTCAGTAATATACTCTATCGGGAGATCCCCACAGGTAAAACTGTGGTAATTTGAAGTCCACCCCTCAGGGGTGGGGAGATCCCTTTATTCCCTTTCCCCGGATGACACCGGGGCTATTGGAAGCCAATGCCGCTGGCATTGACAATCAGATTGCATTCAGCAAAATTTGTTTGTTTTGTACTTTCTTGGCTTCTCTGCCTCCGTCTGCTACACTGGTCCCTCCCGCCACGGTTTCAGAAATCTGAGGTTTCTTCTCAGAGAAATATTGCTCATTCGGTGCAATTAGCCAAGAATTATGCCGTGATACCTTGCGCCGAAGGTACCTGCAGCAGACTCTTCATCTGGTTAATTCTGCGGATGGTTAATATTGTATATTGTTCCAGGTAAAATATTTACTGTTATACATAAATATATTGTTGTAACACAATATATATAAATAGTGGTAGTGATTATTTCTGATTTAACAGGATTCCTCATGGTGACTTGTGATCCTTAATAAAGATGCCGGCCAGGTGTTCCGGAATACATTTGTCAGCGATCCCTAGCCTCCCGGAATCTGGCCAAATGATCTGCAGTTTTGTTAAGCAACCGCTGGACTGACAGCCCGTGTCTTATATCCGGGACAATTATCTCCGGGGAACCGTTAGTAAGAAAGACATAATGGGCATGTATCATAGACCGGTGCCATCCCCCGGGGACATGTCCTGACGGGAATGTTGTGACCGGTATGTAATTGCTCCCTGTCATCTGCTTTGACCAGCAACCCGACTCTTCAGTATAGTATTCAAAGAAGTCGGGAGTCGAGGATGAATACCTCAGTGCACCGCCTCTGGCAAAGATCTCAAACGAAAGGTTATCACCGGTACCCGAGCTTACCCGGCTTGACGAAAGAGTACCCGCAGCATGGCTCTCCTCATCATAAAGTGATATCTGGCTAAACAGATCAGATGCTTCAGGCACATCTTCAAATTCCCCGGCCTGCAAAGCTCCTGTGATACGGATATTTTCTCCCATAAATGCTATGAGAAGGCTGATAATATGAGAACCCAAATCGGCCATTGCACCGCCGTCAGGTGCAGGAGTGAGACGGGATCCCCGTTTATCCCTGTAGGATTGTTTCAGATAGTCACTGTGATAGTATTTAAGCTCAAAGTGAATAGGGGGGCCTAATATGCCGGATCTCCATAAAATAAGGGCTTCTCTTATTGCGGCTGTATAGAGATACTGAAACCCCACCTGAGTTTTTATCCAGGGATGCTGTGCACATAACTGAAGTAAATCTCTCTCTTCCTCAGAGCCGGAACATACCGGTTTTTCAAGATAAATCCGTTTTATCGACTTCATTCCAGCCACAGACCTGAAATGCTCAAAATGGACCTTGTTCGGTCCCAGTATGAAAACCGTATCAATCCTTTCATCATCAATAAATTCCTTAAGTTCACATGACTTTGCAAAGCCAAACCTTGAGGCAAATGACTCACGGCTCTCTTTAGTGGCCGAACATACAGCAGCCAGTTCGATTTCAGGCGCTTCGTTATAATAATATTTTAAAGAATTAAGCGAAAAGGCATGGGAGCGGGCTATGCCCCCGGCCCCTATAAATCCGATAACAGCTCTTTCCTTTTCCATTATATTATATTGCTCATTTAAGTTTCAATTGCTCCTGAAAGCCTCATGAATTCTACCAGCCGGAATCTTTTCAGATTCAGTATTGAATTCCCCTTCCCGGCGTGCAATAACCGCAGTGGCAAGAGAGTTCCTGGGAACATTTACAAAGACTGTTTGGGATTCAGGCATAATGATATTATTCCTTTATAATTTTGTATGAGTGTCTTTTTTCTTCCCCGATCCTCATAAAATAGATGCCAGAATTCAACCCGGAAATATTTACAGTTGAGTTTTCCGAATTCAGCTTCCCCGTCAATACAATCTGCCCTGACAGGTTCAACATAATATAATCAGCAGGCAGAAGGTCTGAGAGACTTTGGATTGTTACAAATTCACGTGCCGGGACAGGTGAAATAATAAAATTGTTTTCGGCATCTGGTTGTGGAACAGGGAGCTTCAGGTAGTTGCCCAGGAAGGGACGTAAATCGAGCAGATGAATCTTCTGCATGGTTTTTATGATCGGAGCCAGGGCAAAATATTCGTTCGTGATGAAGTATTTTATTCCATTTGTTGTTGCTATACCCTCTATCTGATGATATGGCAGCAATACATCGATCTTTCTTTTATTTCCGCTGAAAAAATCCGAACCGGTGAAATCATACAAGAGATAAATAAATGGCTTCAGCTTTTCATTATATCCTGTCAGTACAACAATCCTTTCCTCTTCAAGGTATACGGAGCCGGTTATCAGTCCGTTGACATTATAGGAAGCTCCTGGTTTTGCCACATAATTGCCGGGAGTCTTCGGAAGGGAGTAAACTCTTGTTCGATTGCTTACCCATTCCTTTGTAAAAAGGTATATACTGTCCCCGGAAACAATGAATGCCTCGCAGTCAAAGTCAGAATTGTTGGCAGCCGGAGTAAAATCAGTCTGGTCCTCATAGGTGAAACATACAGAATCAAATACTGCTGAATTATTCAGGATTGAGCTTTTTTCGGCCCTGTATATTTTCAAATCATCACGGTTGCCTGAATTGTTGCCGATATCACCAATATAAATGTAGTCTTTATCCTGGGAGATCTCCTCCCAGTCAGTATTTGCGATACTGCTCAAAGGCAGGGTCTGAACAATTCTTCCATATAGTGTATCGAGTGCATAAATGTTGATATCGCTGTTGTCATTATGTGTCCAGAGCTGATTTTCCCAGAATATGATTCCTGATGTTTCGGAAAGGACTCCATCAAGGTTAAGGCTTGCAAGCGCTTCGATATTGGCAGGATTATATCTGCAGCTCCCGTCATTAATTGTCGCTGACTGATCGTAATTAATTGCCAGGCGGTCGGTACAGCCAGATTTTTGGGCCCTGGCATGACTTGCAAAAAGCATGAAAAAGGTAACTAATATGAAATCCCGGAAATTCATCAGCATCAACTTCTTTTTATGCAACCACTAATAATCTGGATTCAGCTTAAAGATAAGAATTAATAATAAACATGGTTTTTGATTACACAGTGGGGCTGTCGAAAAAGTTCTTTATGCGACTTAGTGTGACCTTTAAGTAACTTTATGGTTAATTTTTTAAACTATCTTTGAATATTATAGACCAAAGAACGCCAGACTGCCTGAAAAATACGGTTAAAATATCGTCAACCCTGATGGAATTTCTCACTGAGCAATATCCCGATTCGCCAAGGACCAGGATAAAGAAGCTTTTACAGGCAGGCACTATACGGGTAAACGATAAACCGGTAACGCTCTACTCATATCCACTTAATCCGGGAGACATTGTTGATGTAAATAAGCAGGCAGGCAATGCAGCAAGAGCGGGCCTACCGTTCCCTGTTCTTTTTGAAGACCAATTTGTGATAGTTATCGATAAACCTCCCGGAAAGCCTACTTCAAGCACTGATGGCAGCCTCAGTATTCAGGAGATTATTTCGGAGTTTCTGAAAAGGCAGAGCAAGGGAAAATTCAGGGCACATGTCGTGCACCGTCTCGACAAAGAGGTTTCTGGTGTGCTCCTGTTTGCGAAGACAAATGAAGCTATGGAGACTATCAAGGAAAAATGGCAGGAGACCGAAAAGCATTACTATGCGCTGGTAGAAGGAATTCCGGAAAAAGAAGAGGATACAATCAGAAGCTGGCTTATTGAGGATGGATCCCAGAAAATGCATTCTACCAAAAATACAGCCAATGCCAAGTACTCTGTGACAAATTATAAAGTAATTAAATTGATAAAAGATCATGCACTCCTTGATGTCAAAACGGATACTGGCCGGAAAAACCAGATAAGGGTGCATCTTTCCGATATTGGCTGTCCGATTATAGGGGACAGGAAATATGGAGCATCGGATGAGTTCAAAAGAAGGGTCAGGCTGCATGCCTTTTCACTGACGTTTCCACATCCTGCTGATGCCAGGATCATAACCGTAAAATCCCCGATGCCGGAAGGTTTCCTGTCACTTAAAATGAAAGACGAACATTACAAGTAGTACAGGATCAGGTATGAGAGATTCTCCATCAAAAACCAAAAAACTGGAATATCATGTTTATAAAATGTAACCCGTACCCCGGGTATGATTTGAATCTCCAATTTTTTCTGGCATCTTATGTTTATTGCTTACTTTGGCAAATTAAGTAAATAGGATAATCCAGTAACATGGTACAATAATCCGATGGAACAAAATAATCAAAAAGCAGTTATTATTTTATTATTCACAGGAGTATTGATGGGGGCACTGGATATTTCAATTGTCGGACCTGCAATACCATCAATTGAGAGCTATCTGAAACTGGGTCCGCGATTTTCAGGGTGGATATTTTCAATATACGTGTTGTTCAATCTGATCGGCATTTCGCTGTTTGCCAGGTTATCGGACATATACGGGCGAAGGAATATATATATTTCAGCCCTGGCTGTTTTTGCGGTGGGATCGCTGGTGGTATCTCTGTCGCAAAGTTTTAATACCCTGCTGATCGGAAGAGCCATTCAGGGGTTTGGCGCAAGCGGAATCTTTCCCGTGGCATCTGCACTGGTAGGGGATATTTTCCCTCCCGAGAAACGCGGCCGAGTCCTGGGTCTGATAGGTGCCGTATTCGGGCTTGCTTTCCTTATGGGTCCGTTTATTGCAGGTATTCTGTTACATTACTTTGAGTGGCATTTTCTTTTCATTATTAATCTCCCGGTATCACTTGTCCTGATCTACTACAGTTGGAAGGTATTGCCATCGGTACCAAATATAAATGTGTCGCGCATTGACTGGGGAGGAATAATTGCCCTTGGGATCGCTCTGGCAGGGTTTACACTCAGTGTCAATAATATTAATATGTCAGGCTTGCAATCGGGATTGCTTGCTTACGGATTCATATTTCCTTTTTCCCTTGCCCTGATATCTTTTTTCGTGTTTCTGATTGTCGAAAAACGGGTTAAGGATCCGGTGATTGAATTCAGCCTTTTCAGCAACCGACAGATTGTAATTGCCAGTATCATTGCCGTATCCACGGGTGCAGTCCAGGCATGTTTCGTCTTTATTCCGAAGTTCGTGGTGCAGAATTTCTCAGTCACACCTTCAGCAGCAAGCTTTATGCTCACGCCATTTGTTCTGGCAACTGCAATCGGATCACCGTTGTTCGGTAGGCTGATAGATAAATACGGTGTCAAAAAGATTGTAATTACCGGGCTTATGCTTCTTTCAGCCGGATTCTTTCTGCTTTCGCTTACCGGCAGTCAGAAGATCATATATTATATCAGCGGTGTTCTTGTAGGACTTGGTCTGTCAGTTCTTGCCGGCAGTTCGCTCCGGTACATAATCCTTGACAATACTTCAGCTGAAGACCGGGCAACATCTCAGGGAATACTGACCATTTTCATGAGCATCGGACAGATTGCTGGAACTGCAGTCATCGGCCTGATTCTGGGATCGATGACTGGCAGTAATGTTTTCGGAAGTATTTTTACAGGAGTGTCAATCCTGTTGCTTGTTATGATTTTGCTGTCTTTCGGACTTGAAAACAAAGTATCTCTGAAATCTGCACGAACATGAAAAGCTTATTTTCTGCGTGATGATTGAGAAGAGCCTGATTCCCTGTTTTTACTGCTGCTACTCTGTTCTGATTGAGTACTTGAGGACGATCTGGCCGAAGAAGAGGGAGCTGACCTTTGGGGAGCACTAGATCTCTGGACCGATTCCGGTCTGGAAGCTGACCTGGTGGAAGCAGACGGAACAGATCTCTGGGTTGATGTAGTCGACCTCTGTACTGATTCAGGTCTGGAAGCTGACCTGGTGGAAGCAGAGGGAGCTGACCTCCTTGTATCAGAGGATCTCTGTACTGATCCAGTTCCTGAAGCCGGACTGTTCGAAACAGATGGTGACTGTCTCCGGGAGTCATTCGATCTTTGAACTGCCGATGAATTTATATTGGATCTGCCTTGCAGATTGCCATTTGATCTTCTGTCGGAGCTGTTACTCTGACGTGCAGAAGCATAAGAAATTTCACCTTGACGTCTCATTTCCGGACGCGAATAAGTGTCCCTGAAATTGCCCTCCCTTATCCTGCGGTCCATCATGGGGGAATGTGACCTTATGCTGCCGTAATAAAAGTCGTTGTAGCG